>JAFQUH010000067.1 GCA_017408635.1 Ruminiclostridium sp. | reverse complement strand
TCATTATAAATTTCCTTCCTCTTTATTCTGCGAATAAAGCTTCTACGTAATCGGCGGGTATAAAGTCCTGAAGGTCGTCTATCTTTTCTCCGACGCCTACAAGCTTTACGGGGATGTCCAGTTCTTCCTTTATAGGTATTATTATACCACCTTTTGCAGTTCCGTCAAGCTTTGTAAGAACAATACCTGTAATTTCCGCAGTTTCCTTGAAAAGTCTTGCCTGATTTACCGCATTCTGTCCCGTTGTGGCGTCAAGCACCAAAAGTGTTTCTACACGGCTGTCCGGCAGATTGTTATCTATGATTCTTGCAATCTTCTTAAGCTCGTCCATAAGATTTTTCTTATTGTGAAGTCTGCCTGCGGTATCACAGATGATAACGTCGGCATTTCTTGCCTTACCCGCCTGAAGAGCGTCAAATACAACTGCGGCAGGATCTGCGCCCTCGGCGTGCTTTATTATATCAACGCCCGCTCTGTCAGTCCATACCTGAAGCTGCTCGATAGCCGCCGCACGGAAGGGATCCGCCGCCGCAACAACCACCTTTTTGCCGCTGGCTTTAAGATTGTGGGAGAGCTTACCTATAGTAGTGGTCTTGCCTGCTCCGTTTACGCCGATAACAAGAATTACCGTCGGTTTTGTATCAAGATTCAGAGTATTGTCGCCCTCTAAAATCTCCGCAATGATATTCTTTAAAAGTCCCTTTACTTCATTAGGATCGGTAGCACCCGTGCGCTTTACCTCTTTACGAAGGCTTTCGCAGATATTTGCGCTGGTCACGGCACCGATATCGGAAAGGATAAGAGTTTCTTCAAGCTCCTCAAAGAAATCCTCGTCTATCTTTGTAAAGGAATTTATTACGCTCTGAATCTTACCCGAAAGAGCGTCCTTTGTGTTTTTAAGTCCGTTTTTTAATTTTTCAAAAAAGCCCATAATTACCTCGTCAGTTTAAATTAAGGAATGTATCAAGTGCATTCTTTTCGTCAGTTTCTATGTCAGGAATAAGAGGAATATCATCCTTGCTCCTGTCAACACGGCAGAATTTTTTATATGACACCTGACACAGTAGCTTTGAATTAGGCGGCTGAAAATAAAGCTTGTCGCCATAGCTTGTAGGCATATTACCAGGAATCTCTCCTATCACCTTACCCAGCTTGTTATCGGATATAGTTACCGCAAAATCCATCCCTGAGCTGAAGGTGTAGTTTGATGTAAGAGCATAAAGCTCCCCTGAAAATACATTCTGCTCTTTTTTATTGGCTTCACGGTAGCCTTCATATTCCGTCAGCTTATCATCTTCTCTTACGATGGTAGCACCGAAAATGCCGTAATCATCAACATCAATGTATTTCATAAATTCATTGATGACCTGGGAGTTTCCGCCGCCGTTCTTTCTTAAATCAACGGCTACTCTGCGGATATTCTTTTCGGCAACCTCTTTAAAGAAATCGGAAAGCGCCGCCTTATATCCATCTGTTACAGTACACTCGTCAAGGGTAAATACCGCCGATGAAGTATCTTCATATATTCTGTAGCTGTAGAATGATTCTCTGTCATTATCCGTTTCGGTATTCTGTGACAGATTGGGATATCCGAAGGTAAGCTCCTTGGTTTCTGTACCATTTTCGCTCTGTAGCCGAAGTGTAATGCCGTCAGATGTGTCGAGTCCCAAAAGCATATTCCAGCTTTCAAGCCGTAGGCACTCTGTCAGCATATAATCTGCATAGAATTCCACCTGTGGCTCAAAGGGAAATACCTTTTTAAAACGACCGAGAAGCTCTTCGTAGGAAACGCCGTCAACGGACAATATTTCATTTTTACCGATCTTATCCTTTTCCAGCACTTCTCTGCTGCCACGGAAGGTCATTATCGTGTGCCCGTCATTTATTGAGCAGTACATCACAGCACCGATACTCCAAAGCTCGCCTACCGTAATACTGTCATATCCCGAAAGCTGATTTTTTGCCTGCTCATAAGCGGCATCAAAAGCATCGCCAAGTCCTGAATTATCAAGATAGCAGGGATGAGTCTGCTTTACCGCATTGTACATAAATTCAAGGTCCTCTGCCGCCTGCTCATTACTCAAAACAGTATCAAAGGGCATAGTATTCACGGCAGGAACGGTCTTATCAACGTTTACAGCACAGATTATAATTATCACGGCGGTAATAAGCATTATAGCTACAATACCGAATATTACATATTTTTTGCTGATCTTCATTTATTCCAGCTCCATATCCAGATCGTCGATAATCTCCTGTCGGAGTAATCTTGAAACGCCCTTTTCCTGCATATACACGCCGTAAAGCACGTCGCAAAGCTCGATTGTGCCTCGTCTGTGGGTGATTACCATAAGCTGTGTATTTTTAGAGAAGCGTTTAAGATATGTAGCGTATTTCTGTACGTTTGCTTCGTCAAGTGCCGCATCCACCTCGTCAAGCATACAGAAGGGAGTCGGTCTGTGAAGAAGTATCGCAAGATATATAGTCAGCGCAACCATTGATTTTTCGCCGCCTGATAAAAGCGAAAGGCTTCTTATTACTTTTCCGGGAGGCGCCGCATATATCTCTATATCGGAGTTCAGCACGTCATCAGGGTTTGAAAGCTCAAGTCTTGCCTCACCGCCGCCGAATATTTCGGAAAACAGCTTGCCGAAATGCTTGTTGATACTGTTAAAGCTCTCGGTAAATCTCTGTCTTATATCACGGATAAGGTCGGCAATGAGCTTTTCAAGCTCTGTCTTTGATTTTTCCACGTCCTGAAGCTGTGTGGAAAGCTCGCCATATCTTGCGGAAAGCTCTTCAAGCTCTTCGATGGAGCTATAGTTTACGTTACCAAGAGCATTTATACTGCGCTTGATTTCCTGAAGCTCGTTCTTTGCGGTTATGATATCAGGCAATTCCTCTGCCTTTTCTCTGGCTTCGCTCTTTGTTATCTCGTATCTGTCCCAGAGATTTGTGATTATCTTTTCCGTCTGTGCGTCACAGGAGTATTTTCTTTCCTCCTGTCTTGCAAGCTCGGTACTGTATTTTTCCTTCGACTCGGTAAGCTCTCTTATGCTCTTACCTATCTCGCTTATCTTCTGCTCGATGGCATTCGTAAGAGAAATATTATCGGCAATTTCCTTATCGCTACCGCTTGCCTGCTCGGTTATCTTATCGCAAAGGTCGTTCTTCTGTGCTATCTGCTTTGTGATAGCTTCTATCTCCGCCTTCTTTTCTTCGATAGCCTTAAGGTTTTCGTCACCGCCTGTAAGAAGTGCCGCAATAGACTGGTCAATGCCTTCTATACGGATTCTTAAACCTTCGATATCCTTTTCGCAGGTAAGTATTGAAAGATCGTTTTCGGATATCTTATCCGCAAACTCCTTTTTACTGCTATCAGCCTTATCAAGATTTTCTCTCTGCTTTTCGAGAATCTTTTCGTTTTCTTCTATGTCCTTTTCAAGCTGTGCAAGTTCCTTTTCAAGCTCTGCCTTCTGCTTTTTGCTATCGGCTACGGTAACGTCTTGCTTATCGAGTAATTCCTCATTCATATCACGCTGGGAATTAAGCTGGGATAAAAGTCCTCTGACGCCGTCCTTTTCCGCTTCAAGCCTTGCAATTTTAGGAGCGCATTCGGCGAGTATCTGGGCAAAGCCCTCCATCTCGAACGCCATCTTGTTCACTTCTGCCTGGAGAGGCTTTAACTGTTCAGTTTCATCCTTTATCTTTGCAGAGAGCTTTTCTATTTCTTCCGATAAGTCGGAAAGCTCCTGCTTTCTTGAAATGATACCTGCATCGTTCTTTACGCTACCGCCTGTAAAGGAACCGCCCGCATTGATTATCTGACCGTCAAGGGTTACTATCTTGAAACGGTATCCGTATTTCTTCGCTATTACCGAGGCTACGTCGATATCCTCCACTATAGCGGTCTTACCAAGTATTGACTTTACTATGCCGTCATATTCCTTATCATAGCTGATAAGCTCTGACGCCATACCCTCAAAGCCTTCCTCCTCTGCAAGTCCGTCTATTTCAAGGAGCTTTCCCTTTACGCTTGTAAGGGGCAGGAAGGTCGCTCTGCCGAGGTTACCCTCTTTAAGATAACGCATACTGCGTTTTGCACTGTCCTCGTTATCAGTTACGATATTCTGCATAATACCGCCAAGGGCGATTTCAATAGCAACGGTATATCTTTTAGGGGCGTTTATAATATCGGCTACAGTACCTCTGATACCGCTGAGTCGTCCCTGCTTTGAGGCTTGTATTACTGATTTTACGCTTGCCGCAAAGCCAGCCATATTCTTATCGATACCGTCAAGCACGTCGTAACGGGAGCGCTTTGTATCGTGAGCCTTCTTTAAATCCTCAAGAGTCTTGCTCTGTACCTTCAGCTTTTCGGATTTGCTTTCAAAAAGCTTTTTATAGCCTGTCATCTTGTTTTCGGTTTCGGATTTTTCATCCTCTGCCGCCTCAAGCTCGCTTTCGGTTTCAAGAAGCTTTTTCTTCTGCTCGGATATTTTCAGATTCAGTTCTTCTATTGCCGCTTCAAGCTCTTTTGTACGCTGTGCATTTTCCATCTCGGAAAGCCCCAACTGCTCTATGCGAAGGCTTATCTGCGTCTTTTTAAGATATAACTGTCCCTGTCCTGCTTCGAGCTTTTTATACTCCTCGTCAAGACTGCTGTTTTCTTCGCTTATACCTGTCAGCTTTTCGGTAAGCTCACGGGATAATGCTTTAAGCTCTTCTATTTCCTTTTTCTTTTCTTCTATCTGTAAGGCAAGGGCTTTTTTATCCGCCTCCAGCTTTTCCTTACCCTGCTGACTGTTTTCTATCTGTTCAGTAAGCTGGGTAATAGTTTCGTTTGCATGGTGGATATCGTTTTCGAGTACTGCAATTTCCTGCTTTATAGCGGTGATTCTTTCTCTCGCCTCGCTACCCTTATCCTGAAGTGCCTGAAGCTCGGCACGGAGCTTTAACTTCTTTTCGTTGCTTTCGTTTTCTTCTGCTTCAAGTCTTGCGATATCTCTGTCAAGATTTCCTAGCTCCGCCTGATTTAAAAGAATCTTATCCTCGGTTTCCTTAAGCGCCTTTTCAAGCTCGGATAATTCGTATACGCTTACGGAAATATCGAGTCTTTCTTCTCTTTCTAAAAGCACCCTGGCTTTTTTCGCCTTTGCCGCCTGCTTTTCTAAAACGGGGAGTCTTTCTTCAAGCTCCTTTGCAATATCTCTTATACGAAGGAGATTTTCTTCTGTGTGCTTCAGCTTGTTTTCCGCATCCTTTTTCTGTGCTAAAAACTTTGATACGCCTGCCGCCTCTTCAAAGACCTCACGGCGCTTGCTACCTGCGGATTCTACAATTTCGGATACCTTACCCTGACCGATAACGCTGTAGCCGTCTCTGCCAAGTCCCGTACCCATAAAAAGCTCGTGAATGTTCTTGAGCAGGGATTTTGCACCGTTTATTCTGTATTCACTTTCGCCGCTACGGTATAATTTACGGGAAATTACTACCTCGTCGGAATCTATACGGAGCGCTCTGTCGGAGTTATCAATAGTAAGCGATACCTTTGCAAAGCCCATAGGCTTTCTTCTTACGGTGCCGTGGAAGATAACGTCCTCCATTTTATCTCCACGCAGACTTTTAGCGCCCTGCTCTCCCATTACCCAGCGCAAGGCGTCGCTTATATTACTTTTGCCGTTGCCGTTACTTCCGACTACGGCGGTCATTTTCTTGTCAAAGGTTAGTATGGTCTTATCGGGAAAGGATTTGAACCCGTATATTTCCATAGATTTAAAAAACATTAATTAATCCTCTCTGCACGAAGTCTTGTGCCCTTTTCCTCTTTTATTTTAAAGGTTATATTTTTCCCCAGCAGGATACCCCGGTTATATCCGCCCTGCCCTGTTATTTTACTGATATTGCTTTTATCGGTGTAAAAGATATACCTTCCGCCCTCTTCCGTAGCTGAAAGCATCTCCTTTAAGAACAGTCTGCTTTCCACTATCTCACGGAGTGCGGGGTGATATACGCCGCCCGTCATATTTCTTTCCACGTCCTCACTTGCGTGAAGTCCCATTCGTATAACGGGGATATTATGCTCTGTAAATTTTTCTAAAAGCTCTGCACATAAGTCTATAGTTTCATCAAAGCCGAAGGTCTTATATATTCCCTTCTCCTTCAGTTCATCAAGCTCTGTGCCTTTTAGAATTACCGTAGGATATATTCTTACCGTATCGGGTGATAGCTTTATGAATTCCTCTGCGGTATATATGCATCTGTCGGGGGTATCCTTATAAAGTCCCGTCATCATCTGAAGTCCCAGCTCGAAACCAAAGGATTTTATAAGTCCTGCCGCCAGTCTTACGTCATCGGCGGTGTGACCTCTGCGGTTTGATACGAGCACCTCATCGCACATACTCTGTGCGCCAAGCTCTATAGCGGTCATACCGTAGCCTTTGAGAATAGCAAGCACTTCCTTATCAATACAATCAGGCCTTGTGGAACAACGGATACCGACAAACTGTGCGGGATAATCCTTTACAAATTTCTGCGCCACCTCTAAAAGACTGCACATATAATCTTTGTCTATTGCCGTAAAGCTACCGCCGAAAAAGGCAATCTGTGCCTGCCTGTCAGTTTTCAGAAGATGGGGCTGCTGTTCCTTTAAAAGCTCGCTTAATGCATCAGGTGTTATCTGCTCACTATGTCCGCTGATAGTCCGCTGATTACAGAAGCTACAGGTATTCTTACATCCGTTATGCGGTATAAATACCGAAATGTTAGTTTGTTTCATAGCCCATAAGACCTATCGCTTCTCTTGCGGCATTCTGCTCCGCTTCCTTCTTGCTCTTGCCGATACCGGTACCTATCACCTGACCGTTAAGCAGTACGTTTGCGGTAAACTGCTTGTTGTGAGCCTGTCCGCTTTCTGCGGCTATCTCGTAGGCTATCTTTTCTTCGGGATTCTGCTGGATTATCTCCTGTAAAACAGTCTTATAGTCGCCCAGCAGGAACTTTCCGTCTCTTAACTTATCAAGAGGTGGTAAAAAGGGTAATATAAAGCCTCTTGCCGCTTCTATTCCGCCATCCAGATAGATTGCCGCTATAAGCGCCTCAAAGGCGTCTGCAAGGATAGAATGTCTGTCCCTGCCGCCTGTCATTTCTTCGCCTTTTCCCAGGAAAATATACTTTCCTAAATCTATTTTCCTTGCAAAAGGATAAAGTGCGTTTTCACATACTACGCCTGCACGGATTTTTGTAAGCTGTCCCTCGGGCATATTCGTGAGGTTTTCAAAAAGGTACTTTGATACCACTATACTTAAAACGCTGTCGCCTAAAAATTCAAGTCTTTCGTTGCTTTTAAGGTGCTTGCCGTTTGTATATGAAGAATGGGTAAGCGCTTCTTCTAAAAGCTTTTCGTTTTTAAAGCTATAGCCTATTCTTTCCTGTAATTCCTTCATTGTCTTCTCCTTTCTGTTGTTTTAAATTTTCTGAAGGGGAGCCAGGCTCCCCCTCGGATAGTTTTTATTCTGCCGCTTCAATAGATGCCAGAGCCTTTGTTATTTCGTCAATAACGCCGCCCTCGGCAAACTGCTTTGCCTGACGGATAGCATTCTTGAAGGCAAGGGCGTCACTACTGCCGTGAGCCTTGATAACCGGCTTTGCAGTACCTAAAAGGGGTGAGCCGCCTACCTCACGGTAGTCCATCTGCTTTGATACCGACTTTATGCCCTTCATACAGAAGAGTGCGCCGACCTTTGAAAGTCCTCCACCGAAGATACGCTCCTTCAGAGCCTTCTTCATAAACTTGCCCATACCTTCTACAGTCTTTAAGAATACGTTACCTGTAAAGCCGTCGGTAACCACTACGTCGACTGCGCCGAGTGCCGCATCTCTTGCCTCAACGTTACCTGTAAAGTTAAGATTGCTGTTCTTTAAAAGCGCATAGGTCTGAAGCTCTAAATCTCTGCCCTTTTCTTCCTCTGCGCCAACGTTCAAAAGACCTACTCTGGGATTATTTACGCCCATAACCCTGTTCATATATATACTGCCCATTACGGCAAACTGTCTTAACATATCAGGGCGGCAATCAACGTTTGCACCGCCGTCAAGAAGGATGTACATATTATCAACACCCGGCATTACGGGAGTCAGGGAGGGGCGCTTTACGCCCTTTATGCGCTTTACTATAAGAGTACCGCCCATAACGAGTGCCGCTGTACTGCCTGCACTTACCATAGCGTCAGCCTTGCCCTCCGCTACCATTGTAAGAGCAACACCCATAGAGCTGTTCTTCTTTTCCTTTAATATCTGCTTGGGATCGTCCTCAATCTCGATAACTCCATCAGCCTCGGCAAATTCGATATTTTCCTTTGAAAGACCGAGTCTTGTAAAGCATTCATCCAGCTTCTTTGTATCACCTGATAAAACTACCGTTACTCCGTATTCCTTTACGGCTTCTACTGCGCCCTTTACTACCTCGTCGGGGGCGTTATCTCCGCCGAAGGCGTCTACTACAATTTTCATAATACTTATCCTTTCCTGATTATAACTGGGATTCCAGCGCCTTTTTAAGATCAACAAGACCTCGGTCGGCTATAGTGCGGTATCTCAGCTTCTTGTCCTTTATCCTGTCCTCTAAAGCCGGAAGAATGCCCATATTGGCACCCATCGGCTGAAAATCCTTGTTTTCCGTACTTACATGCTTTGAAAGAGCCGCCGTCATACAGGTATCGGGGAGCGAAAGCGGAGGCTTTCCCATAAGGCTATGGGCAAGATTTATACCTGCCACGATGCCCGACGCCGCACTTTCAACATATCCTTCTACACCCGTTATCTGACCTGCAAAATAGACGTTGTCGCTACCCTTAAGCATAAAGTTCTTATCAAGCAGCTTGGGGCCGTTTAAGAAGGTATTTCTGTGCATAACGCCATATCTTACGAATTCGGCATTCTGAAGTCCCGTTATCATAGAGAATACTCTTTTCTGCTCGCCGAATTTAAGATTTGTCTGAAAGCCTACAAGATTATATAACGTGCCTTCGTTATTCTCCTTGCGGAGCTGTACTACCGCATAGGGGCGTCTGCCTGTCCTGGGATCGGTAAGACCTACCGGCTTCATACATCCGTATCTTACGCTTTCGATACCTCTTTTTGCAAGCACCTCAACAGGCATACAGCCTTCGTACACCTTGAGATTTTCAAAAGCCTTCAGCGGTACGCTTTCGGCATTTACAAGCTCGTTATAGAACGCCTCGTACTCTTCTCCTGTCATGGGGCAGTTGATGTAATCCGCATCACCCTTATCGTATCTTGTAGCGAAGAACGCCAGCGACATATCGATGCTTTCTGCGGTCACTATCGGTGCCGCCGCATCGTAAAAGCTTAAAGCCTCGCCGCATTTTTCTCTTATCTTTTCTGCAAGAGCGTCACTTGACAGAGGTCCTGTGGCAATTATGGTATTGCTTTCAGGGAACTCCGTTATCTCATCGTATACTATCTCAATATTAGGATGATTTTTTATAGCCTCGGTGACAGCGTCGGAGAAAAGCTCTCTGTTTACTGCAAGAGCACCACCTGCACTGACTCTTGTCTTTTCTGCCGCCTGCATTGTAACAGAGCCCATATAGCGCATTTCTTCCTTAAGCATTCCGCAGGCACTTGCCGTATCTGCGGATTTAAGGGAATTACTGCAGACAAGCTCTGCAAAGCCGCTGTATTTGTGGGCGGGAGAATATTTCTTCGGCTTCATCTCGCAAAGACGCACCTTAATGCCTCTGTTTGCCAGAGCCCAAGCCGCCTCACAGCCTGCCAGTCCCGCACCTATTACAGTTACCTGTTTTATATCCAAGTTATTTTCCTCGTTTATTTATTTTCGCTTTCTTCGGCAGGTCTTACGTAACCGCAACCCTCTGCCGCACAGTAGACCTGACCTGCCTTGCCTGCCTTCTTGAAGAGAGTCTTTCCGCAATCGGGACAGATATCGGCAATGGGAGTATCCCAGGTCATATAGTTACAATCCTTATAATTTTCGCAACCGAAGAAGGGCTTACCCTTCTTTGATTTTTTGGAAAGCATCTTGCCGCCGCAGTTGGGACAGGTGCCGCTTGCCTCATTTACGATACGCTTTGTGTTCTTGCACTCGGGGAAGCCGGAGCAACCTAAAAACTTTCCGTAAGGACCGATTTTTATTACCATATTCTTACCGCAATGCTCACAGATAACGTCGGTAGGCTCGTCGGGAATCTTTACCCTCTTGCCCTCCATATCGGTTTCTGCCTTGCCAAGCATCTTGTCAAAATCTCCGTAGAACTTCTGCAGGATAGCTACCCAGTCAGCGCTTCCCTCTTCAATTTTATCGAGATTGCTTTCCATCTTTGCGGTAAACTTTGTATCTACTATCTGTTCAAAGTGGTCTGCCATAAGCTCTGTTATAGCTATACCGAGAGTGGTAGGCTTTAACTGCTTTGCTTCTCTTTCAACGTAGTGTCTGTCTAAAATAGTGGCGATTGTAGGAGCATAGGTGGAAGGTCTGCCTATACCGTTTTCTTCAAAAGCCTTGATAAGACTTGCTTCGGTATATCTCGGTGGGGGCTGGGTAAAGTGCTGATTTCCTGAAAGCTCCTTAACCTTCAGCTTTTCGCCTGCGGTGAGCTTCGGTAATGCGCCGCCCTCATCGTCGTCCGTATCCTTGCTCTCTTCGTAAAGTGCGGTAAAGCCGTCAAACTTTACCGTATAGCCGTTCGCCTTGAACAGACAACCGTTGCAGATTATATCAACGGACTTTGTATCAAGAATAGCATTTTCCATCTGACTTGCCATAAAGCGCTCCCAGATGAGCTTATAGAGCTTATACTGGTCGCTGGTAAGAGTAGGCTTTGCCATAGCGGGAGTTACTGTTATTATAGAAGGACGGATAGCCTCGTGAGCGTCCTGGGCGTTGCTCTTGGACTTATAAACTCTGGGCTTTGCGGGGAGATAATCCTTGCCGTAGGTTTCCTCTATCAGCTTTGCCGCTGCCGCCTTTGCCTCGTCGGATACACGAAGGCTGTCAGTTCTCATATAGGTGATAAGACCTACTGCGCCCATACCTTCAACCTCTACACCTTCATACAGCTCCTGTGCCGCCTTCATGGTACGGCGGGAGTTGAAGGAGAGCTTTCTTGAAGCCTCCTGCTGAAGCGTTGACGTTGTAAAGGGCGGAGCAGGAGTCTTTTTCCTGCTGGAATTCTTGATTTTATCTATAATGAATTCGCCGTTTTCGAGTCTTGCCAGTATCTTATCTGTTTCTTCCTTGGTTGAGGGCTTGAACTTTTCGCCGTCTACCTCGGTAAGCTTTGCGGGGAAAGCCTTTTTGCTTGAGGCGGATAACAGTTTTGCGTCGATTGTCCAGTATTCCTGGGGATCGAACTGCTCAATTTCCTTTTCTCTGTCAACAATGAGCTTTACCGCTACCGACTGTACTCTGCCTGCGGAAAGTCCCTTTCTTACCTTTTTCCATAAGAACGGACTTAATTTATAGCCTACTATTCTGTCGAGAATTCTTCTTGCCTGCTGGGCGTTGATAAGATCCATATCAAGAGTACGGGGATTCTTCATACCCGTTTCAACACCGCTTTTTGTAATTTCGCTGAAGGTTACTCTGACAGGCTCGGTATCCTTTATGCCGAGAATGTACGCCAGATGCCAGGATATAGCCTCGCCCTCTCTATCAGGGTCGGTTGCGAGATATACTACGTCCGCTTTTTTTGCGTCCTTTTTCAGCTCTTTTATAAGGTTTGCCTTGTCCTTTTTATTCTCATACTGAGGCTGGAAGCCGTTCTCCACGTCAACGCCGAGCTTTGACTTGGGCAGATCTCTTACGTGACCTGCTGAAGCTACTACTACGTAATCCTTGCCGAGAAATTTGCCTATTGTTTTCGCCTTGTGAGGCGACTCAACTATAACAAGATTTGACATCGGTTAAAATCCCTTCCTGTTCATGATTTATCTTATTGTTCTTTGATTAACTACACATTAATTATTTTCTGTTCTTGCTTATCTCCCAGGCAATGATTGAAGCCGCCACAGAGGCGTTAAGGCTTTCTGCATTGTCCATCGGGATATAAAGTGCCTTATCGCAAAGAGCGGCAGTCCTTTCGGTTATGCCGTTACCCTCATTGCCTATTACAATAGCCGTTTTTGATACGAGTCTTTCCTCGTCCAGCCTTTTTGCATTCTTGTCAAGAAGTGCCGCATAGACTGTAAAATTACTATCACGGAGCATTGTAATTGCCTTACCCATATCTGAAAAGTATATCGGCACTCTGAAAACAGAGCCCATCGTACTTCTCACCGTTTTCGGTGAAAAGGGATCGGCGCACTCCTCCGACATAATTATGCCGTCTATCTTAAAGGCGTCACAGCTTCTTATAATGGTACCCACGTTACCCATATCCTGAAGATTTTCAAGTATCAGAAAATTTGCGCTATTATTTATTGTACTTAAATTCAGAATTTTGTCAAGTGACTTTACGGTAATAAATATTCCCTGAGGCGATTTTGTGTCAGAAATATACTCTGCAATGTCCTCTGGTATCCTTATTATACTGCACTTTTCTTCTAAAAGAGATACTACCCTCGGATATTTTTTTACCGCACTATCGGTAACAAAGGCGTTTTCGCCAAGCTTTGCGCCCGATTTCATTGCTTCCTCGCACAGTTTACTGCCTTCAACCGGGAAAAAGCCCGATTCTCTGCGGCTCTTTCTGTCTGCCACTAAACTGCGGTACTGCTTTATAAGAGGATTTTTTCTTGATGATATTTCCATATCTGCTCCTTAATACTGTATACGTATAATTGCTATGCTACGTACCTGCCTTGACATTTTTCGCTTGGTATGTTAAAATTCTTCTATCGGTTGAAAGGAATGATAACAATGATATTTTCAGAATTAAAAGCCATCTGCGACGCTACAGGGCTTTCCTACAATGAGGAAACCGGCATTCTGGCAGGCATAAAGCACGGTATAGAGGTCGCAGTATTCGATAATAAGGCACAGCGCAGATTCGATATTATCTGCGGTGCAACTGTCCGTGACGAACAGATAAATAAAATAATCGCTCTTACAGATAGCTTTCCTAAAAAAACTCTTCTCGGTGCTGAAAACGCCGACGGATGCGTTAAAGTATATTGCAAGGCGTATAATCTTATGCAGGAAAATCTGCCCTTGCTTATCAATTTTTTAGAAAAGCTCACTGACTTTGTAAGCAGACACAAAAGAACCGTCACCAGCCTTACTGTTGAAGATATTGAAAGGCTTGGCAGCTTTGCGGTTATCCGCAGGGGTACGCCTGCAAGGGATAAGAAAAAGCAAAACGATAAATCTGCTACCGATCACCGTGCTACAGTAAAGGGTATTCTCGGCGGTCTGCTGGGAGCCTTACTCGGAAGCAGTCTTTTTATAGTATTTATCATGATGTCGGATATGTTAAGCTGGATAGGTGCCGTTGTAATGGCGGCGGCGGTAATTTCGCTCTATACCGTCTTTTCTCACAGACTCAAAGCGGTCGACGTATCGATAACTGCCGTTCTTGTGCTGGTCGGTTGGTTTTTCTCCAATACCTTTTCTCTGTTGTTCAGGATATTCCTTCGTCAGCAGGAGGCGGGAGAATCGCTCAATCTTTTCGTAATAATGGATAATTTCAGCCACTATATCACAAAGCATTCCGAGCTTGCGGGACTTTATATGAACAGTCTTATCGTAACCTTTGTTTTCGTAGTAGCGGGAGCGGTAGGTAGCTACTTCTTCTACTACAAGCACAACCAAAAGGACATGTACTAAGAGGCGTGCCGCCTCTGTCAATTCCCGCCTTTTAACGAATTGTTCTTCGTCGAAGATTAGCGAAACGGCGGGTGTCTGAAACTGTTGTATTTAAGCTATAACCGGGCGTGCCGCCTCTGTCAATTCCCGCCTTTTACCGAATTGTTCTTCATCGAAGATTAGCGAAACGGCGGGTGTCCGAAACTGTTGCAATCAGGCTTTATCAGGGCGGGTCGCCCGTGACTATTTCTGCCTTTTATCAGATTGTTTTCATCGAAGATTAGCGAAACGGCGGATATAAAGACTTTGCTATACCGAAACTTCAACAAGGCGGGCGGGTCGCCCGTGACTGTTCCCGCCGAGGCGTGCCGCCTCTGTCAATTCCCGCCTTTTATCGAATTGTTCTTCATCGAAGACGAGCGAAACGGCGGGTGTCTGAAATAACACCATTGCACCTCTTTTATAAGGGGTGCTCTTTATTTTTCACTTGCGTATAAACTAAATATAGAGAGACAACCTTTTTTAATTGTCTCTCTATAGGGCATATTTTTTAAATTAAAGAGCTGCCTTTGCCTTTTCGCAAAGTGCTGTAAAGCCTTCGGGATCGCTGATAGCGATTTCGGAAAGCATCTTTCTGTTAAGAGCGATGTCAGCCTTCTTAAGACCGTTGATGAATGTAGAGTAGTTCATACCATTCATCTTGCAAGCAGCAGAGATTCTTGTGATCCAGAGCTTTCTGAAATCTCTCTTCTTTAAGCGTCTGCTGATGTAAGCGTACTGACCGGACTTCCATACAGCTTCCTTGGCTGTCTTGAAGAGTCTGCTCTTGCCGCCCCAGTAACCCTTTGCTAATTTTAATGTCTTATTTCTTCTCTTACGAGTTGCTAATGCACCTTTAATACGAGCCATCTTTATTTTCCTCCTGTTTAGTTATCTGCTTTTGCAGCCTTGTCTTATTCTTATTTGTAAAGGATAAGCTTCTTTACTTCTGCAACGTTTGTCTGATCGCAGTAGCCTGCTGCACGGTTGATGCGCTTTCTCTTTGTAGCCTTCTGAGTTAATCTGTGACGACGATTTGTCTTCTGATACTTGATCTTACCGTTCTTGGTGATGTTGAAACGCTTCTTTGCGCCACTGTGGGTTTTGATCTTGATTTTCTTTGCCATTTTGGAATCCTCCTTATTTAATTTCAGCTGTTGCCAGCTTCTTTTTTTGCCTTCTTTGTATTGCCCTGTGCCTTAGGGATAACAACTGCCATATAGTTCTTACCTTCGAGTTTTGCAGGCTTTTCGGTTGCGCCGTATTCAGCAACTGTTTCAAGGAACTTTGCCATCAGATCTTCACATAAATTCATATGAGAAAGCTCTCTTGCACGTCTGAAACGTACCTTTATTCTTACCTTATCACCGTTCTTCAGAAACTTTATTGCCTGATTAGCCTTTGTGTTGAAGTCGTTGGTATCGATGTTCAGTGACATCTGGATTTCCTTTACTTCAGCCTGCTTCTGATTCTTCTTCGCTTCTTTTTCCTTCTTGGACTGTTCGAAACGGAACTTGCCGTAATCCATTATACGACAAACGGGGGGATTGCCCTGAGGAGCAATCAGTACAAGGTCAAGATTAGCTTCAATTGCTATTTCAAGAGCCTGTGCAGAAGACATAATACCGAGCTGTTCGTTATCGTTGCCGATTACTCTTACTTCCTTCTCGTTTATCTCTTCATTGATGAGCTGTTCTTTTGTGCTGATATTAAGCACCGCCTTTCTGAAAACAAAAAGTTTTGGTTTATGCAAAACAAAAAGCGTGAAAAACTGCATATGCAGATTCTCTCACGCTGTACAAATATAACAGACGGATAACCGTCGGAAATTTCTGTAATTACCACATTGAACTACCTTTTGGCGTAAATGGGTGAGAGTGCTTCTCTGCTTTTGTTTTACAATTTAATTTACCGTATGATTATACTACATATTTTCGCGGTTGTCAATAGGTATTTTGAAAATTTTTTGATTTTTATTCTTTTTTGCCCATTGCGTCAAAAATAAGGTTAGTGATTCCGCAAAGAAGAGCGGCTATAGGATAAGCTATCCAGCATATCTTCCACATATTGAAGATAAGTCCGAGAATGAGAAAAATAATAGTTGCCACTATCATAATAATACCGCTGACAGCACCCGAAATCCTGTCATATTTTGAGGGAGTCTTATTATACGATTTGTTGTAGCTTTCGATATCATATTTATAATACTGCATACCGCCGTATATGTATATGGGAGCCGCAACGGTAACACTCATCATAAAGAAGGAGGTAAGCCATATCGAAAACTGTTCGTAAAAGGGATCCGCTTCAGGTAGCATCATACTTCCTATTACAAGAGCGATAAGACCTACAAATATTATAACGGTGGGTATAGCTATGTAAAGAGGAAATTTTCTCTTGAAGGCTTTTATTTCATCAGCCTTATAAAAGGGTGCGATATAAGGGTTTTCCTTTGTAAAATTGCCGTGTCGGATGCCGCCTACTATAAATATAGCCGCACCTATAGCAACAAAGAGCAGAAATACTCCTATTGCAATACCTGTCATAAAGGGTGACGTATACTTTTCCTCAGGTATGCCAAACAATCCGAACATAAAGAGCATTGACGTAAGACCTGCAAGAACTGTGGCGGTACCTGCGCATATAGATTTTGTAAAGCTGTTCGCTTCCTTGTCATAGCCGGCGGTATCAGCTACAAAATCCTTCTCTGCATCACCCTTTATAAGAGTATCTACAGTACAGCCGAACATATCGCTTAAGGCTATCAGTTTATCCGTTTCGGGATATGCGGCGTCAGACTCCCATTTTGAAATAGTCTGACGAGATACGCCCATCATATCCGCCAGGTTTTCCTGGGTAAGCTCCTTCTTTTTTCTGTAAACCTGAATATTTGTTCCAAGACTCATTTTTTCTTCCTCTGCTTTCTTTTTCTTCAGGGGTTGCCCTGTGACTAAAGAATACCATTTACACAGACGTAAAGTCTACAAATTCCTCGTTGCTTTTGAGTTTTTCGTTGTAAATCTCCGGTTGCATTCCTTTGCTGGTGCGGGTTTGCGGCGTTTTGAAAAGATAAGCTTTTTTGAAAAATATTCGCCGCATCACATCCGATACGGCGAAAATATGTAGTTTTTATATCTCGTCGCCCTTGATATCTTCCATATCAAGATTTTTGAGCTTGTGGTCATCCTCCGGTGTACCCATCATTTTTCCGACAAAAAGCGACAGAATAAGTCCGACGATTATCGGGAAATAGAAGGTTAAAAATCTCCAGATGAAGGTTGAGAAGGAAGTAAACTTGCCGAATATCTTTCCGAAGAAGGCGGCATAGCTTCCCTCTGCCGCACCCATAGCACCGGGAAGAGGCATAAATGCGGAAATCATCAGAACGAACGCCTGGCAGGAGATTATTGTGAATAAATCCGTGCCTGACAGTCCGAAGCCGAGGAATATAACGTAGGAAATTGCAAAATAGATCGTAAGCTGAAGTATAGTATAAAGCACCATACGAACTATAAGTCCCGGCTTTGACTTTATAAAGCAGAAATTATCGTGATAGTCCTCTATGATTTTATCTACCTGTTCTATCTTTTCATCAACGCATTCCTGCGTTTTGAGTATTCTCAGCTTGCCTAGAACTCTGATACCCCAGAAGGCGAGCTTTTTGACAGGCTTTTTAGTAAACGCCACCATTAAAAGCAGAACTATTACAACGGTATTTACAATAAAGCCGAATACTACAAGAGCCATCAGCGGTGCAAATTCCTTTGCAAAACTGCTGAAACGAAGTATCAGCACCACCGCCGAGTATACAGTCAGCACAAACTGATAAACTATAAACTTACTGAGCAACGCCGTCATTGAATGAGATACGGGAGTACCAAACTTTGCGAAGTAATAGACCTGCATCGGCTGACCACCTGATGAGGAGGGGGTAATACAGTTAAAATACTGACCAAGCAACGCCACCACGAGAGTTTTCCAGAACTTCTGTTCAGGATGTATCGTTTTCAGCGCCGCATGAAGTCCTACCGCCTCTAAAAGCCAGTAAGCCACCATAAAGAGTATTGCTATAAATAAAAATCCCACGTTGAACTGCTGTATGGAATTTATAAGATTATCAACACCGTCAACAAACACGATATACAGAACCATTACCACAAATGCGATACCGCATATGATAAGATTCAGCTTGTTTGAGCTCTTCTTTTTTTCTTTCATTTATTTGCCTTTCGTTTCTTTTTTTCGGGCAAAGAATTATAGACCTTTGTATAGTAGTCGTCCCACATTTTCATTACGTTTTCTTTTGAATAGAACTTGTTGCCCTTTTCAGACATCTCGCACGCCTTGTCGTAATATTCCTTGTCGGTGCGAAGTCTTTCTATGCAGGAGATAAAGCCCTCCACGTCCTTTTCCTTTAGGTAGAAGTCGAAAAGGATGCCCTCATAGATAGGCAGATCTCTTAAAAGAATAGGCTTATGAACGCACATACCCTCTAAAATAGTCATGGGGAATAGCTCCTCGAAGGAGGCAAGGAACATAACGTCAGCTATATTGAACACCTCGTTCATATCTTCTCTTTCAACCATTCCGAGGAATTTTACGTTTGCAGGGGGATTTTCAAGCACCTTCTGAATTTCCTTGTAGCCGTCGGTTATAGCACCGAAGGAGAAGCCACCTGCCCACACGAACTGAACGTCGGGCATCTGCTCGGCAATCTTTAAAAAGTCGAAGATTCCCTTTCTCACCTGAAGCTGTCCTGCGCTCATAACTACGAATTTATCCCTGGGTATTCCGTACTTGTCACGGAAAGCCATTCTCTCCTCCTCGCTCACGGGGTGGAAGGTTTCGCTGGAAACGAAATTCGGGATATAGGTTATTCTTTCTCTGGGCACCTTATAATGCTCGTTAAGCACGTCTATAAAGTAGGAGTTTACCGTTACAAGATGCTTCATGCTCTTGTAAAAACGTATCATATACCAGTAAAATATCTTCTTTATAAGCCAGGGGAGCTTTAAACTGCTTTCTACAGTTTCAGGCACCATATGAACGTAGCCCACCGAGGTTCCCTTTGACGTAAGCCAGGGCTTAAGCAGGAAGAAGGTAGGGTTGATGGTATGATAATGCACGATGGGAGTACGCTTGTTGCTCTTTTCAAGAACGGTATACTTATCGGGCATTTCCTTTATAAGTCCTACCTGCTCGATATAGGCAGAGCCTACGCCCTGTCCCTTTACCGAGGTTGCCTCGGACTTCATATTGATTTCTATAGGCATATCAAAACCTCACAATAAATTATTTAAGGTATTTTCTTCTCATTCTCTATCACATTGATATTTCATTATACCACAATTATGCATTTTTGTCAATGTAAGAGAAGCTCCACAGCACTTTTTATCCCTTTCTTTGCCTGTGAACAATAAGTCCGATAAGCGCAAAGAGTAAAAACGCACCGAGATTCACCACTACAACGCTTGCTCCCGCAGGAAGATCCATATTATAGGTTACCTCCATGCCGATTATATAGCAAACAGACGCCACTAAAGCGGAGCATATAGTTACACCCTTAAAGCTCTTGAATACTCTCATCGAGGTCAGAGCGGGGAAAATTATAAGGCTGGATATTAAAAGTGCGCCCATTATTCTCATACCTACAACTACCGTAAGTGCGGTAAGGAGTGCTAAAACCGTGTTGTATAGATCCGCCTTTACGCCGGTAGCCTTGGAAAAGCCTTCATCAAAGGTAACGCCGAAAATCTTGTTGTAAAAAAGCACGAAAAGTGCAATTACAACTACAGAACAGATAACACTTAAAACAAGATCCTCATTGCTGATAGCCATAATACTGCCGAACATATAGCTGTTCATATCCGCGCCGCTGTTTGTCTTGGAAAGAATTATTATACCTATCGCCATAGCACTGCTGGAAAGAAGAGCAATAGCGGCGTCCCCTTTTATTTTACCACCTGAGCTTATTTTTATAAGCACAAAGGCGGCAAGCATTACAACGGGGATAGAAACGTGAAGGGGTGCAAGATTGAGCGCTGAAGCTACTGCAAGAGCGCCGAAGCCCACGTGGGAAAGTCCGTCGCCTATCATAGAATAACGCTTAAGTACAAGGCTTACGCCGAGAAGGGATGCGCAGACGGACACTAAAAGTCCGACTATAAGCGCACGGACAAGAAAATCATACTGAAGCATTTCAAACATTTTCTTCATCCTCCTTCTTATGTCTTGCGTTATGATGCTCGCAACAGCAATGACAGTCGCAGGTGCTCATTTCGTGGAATATATCGGTACTGCGGTACTCCTCCGTCGTGCCGAAATAATACTCTCCGCCTTCCATATGAAGTATCTTACTGCCGTATTTCAAAGCCCCCTGCAGATCGTGGGATATCATTATCACCGTTACTCCCTCTTCTTTATTAAGGCGGCTGATAATCTCATACATTTCGCTTGTCACCATAGGATCAAGTCCCGAAACAGGCTCGTCAAGAAGAAGCAGCTTACGGGTAGCGCATAAGGCTCTGGCAAGCAGTACCCTCTGCTGCTGACCACCTGATAATTCCTTATAGCTACGGCGTTCTATATGTTTTATGCCTAAAAGCTCTATATTATCACTACAGAGCTTTTTATCCGCCTTACTGTAGAAGGGCGAAATACCGCTTCTGCCAAGACAACCCGACATTACCACTTCCTTTACGGTGGCGGGAAAATCCTTCTGTGACGCTGTCTGCTGAGGTAGATAGCCTATCTCCTTTTGTCTTAGTCCGCCGCCGAAGAGAATTTCTCCCGACGCCGCACTTTTGAGTCCTAAAATAGTTTTCATAAGTGTGGATTTGCCGCTACCGTTTTCACCGACTATGCACAGATAATCTCCCTGCTTTACTTCAAAGGAGAGATTTTTAATAACCGTCTGTCCCTCGTAGCCTGCACTTAAATTGTTACATTTTATCAGATATTCTTCCATTGCTTTTCCTTTTCTTATTTAAGGCTGTTTTTTAAAACCTCGTAGTTCTTTCTCATAAGACTTACATAGCTTTCGCCCTTGTCAAATTCCTCTTTGGATACGTTGTGGCAGGTGTGAATAGCATAAGCCTCTGCACCTGTTTCCTTGCAGATATTGTCCGCTACCTTTCTACTGCTGAACTGCAGATAGAAAACCGAGGATATCTTATGCTCCTTTATCTCATCGATAAGCATTGCTACCGTCGCCGCACTCGGCTCGGATTCATCGGAGCAGGAGGAGAATGCCGCAAGACAGGTAAAGCCGTATTCCTTCGCAAAATAAGTAAAAGGAAATTTATCTGCAAAGACAAGGAGCTTTTCTCCCGTAATTTCCGCCATTGCTTTAAAATCGTTGTGAAGGGCGGTTATCTCACTTTTATACTTATCGGAATTTGCCTTGTAGCCTTCGGCATTTCCGCTATCTTTTTCGCAGATAGCGTCGCAAATGGTCTGAAGCATTATTTCCGCATTTTTAGGAGAAGTCCATATATGCTGGTCATAGTCGCTTTCGCTATGCTCGTGTTCATCCTCCGTGTGCTCTTCACCCTCATGACTATGCTCTGCGTTTCCTATGGGAGCGGATAAATTCTCTATACTGTCAATAAGTCTTACTACCTTGGTCTTTTCCTTATCAGTATCGGCAATCAGCTTTTCCGCCCATTGCTCGTTGGTACCGCCTATATAAATGAATATATCGCAATTCTTTACGGCAATAACGTCGCTTGGTGTAGGCTCGTAGTGGTGAGTTTCCGTACCTACGGGAAGGAGCATTTTTATCTCTGCCTTATCCCCCGCTACCTGCTTTGCAAAATCGTAGCTTGGAAAAACCGTTGTTACTATCTTCAGCTTGCCGCTATCCTGATTATTTTCCTTTCCGCCACAGGCTGAAAGGCTTAATAATATACCCGTACATAAAACAGCGGATATTACGCCCTTTAATATTTTTGATATTTTCATACTGTTCCCTCTTTTCTGCCGCATTCCTCACAGATGCCGTAAAATACCGTTCTGGAGCTATCTATCTTAAAATTGTGATTTTCGCTGATATGCCCTGCTATTTCAGTCAGATGGTCGCATTCGAGATGGAGCAGCTTATTACAGGATAGGCATTTCAGGTGGAAATGACTATGGCAGGAGCTATCGCCTATATACTGATAGCAGGCGCTGTCCCCTTCTTCAAGGATATATTTTCTGACGATATTATCACGGCAGAGCTTTTCAAGATGGCGGTAAACGGTGGTCTTGCCCACGTTTTTACCAGCAAGCGCCGTTGCGATTTCGTTTGCAGTCAGATGACTGTCGGAATTCTCTTTAAGGTATTCAAGCACTATCTCGCTTTGCTTTGTTTTATATGCCATATTCCGTTCCTTTCTCAAATTGAAACTGAATTTCATTTTCATATTACTGTGTTATTATACTCTTTTAAATAAGAAAAGTCAAGAGATGATTGCAAGGAAGAAAAAAATATGGTAAAATTCAAATAAACACCGCAACCTTTTTATATTTTTTTCGTCTATATAGATAAGAAGTAGTCCGAAGGGGTGATTATATGGATGACAACAGAATAATAGAGCTTTATAACCTCCGTGACGAGCAGGCTATAAAGGAGACCGATATAAAATATGGCAGGCTTTGTACCAAGATAGCAGACGACATTCTGAAGAACGTAAACGATACCGAGGAATGCAAAAGCTCTTCTTATCTCAAGGTGTGGAACAGTATTCCACCTGAAAAGCCTCTTTCCTTCTGCGGTTATCTGTGTAAGATAGTAAGAAACACCGCTATAGAGATGTACAGAAGAATAAGCCGTATAGCACGTTCCGACATATACGAGGAGCTGAAGGATACCTTTACAGACAGCGATAATCCCGAAAAGGCATACGACAGAGCTATTATAGTAAAAGAGCTGAATGAATTTCTGGAAAAGCAGAATAAGAAGAATCGCAGGATATTTGTAGCGAGGTATTATTTCGGTCTTTCCCAGAAGGCTATTGCCGATAACTTCGGACTTACCGAACAGGCAGTAAAATCCCGTCTTTTAAGGATAAGGGCGGGACTTAAAAAGCATCTTACCGAAAAGGGCGTAGAAATATAGAAAGGAGCAGGAGTATGGATGAAAGATTTTTAGAAGATATCGTAAGCGGTATTGACGATAAGTACGTAAACGAAACGGCGTCGGCACTTTACGAAAACGAAAGCCGTAACGTAACAAGCTCTGACGATCTTGTTATTGTAGAAAAGAAAAACAAAAAATTCCCCTTTGCTCTTGTTTCTGCGGCGGCGGTAGTAATTGCGGTTATTTCCATTGTGGTGGGGGTGGTGATTTTTAACGGTCAGAGCATAAACACCCTTGACGGCAGTCAGAAGCAGGAATATCCTCTGTTCCACGAGGAAATGCTGGCAGTAAAAAAAGACGGCAAGTGGGGATATATAAATAAATCAGGCGAATGGACAATAGAGCCGCAATTTGACGAAGCCTGCGCCTTTCAGAAAAACGGATATGCAATAGTCGGCATTGAAACAAAGAACGACAAAGGCTCAGAAACAATGATATACGGTCTTATAGACAAAAGCGGAAGCTACGTAATAGAGCCACAGTTCGACCTGCTTTACCCCTTTGATGATAACGGGCTTGCTCTTGCCAAGGACAACGGCAATGCGGGTTATATAGATATTTCAGGAAATTACGTAATAGAGCCTGTCTTCAGGCAGAGCAGAACACACAGATTTTTCTCAAGCGACTATGCAACTGTCAGCGTTCAGGTCGGCGATGATTATAAAGCCGCCGTTATCGACAGCAAGGGAAATTACGTTATAGAACCGATATACGACGAAATTTTTATTTTGGAAAACGGTCTCTTTGAGGTTCAGCTAACAGACGTAATATATGAAAGCACAGACGAAATCGGGATGACCTGGGAACGTGGCATTATCGACAAAGACGGCAACTTCATACTTCCTATAGAGTTTTTTGAGATTCAACGTGGTGATGATGGAATATACGCAGTTCAGTGTTACGGCGATGCGTACCACGTTGATAAAGACGGAAAGCCTCTTTATAATCAGCGTTTTAGCCACGTATCCGTCTTTAACGAATACGGTGTAGCAGAAGCACGCACTAAAGATGATACGTACGGACTTATAGATAAAAACGGCAATTATATTGCAGAGCCTGTTTATGATTATCTTTTAAATTGGGGCAGTTTTGGAACCTACGTAGTAAAAAAAGACGGGAAGTACGGATTTATAAATTACAAAAATGAAAAGATAACGGATTTTATTTTTGAGGATGCGCAAATTTTCTCGGAAAACGGTCTTGCTATCGTTGTAAAGGACGGAAAATACGGCTGTATAAATATAAACGGCGAATTTGCAGTCCAGCCAATTTATCTGTCAATCAGCAGTTTTACAGACGGCGTTGCCGTAGCTGAAACCAAAGACGGCTTTATTCTGATAAACGAAAAGGGCGAGCGGATTACAAGTAAAACCTACGGTTATCTCGGCAAGATAAAAAACGAAAGAGTCGCATTCTATGACGGGGAAAGGACTTTCGGCTATTTAGACTATAGCGGAAACGTGATTTTCTCGCAGGTGTTCGGAGAAGATGCTGAACTATGGGCAAATTCCTGTTCAAATGACGGATATACTATAGTTCACAGCCTTAACGATGACGGCATAGTGAACGGTGTTGGTGTTATAGATCACGAAGGGTATTATATATCCGATTTACGCTACGACGGATATTATGAATACGAATATATTGAGGAATGGACATCAGACAGTGCTCCTGATGTTGTGATTAAAATACCCGACGACGAGGATAAGCCTGTTTCCGCTATCACCTTCCCTTCCTCTTCTCATACCAATGATATAACGGCATATCAGGTGATAACCGATGGTATGAAGCTGAATGCGGAAAATATAGACCTATGGTTGCCCTATGCCGATAACACAGGATCTAGTTATCTTGAATGGTATATCACTGAAAACGAAAACGGGGAGAACATAATAAAAAGCGGTAAATGTCCGCAGATAATGCCTCCCACAGGCGGTAATAACGCTCCTGATATTTATATAGGCGATAACAGTCTTAAAAATTATTCTCTGCTTGTGGATTTCCGCTTCGGTAACGTTGACACTATAAAAATCGGACTGTACAAGGACACCTTTACCACCGAATCCGACTTTTCCACCGACGAGCCTATGCTGGGCTGGTTTGAACTGGACAGTGATGGCAAGCTGTACCGCACGGGTGTATTTTCTACCCCGGAGCTTATTACTGATATAGGCGAAATCGACAAGGACAGCTATCACACCATACAGATAGAAAATAAAGGTGGCAGTCTGCAACTGATTTTCGACGGTAAAAACTACGGCGAGATAGCAAAGGTAAATGATAACCAATACGGCGCTTTTGGTATAGGTGGTTTTGAGCTTGAAGTCAGAGAAATGGTTGTTTACGATATAGAAAAATACGATGCGCCCATTTTCGATTTCAGTCATCTACCCCAAAAGCTGCAAAGCGAATTTCTCAAAGCGGGAATCGGCACGGATATAAAGGACAGAGAAAGAATAGGTCTTATATCAGCCTTTGTGACGGGCGACGCTTCCCTTTTACCCGATGATACCGACGAAGACGTAAGAAAGGTCTTTGAGGAAATCTACAGCACGATAGTCATTAAGGATTATTTTATAGACGTAGCGGATGACAGTCTGCACTTTATTGCAAGCTATCAGGGACAATCAATAGTAAAGCCCTATGACGAATATGCGATATATGATTTTGACAAGCCTGCGGTAAATCTTACCCACGATGACAGATACACCGGCGGTAGCTATGTGGATTATATTACAGATAACACTCATTCCTCAAGTACTGATACAGAATTTGAAATCATAAGAGTGAATTACAGCCTTGATGGCCGCACAACAGAAAACGTGGCAAGAATCTTTAAAAAAGGTGACCGACTTCATATCACCGAAGAATATATTCACGTATATACCTTCACACAAAGCGGCAACTGTGGCACAGAACCTTCCGAGCCGCCTTCTATCCTGTCATCCGAAGAATTCCGGCAGACAAAGACAGAAAGTGACCTCAGCTACGATTATCTCGGAAGTACAGAGCTTACACTCTCGGCAGAGGAGGTAATCTACGCCTATCAGAAATATCTGAATGAGCAGAACTGGGAGCTGCTGAACGTTCTGTGGTATGGTAACGAAATGAAGTGGTGCGGTAGCAAGGGCGACGCAGAGAGTATGTTCAGCGATATGAAGATAACAAGCTGTAAAAACGTCACCGAGGAGGAATACGCCGACCGTTTCAATACAGGAATAAACGAGCTTATATATCATATCACCTACGAAAGCGACTCCAAGGGAGAAGGCAGTATGTTTATAAGGCTCAAAAAGGATGGAGCGAATTACTATATTGTGGAGAGCTTTACGGAGTAAGGTTTCTATTTTCATATGGTTCAGGATAATAAACAGAAAACCAGCCTCTCATCAGAGAGGCTGGTCACTTTTGTAATTATAATGTTGTAGCTGAAATTGTAACAGAGTCGGAAACGTACTTTACGTTGTCAACCGTCTTAAATGCCTTTACGGTGATCTTATAAGCCTTACCGCTTGTGAGACCTGTAATCTTATGGGATACTGCGGAATTGCTTGTCATAGTCTTTACGCAAGTCCACTTCGTGCCATCGTAAAGATAAATCATATATCCGTCAGCCTTTTCATTCTTATCCCATCTTACAGAGATAAAGTCTGTGCCTCGGTTGGTCATGGTAAGGTTTGTAACCTTGGCGGGAGCCGTTCTGCCTGCAAGCGCCGCCGTGTACTTTCCGTAAACGGAGGTGTTGTTTACTGTAGCATAGGCTACCATTCTGAACTTGTAGCTGCTGTTTGCAGTAAGTCCTGTTACCGTGTAGGAGGTTACGGTACCATCCTTGATATTGCCTACTGTAACCCACTCATTGTTCTTTAAGCACTGTATTACGTAACCGCTTGCGTTCATCTTATTCCAGCTTAAAGAAACTGAATTTGAGCCGTTGGCGGTAATCTTGAATCCTGTAACCTGTGCAGGCTTTGTAACTGCAATAACGGGAGAGCTATAGGTACTGTAAATTGTAAGCGAATTATTTACTGCAAAGCTCTTGATTCTGAACTTGTACTGTGTACCTGCGGTAAGCTCTGTAGCAACGTACTTAAGAGTTGCGTTACTCTGATAGCGTGCAACCTCTGTCCACTTGCCATCCTTGTAGATATCAAGCACATAGCCGTTGGCAGAGTCAACCTTGCTCCAGCTTACAGTAAGCTGTGTTTCGCTGTCGGTAACGACCTTGAGATCCGATACCATAGCGGGGGCGGTGTAGCCTGACATTGCACCTGTGTATTTGGAGTAGAGCTTTGTGCCGTCGTGGGATTTGAAGGCAACCATTCTGAAGCGGTAGAAAGCGTTGGGATCAAGCTCTGTTACCTTGTATGTAACTGTCGCATTGCTCTTTAATACGGCGATATTTGACCATGCGCCATCAATCTGCTGCTGAATAACGTAACCATCAGCTGAGGTGTTCTTTGCCCAGCTTAAGGTTAAGGAGCTACTATCTCTACCTGTTATCGCAAAGCCTGTTATAGAAGCAGGAAGTGTGATTGCGGGTGTGGATGCGGTGTAACCGCTATAGATATTGCTTCCGTTTGCTGTAGCGTATGCGACTGCTCTGAAGCTATAGCTTGTGCTTGCCGCAAGACCGCTTACCGTATAGGTGGTTGTAGCATTATTGCTTATATTAGCGATGTTTGTCCAGGTGCCGTTCTTCATCTGCTGGATTACGTAGCCTGTAGCGGTGGTGTTTGCTGTCCAGCCGAGAGTTATGGTATTGGCGGTTTTGGAGGTTACGGAGAAATTCTTTATTCCTTCGGGTTTTATGGTAAATCTAACAGAACTACTGCTTGTATGCACCCAATCTCTATATGTTTCAGAATACTGATAAAAATATCCTGAATTATAAGACTGTATAGAAATACCGTATTCTCCTACACCATATCCTGTGAAGGTGTGACCGTTTTCAGCATAAGGTACCCATTCAATTGATTTATATTCGCCTGTTTCATCCTTTTTCCATAAAGTGATATTATAATGAGTGGTATTTGTGGTAGCGTCCCACTTCACTATAATGCTATCACCAACCACATAGGAAGAAGCTACATTCTTTACAACAGGCTTTGAAGGTGCTACGCTATCGTGACAAGTCTTGCACTTTTCGTAATAACCGAGATTTGTGCCTACGTAAACCATATAGTCACAGTTCTTGCAGTAATCTACGTACTTGTGGGGGTGGGTTGCTTCGTAATATCTTGCAATATCATGAACGATTATAGTTGTTTTCTGCCACAGACTTGAGCTTCCATCAGGAGAGCCCGTAGGCGTCGCGGCAACAGTAACACTGTACTCACCTGCTACCTCGGGAGTAAATGTATATGTAGGTGTTGATTTATCAACCTTTGTTTCAACAACCGCCGTTCCACTAGGATCACGAATTGTAATCCAGTAGTGTCCGAGCTTATCACTCGTTGATGCCGTCCACTTGATTGTAACTGCCTTATTAATATTTGCGGGTGAAGTTATACTTGTAATTGTAGGTACTGTAAGGTTAGTACAGCTTGCACAGTTATAAAGATACTGTGTAGTGCCTGTGTATTCATAAGTTCCGCAGGTTGTACACTTCTTGTAATTCTTATGAGGATGAGCCGCTTCGTAGCCTGTAGTATATGTATGTCCTGTCTTTGCTATACTTTCTGTATAGCTTGACGTACATCTTGAACACTTATAAGTTCTTACGCCTGTTGCTGTACAGGTTGCCGCTTTAGTCACAGATGAAGTATATGAGTGACCGAGCTTTGTAATAACTGCAGATTCTACCTTGCCGCAATTTTTAGTACAGGTTCTCTGCTTTAAGCCATCTGCTGTACAGGTTGCCGGTGTTTTGGTAACCCAACTGCCGAAGGTATGAGAGCAGGTGTTTGTGGTTTTGAAGGTGTAGTAATCAGATAAGTATGAAACGGTTACTCCGCCCTCATTGTAATAGCTTGTTATGCAGTAGTAATACTCTGTATCGGGATTTAAGGTCATACGTGAACCAGCGGATATGGTCGGCTCATCTTTAAGGTCAAAGGTTATCTCATTGGACGTCTTGCCTACATTAGGATTGCTTGTGTTGAAGGTAAAACTCTGAGAATTGCCGAATACGGCGCCTAAAATTCCATTATCCTTAGGCCATACAGTAATCTGAAATTTTAAAGTCGTAGTAGAGGACTTTTTGTGTGCTAATGCAGAAATTTTTGCATTATTATTTGTCACACTGGTAACCTTTACATTGCTGAAGGTGGGGTTGGGATCAGCTTCGATTGTAAATTTCTGTGCAGCAAGGTCTTTGTAATACGTCCACATATGGACATTACTATTACCACCGTCGCTGTCAATAACACGACCTGAAGAATACTTTACCTTGATTACGTAATTACCCTGTGAGCCGTATATACCGAAGCGCTGTGAAGCGGTATCATTATCTTCCCATATCTGAAGATTTGCTCCATCCTTATCACTTCCATCGGCTACATCAAGATTTTTGTTATATTTTACATTCTTGATTTCGTAGTAGTTATCTCCGCTGTTCTTGGTAAATGTCCATTTCTGACTATCCGCACCTGTCCAGGTCTGCACTGTTACGTTACCGTCAGAGCCAGCTGTTAATACCTTACCTGTGGATGTAACCTTGATGGGTGCTACAAACTGTGTGCCGAGATCTTTAGGTGATTTTGTTAAATCGATAGCTGTACCTTTATATGAACGCACACTTTTTAATGTCCAACTGGTCTTTGATGCTAACGTCGTCGGTTTTGCATTTGAACTTGAACTATATGAATTATATACCCATATTTCATTGTTTTCTTTTGATAACTCATTGGCAATCATAACATAATGGGTACCTGTAGATCCATCGCTATTTGCATATGTAACGTACAGTATAGTATAATAACCATTATTTATATTTTCCCAAATTTTATCTTTGATATTTGACGAAACAGTTTCTACATGAGTAAGCTCATCTCCCTGAGATTTAGCATATTCGCACGGTGCTTTAGTACCATTTGTCTGATAAAAACCTGAATTGATATAACCTTTATCCTGTTGCCATTTAAGGTAAACATCAGGGTTAAATCCATCAGGAGTCATACCTGCCTCCTGAAGCATTTTAGCTTGAGCCGTTACCCAACATCCGTATTTTCTCATGTTTGTAACATCGGATGCACCCTGCGACCAATTTCTATAGTCGGCTGTGTAACTCGCCGCACTCGCCTTCACCGTTTCACCGACGAAGCCGAATATTTCGCCTACGGGAGAGGCGAATATTGTAAATATCATCGCCACCGCTGTAAGCGTTGACAGAATCTTCTTTGATAATTCTTTCATAAAAAATTACCACCTTTCACATATTTTAAGATAAGCGTTACCCCGGCTTATCTTACTGACTTTAATTATAAAACATATTACTATAAAATACAGCAGGGATTTCGGACAAGTTATTTATTTTCCGTTCAATCTTACGTCAGACTTGTAAAAATTCCCTGAATATTTTAAAATATATATTACAGGCTATAAATACAATTTAGCATAAACTAAAAAAGCTTTCAATCGCTATGCAAAATCAACGGTTCAAATAACATAATTAACCGATATAAAAAATGATTTCTGACAGTTTTTGCATAAAAATAAAACTTTTATACAAATATTATAGCGGATTTTCCGCTAAAAGTCAATATACCTCTCTGAAATAATCTATTATAGTAATGGTGATGATGATGCATATTTATGAAAGGATACGAAATCTCAGAGAGGACGCCGATTTAAAGCAAAGAGAGCTTGGAGAGATCCTCAATTGCAGTCAGAGAGTCTACAGCAATTACGAGCGGGGCGATCTTGACATTCCCACCGAAATTCTGATAAAGCTGGCGGACTATTATAATACCAGCGTAGATTACATTTTAGGGCTTACCGATGAAATAAAGCCATATAAAAGAAAGTAAAAAAATAAGCGCCCTTCTTTGCAACGATGCAATAAAAGCGGCGCTTTTTCATTTACTTTTTCAGATTCTTGATAGCTTCAAAGCTCTCTTCACTTATAACGTGCTCGATGCGGCAGGCGTCCTCGGCGGCAATCTTTTCATCAACGCCTATTGAAATAAGCCAGTCGGTCAGCAGGGTGTGTCTTTCAAACATCTTTTCTGCTATTATTCTGCCTTTTTCAGTAAGGGTGATATAACCCTTTCCGTCCATTTCGATATATTCATCCTCACGCAGATTCTTCATGGCAACGCTTATGCTGGGCTTTGAATAATCAAAATAATTCACTATATCTATAGAACGCACGTTTCCGAGCTTATTTTTCAGTATCAGTATGCTTTCGAGGTAATCCTCCGCTGATTCCTTTATCTTCAAGGCGCATATCATTCCTTTCGTCTTTTTTATCAGTATAGCATAAATAAAAAATTTTTTCAAGTCTGTTTCAGTTGCATATTGAATATTTTATCGTAATATGTTAAAATATGTACAGAACAAGAAAGGAATAACAATATGAGCTTACTGACATACGAGTACATAAAACAGAATAAGGATATTCAGACCTACATAAACCATGCGGATGCGGCGCTTTCAAGTATCGGCTATACCGAGCATTCCAACGCCCACGTTGAACGCTCGGCGGCAATAGCCTATATGGTACTGAAGGAGCTTGGCCACGATGAAAGGGAGTGCGAGCTTGCCCGCATTGCCGCTTATATGCACGATATAGGCAACGTGGTAAACCGCAACGATCACGCCCACTCGGGTGCGCTTATGGCGTTCCGTCTGCTTGACAAGCTGGGTATGCCCGCAGAGGAGATTGCGGTAATAATCTCCGCTATAGGAAATCACGACGAAAAGACTGCCGCACCTGTAAATCCCGTGGCGGCGGCGGTGATAATCGCCGATAAATCCGACGTGCGCCGTTCAAGAGTAAGGCTTGCCGGCAGTAAAAGTAAAACAGATATGATAAACGTAAACGATATCCACGACAGAGTAAACTATGCAGTGGAAAAATCCGATATCTATTTTTCCGAGGACAAGAAAACTCTGATACTTGATTTAAAAATTGACCTTGATATCTGCTCCATTATGGACTATTTTGAAATATTCCTCGGCAGAATGAGTCTGTGCAGAAATTCCGCAAGGACTCTGGGCGTAGATTTCAGCGTTGTGATAAACGGAAGTAAGATATTGTAAGAAAAAGCTCCGCTGTGGCGGAGCTTTTTTAACGTTAAGTTGATGAGTAGTTTATCGCTCCGCTGGGGTGTGGTGTCACCCTAACCCCCTAACCCCCTTCCCCCCAAGAGGAAGGGGGAAAACAGAGGGGCTCGCCGCCCCTGTGCCCTGCTTGGGGCTTCGCCCCAAACCCCGTGTAATATGGAGATTGCGAGCCTTTTATTATTTCAATTGCCTCAAGATTTTATAGGCGAAATGTAGGGGGCGACGAGCAGAATTGCGGCGCCCTTCAGGGCATGTCCTCGACGCCCCGTTTTCATATTACACCAATATCCCCGATAAACTACAATTTGAACACCTTATCAAATTCATTGATTAACAGGCGAGTGTTTTCACTCGCCTCAGCGTGTAGACAAAGTCTTTGTCTACACG
>JAFQUH010000066.1 GCA_017408635.1 Ruminiclostridium sp. | reverse complement strand
GGGCCTGTGATATCTGCGTCAAGAATAGCCGTATTGTAGCCTCTTCTCTTCATAGAAACTGCCATAAGGGACGTAACCATAGATTTACCTACGCCACCCTTACCGCTGACAATACCTATAACCTTCTTGATATCTGATAATTCGTGAGGCTTTTCCTGAAAGCTCTGGGGCTGTGTTCTGTCAGAACACTTCTGACTGCAGCTGCTGCAATCGTGTGTGCATTCGCTCATTTTTATTTTCCTTTCTTTTGTTGCTTTTTATATAATATTTCATTTATTAGTATATCACTATTTTATAAAAAAAGCAACCTTTTTTATTTTAACGTAATTCTTATGTGCTTGAATTTTTTTTAATAATCTGATATAATATATAATGAAGAAAAATTTCTATTAAGGAAACGGATGTCGGATATGCGATTCAGTAAAACCTCTGGCCACTTCGATTCCTCCAACGGCGTAAACAAATGTGCATATTACGTGTACGTTCCTGCCGGTGGTGAATTAAAGGGTATAATACAAATTTCGCACGGTATGTGCGAACATATCGGCCGCTATGAGCATTTCGTTGAATTTCTCACCGACAACGGATATATAGTCTGCGGTAACGATCATTTAGGACACGGCAACAGCGTTTCCTCAAAGGATGATTACGGCTATTTTGCCGAAAAAGACGGCTGGAGCTTTCTTGTAAACGATCTGCGCCGACTCACTATGATTATGAAGAGAAAATTCCCTACCTTGCCCTATTTTATGATAGGTCACAGTATGGGTAGCTTTATAGCAAGACTTTACGCCTCCCGATTTCCTGACGAGCTTACCGCTCTTGTAATTTTAGGCACGGGTGACGATAAGGCTTTAGGCGAGCTTGGTGTCCGTGCGGCAAGATCTGTGGCGGCTTTAAAGGGAGGTCACTTCAGAAGCGAAAAACTCAACAACCTGATGTACGGCGTATATAATGACAGAATCGAGAATAAGCAGACTATTTTTGACTGGCTCACCCACGACCAAGAGATAGTAAAGAAATTCATTGACGACGAAAAAACAAACTTTATGTTTACTGCGTCAGGCTTTGTGGATCTCACCACTCTTTTAAGGAGAATTTCCTCATCCCAGTGGGTAGCGAAGGTACCGAAAAATCTCCCTATACTTTTTGCGTCAGGTACTGCAGATCCTGTAGGTAACTACGGAAAAGGCGTTATAAACGTCTATGAAAAGCTGATAAACGAGGGCTGTAACGCCGATATAAAGCTATATCCCGGAGCAAGACACGAGCTTATCAACGAAACCATGAAGGAAGTAGTCTTTAATGATATCCTCTGCTGGATAGAAAGAAAAAGAACAGGCTACACGGGAAATTACGAATTTGCTGAATAAAATATAAAACCCTGCCGATAATCCATCTGACAACACAGAAAGGACGTTATTATGGCAGGGTTTAAATTTTCTTTCACCGATATTTTCTTTATAGTATCAGCATTACTTATACTTATGGTAAGCGGCTTTTCAGTTTTTGCGTCAGCCTGCGAGGAAAAGCCTGACGAGGTATTAAGACTTCACATCCTCGCAAATTCGGATAGCGAGGAGGATCAGAAGCTGAAATACGAACTTCGGGATCATATGCTATCCTCCTTCAGTCAGGTTTTTGCAGGTTGCGAGAATAAAGATCAGGCAATAGCCGTTGCAAAGAAAAACAGAATTCTTATGGAGCAAAAGGCAAACAGCTTTATAAGAGAAAAAGGCTACTCTTACACAGTCACCTGCGAGATAGCGGAAACTTATTTCACAACCAGAAAATACGAAAACTATACTCTCCCTGCCGGGAATTATACCGCAGTCAGATTTCTTATAGGAGAAGGCAAGGGAAAAAACTGGTGGTGCGTGATGTTCCCGCCTCTGTGCATTCCAGCATCGGCAGAATTCTTTACTGAAGAGGAAAGTCAGAAAATCGAGCAGTCAAAGGATATTGAAGTAAAATTTGCTCTGTTTGAAATATTCAGCGGTCTGTTCGGCGGTAACGCCGAAGAAGAAAAAAGGGAAGAGAAAGAAGTCCCCGACACCCCTGATTCGGTAAGAGAGATTTTTGCAAATAAAAGCCACGACAGATTTTCAGTATGGAACTTAAGATTCTTATTTTAAGAAAAGACCTGTGGATGATAATTCATCCACAGGTCAGCTTTTATTTAAGTGATAAAATATAATCGTAAACCTCTGAAAAAGGCTTATCTTCCTTTGCAAACTTATCCAAGATTTTTTCCTTGTATAATGCTTCGGTTATTTCCTTCATTTCAGGAACAAGCTCGTAAAAGGTTTTGTACACCTTATCAGATGCACCCTGATCCATATAACGAAGCTCACGATAGCCTTGTATAACCAGTTGTACAAGCTCCATTTCGTCATCCATAAAGGTATAGTCAAGAGCCTTTGTCTTAAAATAAGGCTCGGTGTCCTTAAGATACGTAAAGCCGCAATAAGGATCACGGGCGGCAAATCTGAGATGTCTTACACCCGCCATTACACAAGTACCCATACACATAGGACAAGGCTCCATCGTACTGTAAAGAGTCATTTCGTGCAGATTATAAACACTTGTATCGATATTATGCAGAATATTTGCTTCTGCGTGAGAGGTGCGCTTGTTTAAAGTCCCTTCTTCTCCTGCACGGTTGCGGTTTTGCGCAATAAGATTTCCGTCCTTGTCAAATAGTGCCGCACCTATTGGTGTACTTCCGTTTTTAAAGGCTGTCCACCCTTCCGAAAAAGCAATCTTCCACTCATTTGATATATCGTTCCACATAATAAACTCCTTTGATTTTTATTTAATTATATCAAAATATCAAAATTTAGTCAACTTGTTAATTAAATTTACTTTAAAATGTTGAAATTTATATAAAAATCTGATATAATAGAGCTATATAATTTTGATATTAATTCTGAAAGGATTACAGTTATGAGAAAATTTTTAGCTACTCTTCTCGCAGTTTCAATGATTGCTTCTCTTTGCGCCTGCAATAACAATACCGAATCAGGTGCAGATAGCGGCGAAAGCTCTGTGACAGAAGAGGAAAAGAAGCCTTTATCAAACCCCGTAGCCGTTGACGAAAACGGAAACGTTGATATGAAGGTTGCACTCTCCTACGAAACAGATATTGATGCACTTATAAAGGATCTCGAATCCCGTGAGCCTGACGGCTCAAAGCCCGTATCAAAGAACACAAATCCCGAAACTCTTGCACTTTTCAACTATCTTAAGGAAAACTACGGCAAGAATATCTTTGCAGGACAGCAGTATTTTCAGGACGGTCAGTACGAACAGATCGTATACTATATGGAAACGGGCGATCTTCCTGCTATAATCGGCTTTGATATGATCTTCTCCCACGGTGACCAGGGAATAAACGATCAGCATATCGAGGACGCTATAAAGTGGCATACACAGCAGAACGGTATAGTTGCATTCTGCTGGCATTGGAAGGTACCCGTTGATATCGAAAACGACGACGTAAAGGGCATTGCCTTCTATTCAGACGAAATAGCAAACTTCAGCCTCAAAAATGCCGTAACCCCCGGCACAAAGGAATATGAGGTAGTTATAAGAGATATCGATACTATCGCATTAAAGCTCCAGCGACTTGAAGCGGCAGGCGTTCCTGTCTTGTGGAGACCTCTTCACGAGGCAAGCGGCGGCTGGTTCTGGTGGGGCGTAAAGGATACGGATACCTTCAAGGGACAGTATTATCAGAAGCTATGGTATATGGTATTCGACAGACTTGAAAACTACCACAAACTCACAAATCTTATCTGGGTATGGAATGGTCAGGCTAAAAAGGCTGAAGTAAATGCCAATACCTATGATATCGGCGGTATGGATATCTATCCCGATACAGTAGATCATAGCGAGCAGAGCATCAAATACAGCACACTTGCTTCTATTATGCCCGAAAGCAAAATGGCAACCATCAGCGAATGCGGATACATTCCCGATCCTGACAAGGTATTTGCCGCTGACAGTAAGGTGAACTGGTTATATTTTATGCCCTGGAACGGCGAATTTGTATGCAAGGCTACGGCAACAGGCGCTATTATCACTTCTCTCGGTGGCACTCCCTCTATCAATACAGACCGTATGTCTTCAGAATTCTTAAAGGGCGTATATTCTCACGATAAGGTTATCACCTTAAGCGAGCTTCCCGATTTTGAGGGAACAGAAAAGATAATACCCGAATACCTCTATTTATGGGAGCTTCAGAATCTTGATAAATCACCCGAAAACTCAAAGCTCAAGGATTATAAGAAGGAATAAGTTTTATGCTAAAGGAAATATCAATCGGTAGTAATAAGGCGGTTATAGAAACAAAGGGCGCCGAGCTTAAATCCCTTATAATAAACGGCAGGGAAATTATGTGGTGTAGTGATCCTGCCTTCTGGGGCAAAAGCTCTCCCATACTCTTTCCCGCTATCGGTAACGTAAAAAATAATGAAACCGAAATATACGGCAGAAAAATAAAACTCACAAAGCACGGCTTTGCAAGAGATAATGAGTTTGAAGTCAGCAAGGCTGACCAGCAAAACGCAGTATTCACAAAGGATTTCAAGGCAGAAGAAACAGGCTTCCCCTTTGATTGCAGACTTTCTTTGAGCTACGTAATATATAGCGACAGACTTGAGATAAATTATGCAGTCACAAATTTAAGTGATAAGGATATGCCCTTCTGTTTAGGCGGACATCCTGCTATCGCCTGCAATAATCTTGATAACTGTACTATAGAATTTTCCCACAAGGAAACCGCATCAACTCCCGTTATGAATCTTAATAACAGAATGTTTGAAAGTGGCAACAGAATAGAAAGACTTGTGGCTTCAGATACGCTTTCCTTAAACTACGATATGTTTGATAACGACGTAGTCTACTTTGACGATATCGTATCGGATGGCGTAACGTTTAAAGAGAACGGAAAAACGCTTGCAAGAATCAGCTGGAAGGGCTTTACCTCCCTCGGACTCTGGACTCCTGCAGGAAAAAGAGCAGGCTTTCTGTGTATCGAGCCCTGGTGCAGTAGTGATGATTACGATAACGATAACGGCATCTTCGCTGATAAGAAGGGCATACAGATTGCAAAGCCCGATGAAACCAAAAACTACACAATGATAATATCAGCAGAATAATAAGATCCCCTTGTATTTCTACAAGGGGCTTTCTTTATAACCACATTATATACGCCGTTTTATCATTACTGTTATAGCCTGCATTCCTATAAAACCGATGGGTGCTTTCTTCCTTTGAGCCGGTAAGGAGCATAATTTTATAACAGCCTTCCTTTATCGCAAGCTCTCTTGCATAGTCAAGGCATTTTGTTGCATAACCCTTGCCCCTGAAAAGAGGATCAGTCACCACGTTTTCTATAAGAGCGTAAGGTTGTCTGTTATGGGTAAGATTCGGTACTATAAGACATACGCAGGAGGAAACTATTTTCCCGTTTTCCTGTGCGACGATAATATGATGATTCTTATCGTCAAGAATCGTTTGCCATACTGACGTAAGCCTTTCGTCCTTTTCAGGAAAAGGATTGTTATGCAGATGGGTATATAGCTCCATTAATCCATCAAGCTCGTTTACTTTAATTTCTCTTATCATATCAGTCATCCGAATGTATATATTCGCTCACAAAAACGTCGTTTGCGTAATAGAAAATAGTCTGCGTCTTGTCTACGTATTCGCCCATGGAAGCCGCTTCAAGATTGCGGTATTTTCTTCTGACAAAGCTTTTATGTATACTCATAACTATAAGTGCACCGATTATCGGACCTATAAACCATTTTCCGATATCTACAATAATACCGATAGCGTCAGCCGTGTTGTGAACACCCTGGGTAAAATCGTCCTCGCCGTAAGCGTCGATCATCTGCTGTACGTAATCAAGGAATACCTCTGTGCCTTTTGTGTAGCTATCGCTGAATATCTTCTGAGAAGTAAGAAGCTCACCAAGTTCGGAAAGTCCCGACTTTTCACCCAATCTCTGTGCATACTTTCCAAAGGCGGTAACCACTATTTTATCTGAATTTACGTCGTAGATGAGAACAAAGCCGGTGTCAAATCTGAAATATTGATTATGATAATATTCAGCTTCCTTCTGAAATGTGCCTTTCGTCAGCTTATCAAGAACAACGATAGCAGTATCAACACCCGTTTTTTCATAATAAGCCTTCATATCCTCATTCATAAGATTTGCCTGTCTTAAATCGACCTCATCCGTCTTGTCGATAACTCTGTTTGAAAGAAAGCTCGCATAGGCGGTAACAGTCATTAAAGCCGTCATTACAAGGGCGGTAATAATTGAAATAATCTTCTTCATATCAGCACCTCCCGTTAAGATAACAGACCAATGATCATCATACCGATGCCAAAGCCGAATACTGCGCCGAAAATGCTGTAAAAAAGTGAACGGAGATTCAGTTTCTTCTTGTCTATCGGGATAGAGCCTGATACCTTACCCGTCTGACCGTTTACACCGTACTGATATATCTTGCCGTTATAGTTGTAGGCAAGAAACCACACGGGCAAAAGAGCATATTTGTAATTAACGCTTTGTCTTTCAACTATAGCCTGATTTGTACTTGCATAGTTGTATGATGATTTAAGATGCGCCTCGACGGATTTCGGACAGTGCTGTCTTGCCCTTTCCTCCTGCTGAAGCAACGCCTCTTCCGCTCCAACGTCATACTTTTCTGCCATAAAGCCTGATAGATATGACATTGTAAAATTCTGAAGAGCGTTGTAGTCATAGGGCTGAAGGGCGTCAAGAAGCTCGTTATCCATAAGTCTTGCACCATCTGCAGGTACGTTATCGTAATAAATTACAGCGCCTCTGTCAGCACGGTATTCCTTGACCTTAGTCCTGTTACCGCTTAATTTTTCATGGCGTCTGCAGGTAGCGATAACTCTTGTATCAAAGGAGTAATCTCCCAGCCAGAAGGGAACGTATACTCCCGTTATCTTTTCCAGCACCTTACCGTTTTTAAAATCATCAGGCAGATATATCTTATCCTTGCAGAACTCAAGGAATATTTCTTCCGCTTTTTCCTTTGAAACAGAGAAGGGAATTATATAATCAGGCTTATAATCACCCGATAATCTTCCCACCAGCGTTACGGGACTGTGACAGTAATAGCATTCAAGAGTTACAGCATTCTTGTCGGCAATTATCTCACTACCACAGCTCGGACAGTTATAAAGAGCAGAATTCTCTTCAAATTCCGTCTGTCTTTCCTGCTTCTCCTTGTCCGTAAGGTCGATGCTTTCATTTCTTTTATGTGCGCTTATTACCTGCTGGATCGTATACGTACCGTTACAATACTCACAGGTAAATAATCCCGAGTCGGCATTGTAGGTTATATCGCCGCCGCAACTGGGACATTTATACTGTACTGCCTGCATTTTCTTACCCTTTCAAATTATATTTATATAGCATAATATTGCTTTTTATCGACAATGTAATTATAACACCTATTTATATTTAAGTCAATAAATAAAAAGATTAAAGCCGTCGGCTTTCCTTCATATAACCGACGGCTATGAATATTTATCAGATAAAATTAACCTCTCCCGTACTTCCGTTTATGGTAACCTCCGTTCCCACAAAAGAGATATTTTTGTCTGCGTCTATACCGCTTATCAGCGGCACACCGAGAGTCCTTGCAAGTATAGCGGTATGACTGTATTTATCCACGTAGCTTAGTATAAATCCTGCCGCATTGGTGAACATCATATTTGCCGCTTCGCTGGGTGTAAGAAAGTCCGAAATTATTACAGAGCCGGGTGCGAACTGACTGTAGTCCACCTCGTACCCTATCATTATTCCGAGTACCCGTATAGCAATATCTATGACGTCCATACATCTTGCACTCATATACTCGTCGTCTATAGCGGCAAACATATCGTAGAATTCCTGGGCGGTCTTATGTATTGCCGCCTCGGCTGACATACCATCTGAAAAAATAAGCTCTGAAACTCTGTCCCCGAATTCCACGTCAGCTAGCATTCCCAGATGTGCCTCAAAAAGAGCCGCCATACCTGTTCCCGCGTAATACCTCGTAACCCTGCTTAATTGCTCCAGCTGTTCGCAGGCTATCGTTACGGCATTTATCCATTTGTCAATCTCCCTTTCGGGATATTCTGAAAGAGCAGGCATATTGTCAAAGGTGTATCTTGTGAAATAACAAAGCCTGCCCGTAGCAATGCCATCTGAAACGCCAACGCCCTTCAGTCTGGTTACAAGTTGTCTATCTCTTGTTATCAGCATAAGATCACCGCCTGTCTTAAGATATACTTCTACAATTAAACTATATCATATTTTTCATATCTTGTCCAGTAAATTTTGTTGAAAATAAACAATTTTGTGCATTGTTATACAAACTATTTATCTATTTTGTGCAAATAGACTAACTTTTTCATAGTTTACATAGCAATATGCTTTTAAACCTCTGAAATCCCGATAGCAAAATGACGATTTTTTCTTTATCCCGATACCGTAATTTCTTGCATTTTTTAGGTGTGTTTTCCCTTTACATTCCGTTGAAAATGTAGTATTATAATAGGGTATGTAATGAACAGAAGAAAGGACAAAAAGAATGAAAGAAATTTTAGCCCAGGTAAAGCAGTTTAAAAAAGAATCCCTGCTGGCTCCCTTCTTTACTATTCTCGAGGTCATTATGGAGGTTATACTCCCCTTCGTAATGGCTCTGCTTATCGATGATGGCGTAAGTAAGGGTGATATTGGAAAAGCTCTCCTCTACGGTGGGATAATGCTTGTTGTAGCGGCTATAAGCCTTATTTCAGGTATGCTTTCAGGTAAATATGCCGCAAGAGCCTCCACAGGTCTTGCCTGCAATTTAAGAAAAAGTATGTTCCGCAATATACAGCGCTTTTCTTTTTCCAACATTGATAAATTCAGCACGGCTGGTCTTGTTACAAGAATGACCACAGATATAACCAACGTGCAGAATGCATATCAGATGATAGTAAGAATCGCTGTCCGTGCTCCCATAATGCTCACCTGCAGTATCATAATGTGCTTTATGATAAGCCCTGATATGAGCATTATCTTCCTTATCGCAATGCTTTTTCTTATCATTGCACTCGGTATAATTATGATATCGGTTATGAAGGTTTTTAACGTAGCCTTCAAGAAATACGATGCCCTCAACGCAAGCGTTCAGGAAAATATTTCAGGCATCAGAGTAGTAAAATCCTTTGTACGAGAGGATTACGAAACAGAAAAATTCACAAAGGCTTCAGGCGATATCTATAAGATATTCAAGAAGGCGGAGGGCATACTGGTATTCAACAGCCCCGTTATGAATCTTGCCATCTACAGCTGTATGCTGACTGTCTGCTGGCTTGGTGCATCCCTTGTTGTAAACGGCTCAATGGAGGTAGGACAGTTAAGCTCTATGTTCTCTTACATAATGAGCTCCCTTATGTCACTTATGATGCTCTCCTTTATTTTCGTAATGCTTACAATGAGCGTTGCAAGTATAAAGAGAATATCCGAGGTTTTAAGAGAAGAGCCTGACATAAAGAATCCCGAAAGTCCCGAAACTATGATGAGGGATGGCTCGATCGAATTTAAAAACGTTCATTTTTCCTATCACAAGACGAGTGAAAAGGAAGTCTTATCCAATATAAATCTTAAGATAAAATCAGGCGAAACCATCGGTATTATCGGTGGTACGGGCTGCGGTAAAACAAGCCTTATAAACCTTATCAGCAGACTTTACGACGTAACGGAGGGTACAGTTTACGTAGGTGGTAAGGATGTAAGAGAATACGATCTAGAATTTTTAAGAAATCAGGTTTCTGTCGTTCTGCAGAAGAACGTACTCTTTTCAGGCACCGTGCTTGATAATCTCCGCTGGGGCTATGAAAACGCCACCGAGGAAGAATGCATTGCCGCGTGTAAGGCTGCCTGCGCTGATGAGTTTATAGAAGCTATGCCCCTTAAATATAATACCTTTATTGAGCGTGGCGGCGCAAACGTATCAGGCGGTCAGAAGCAAAGACTTTGTATTGCAAGAGCTCTTCTTAAAAATCCCAAGATTCTGATACTTGACGATTCTACAAGTGCCGTTGATACGGCTACCGACGCTAAAATAAAGCAGGCAATGAGAGAAAGCATTCCCGGTACGACAAAGATAATCATTGCCCAGAGAATATCCAGCGTTCAGGATGCAGACAGAATTATAGTGCTTGACGATGGCGAAATAAACGGCTTTGATACTCACGAAAATCTCCTTAAGAACAACGAGATATACAGCGATATCTATGAATCACAGGTAAAGGGCGGCGGCGACTTTGACCGTCCCCAGAATTAAGGAGGTGGCAGTATGAAAATGAATAACAAAAAGAATGCTCCTGCTCCCGATTTTCCTAAAATGGACATGAAGAATCTCGGCAGAATTATGGCGTATACCTTCAGCCACTACAAATTCAGTTGTATTATAGTCGTTCTGTGCATTATCATTCAGGCACTCTGCACTATGTACGGAATGGTATTTATCCAGTCCCTTGTAGACAACTACATCACACCGCTTATCGGTACTGCAAATCCTGATTTTTCAGAGCTTTTAAAGGCAATTATCCAGCTTGCGGTAATATACGTTATAGGACTTCTCGCAAACTACGCTCACGGCAGAATAATGGTAAACGTAACCCAGGGTACGTTAAGATGTTTCCGTGATGATCTGTTCAAGAATATGGAAAACCTGCCGATAAAGTATTTCGATACCCATCAGCACGGTGATATAATGTCCGTATATACAAACGATATCGATACCTTCAGACAGTTTATCTCCCAGAGCTGCCCCCAGATAATAAACTCCACCATCACTATAGTATTTGCCTTTGTAAATATGGTAAGTATGAATATCCCGATGACTCTTATGTCGGTTTCAATGGCAATAGTAATGCTCTTCGTGTCAAAGACGCTCGGCGGCAAGAGTGGTAAATACTTCGGCAGACAACAGGCGGATCTCGGTAAGGTTAACGGCTATATCGAAGAAATGCTCGACGGACAGAAGGTAGTAAAGGTATTCTGCCACGAAGAAAAAGCCTGCGAGGAATTTGAAAAGATAAATGAACAGCTCCGTGACAGTGCGGATAAGGCTAACACCTATGCCAATATAATGATGCCGATAAACGCAAATATCGGTAACATAAGCTACGTTTTAGTATCCGTTCTCGGTGCTATCCTTGCTATAAACGGTTTCGGCGGACTCACTCTCGGTATTATCATCGCCTTTGTAGGACTCAACAAGAACTTCAATATGCCTATAGCCCAGTTAAGCCAGCAGATAGGCTTTATCGTAATGGCGTCAGCAGGTGCAGGCAGACTTTTCGAGCTTATGGACAGTAAGCCTGAAGAGGACGAAGGCTACGTTGAAATCGTAAATGCAGTAATCCACCCTGACGGAACAATCGAGGAAAGTGAAAAGCGTACAGGTCATTGGGCGTGGAAGCATCCTCACAAAGCAGAGGGTACTGTAACCTACACAAAGATGGAGGGCGAGATAGTATTCGACGGGGTAGACTTCGGCTACAATGACGATAAAATGGTACTGCACGATATTGTGCTTTATGCAAAGCCTGGTCAGAAGATAGCCTTCGTAGGCTCTACCGGTGCAGGTAAGACCACCATTACAAACCTTATAAACCGTTTCTACGATATTCAGGACGGCAAGATAAGATACGATAATATCAATATCAATAAGATAAAGAAATCCGAGCTTCGTAAATCTCTCGGTATCGTTCTTCAGGAAACCCAGCTCTTTACGGGTACCGTTCTAGATAACATCCGTTACGGTAAGCTGGATGCCACAGATGAAGAATGTATTGCGGCGGCAAAGCTCGCCAATGCCGACGGCTTTATAAGAAGACTCCCCGACGGCTACAACACAATGCTGACAGGTAGCGGAAGTAACTTAAGCCAGGGACAAAGACAGCTTTTATCGATAGCCAGAGCGGCGGTAGCCGATCCTCCCGTACTCATCCTCGACGAAGCGACTTCTTCCATCGATACAAGAACTGAAAAGCTGGTTCAGGCTGGTATGGACGCTCTTATGAAGGGCAGAACTAACTTTGTAATAGCTCACAGACTTTCAACCATCCGCAATTCCGATTGCATTATGGTACTTGAAAAGGGAAGAATCATCGAAAGAGGCTCCCACGATGAGCTTATCGAAGCCAAGGGCAAGTATTATCAGCTTTATACGGGTAACTTTGCGAATGCGTAAATAAACAGAAAAACTGTAGCAGGTAAAATTTCTGCTACAGTTTTTTCTTATATCTTTTCAATTTTATAGCCAAGCGCTAAAATAGTCTTTATAGACTCCATTGCGGTCACTCTGTCAAATTGCTTTTCGGTTTCGGATAACTCATCATAAGGTACAAGGCAGGGTGTTGTCTTTTTTTCATCATCTCTTTTTTCACCGTATACCCAGCCGTCAGCTATTCTGCCTTTTGCCCAGTTTTCGTGAACGTTTTCCGCAATCTGTTCGGTAAGCTCGGTTATTTCCTCGGGTAATTCAATATTACTTGTATCTATAGGCTTTGGAATGTACATAATTGCTCCTTTCAGATTACGTAAGTAAGCTACAGAATTCATCTATCTTTCTGTCATTTTCTTCATTCGGTCTGTCCTTGGGATCAATAAGATGAAGAGTAGCTTCTATCTCTGTAGCTTCAATAAGATTCTTAATTTTTCCCGCCAGCTTATCTGCTCCGCCACCGCTTGAGCAGGCAAGGAGGGATATTTTTTTACCCTTTATCTTATCCTTGTTTTCTGTTATAAAGGTCTTTATCGGCGGCGCAAAAGTACCTGCCCAGACAGGCGTTCCGAAAATTATTCTGTCATAAGACTCCGCTTCAAAGCTATAAGGCATTAAAGCGGGTGTATCACCCATAACGGCACTTTTACCGCCCCAGAAAAATTTTTTGAAGCCCTTGTCGGGATAAGCTTTTTCAGGCTCTATGCGGAGAATATCCGCCCCCAGCTTCTGCGCAATTTTCTTTACAGCATAATCGGTATTTCCAAGCATTGAGTAATATATTACTACAGTTCTCAAAATTGCCACCTCACTTTTCATCTGTACTTATTATATCATTTATACCCTTTGTTGTCAAACTTATACAAAGCTATTGACATTCTTTCATACTTCTGTTATAATAAAACAAATGTTACATAACGATTGTTGCAGAACGGAGAAGATATATGCCGCCCAAAGCAAAATTCACAAGAGAAGAGATAATAGAAAAAGCGCTTGACATAGCCGCTGAAAAGGGAGTAAAGTCACTTACCGCAAGGGAGCTTGGTACCGCCCTCGGATGCTCTACCAGACCTATTTTTACAGCCTTTAAGAATATGGATGAGGTGCTGCTCGAAGTCCGCAAGGCGGCTTTAGGTAAATTTGAAGTCTATGCCAGAAGAGCTATGGATTTCTCTCCTGTGTACAAGGAGCTTGGTGTTCAGATGGTTTTATTTGCAACTGAACATCCGAAGCTGTACCGTCTTTTATTTATGACTGAAAAGCCTGAAGCCGAAAATTTTGATGACGTATTTAAGAATCTTGGCGATATGGCTACTCTCAGCGTTGAAGTCATACAGCGTGATTATGATTTGAGCTACGAAAACGCAAGGCTTTTATTCAAGCATAACTGGATTCAGACCTATGCCATAGGGGCGCTTATAGCAACGGGAGTATGCAGATTCGGTGCTGATGAAATTCAGGATATATTAAGCCGTGAGTTTGTGGCAATGCTTATGCTGATTAAGTCGGGTAAGGCGGAAAGCTGTACTACGATACCGGAGAAACAGAAAAGAGGGACTTGAAATGAAGATAGAAAATAACATACTAAAGCATTATCTAAAAAACGTATATTTCATCACCGGAACAGCCTATGCAGGCAAATCAACGACGGTAAAAATGCTCAGCGAAAGATATGATATGATATTCTGTGGAGAAAACTACCACTCTGCCGTGTCAGATATTGTAGCAACGCAGGACGCACAGCCTGATATATGCTACATAAACAATCTGACGGATTGGCGGGAATTTGTTACACGTTCTCCTGAGGAATATGAGCGCTGGATATTCGGCGTTGGGAAAGAAGCGGCAGAGTTTGAGATAGCGGAGCTTATCTCACTTTCAGGTGATAGAAAGGTTATTGTTGATACGAATATTCCTATAGACGTTTTGAAAGAGATTTCAGATTATAATCACGTTGCGGTGATGCTTTCGCCTCAGTCTATGAGTGTGGAGCGATTTTTTGACAGGGATGATCCCGAAAAGCAATTTCTTTTAAGCGTCATTGACAGTTGTGAGAATTCTGCGGAGGTTATGGAGAATTACCGCAAGGGACTTGCGCTTATCAACAGTAAAGAGCATTACGATGAGTTGGCACAAAGTGGCTTTTTCACCGTTATGCGGGAGGATAACGGAAAGGATACAAGAGAAGAGGTCTGCGATATTATCGCAAGGCATTTCGGACTTGTTTAAAAGGAATATATGAATTACACAATAAACGAAGAACGCCTCACGGCTGAGGAATATATAGGCTTTTTAAAGCAAACGGATTTAGGCTCACAATATCCGAAGGAGCGCATTAACGAAAGAATAGAAAGGCTTGTAAAAAACGCTTCAATAAGCCTTGTAGCAAGAAACGAACAAAACAAGATAATCGGTGTATGCTTCGGTATAACGGATTTTGCTTACTGGCTTTTTATGACGGATTTAGGGGTAATACGGGAATGCGTCGGACAAGGTATCGGAAAGGCTCTTGTTAAAAAGCTGCACGAAACCGCAGGCGGTGAAAGGGATATAATTATGTATACCTGCGTCAATGAAAATGCAATTCCTTTCTATGAAAAAATCGGTATGTCAAAGCCTGATGACGTGATGACCTACAACCGTATTGAATGGACGGATTTTAAGGTAGAATAAAATAATTATGCAAACGAAGTACATACGTCACTGTTTTTTCGAGTCATAAATCGGAATCTATAGGTATGTTTTGAGGTATTTTACCCCAAAAGATTGCTCGGTTCATTTCGGGGCGTCGAGGACGTCGCCCCCTACGGTTGTAATTTATAACATAGTGATAACTTCACTGTAAATACCAATATAAACATGTTTTGTAATGCCGTTCCACAAGATCTTATAGGTGGAATGTAGGGGGGCAACCTCCCGGACGCCCCATTATTTATATTACATCAATCTCCCCGAAAAATTTCAATTTACGAGGTACATACAATGAACGAACAGATAAAAGCATATATAGAAAAATATCCCTATGAAATAATCGCAATGTTTACAGACCTTCGCAAGCTGATATATGACAGTGTATCTGCTGATTTGGAAGAAACTCTGTGGGCAAAGCTCCCAAGCTTTAATAATGGAGAAAAATTTGTAAGGCTCATTCCCTTCAAGGATCATATAAATATCGAGGCTACTGCGATAATAAATCACAAGGACGAGCTTTCCGAATATAAAATCACACCTAAAGGAATGCTACAGATTTATCTTAAGGATACTATTCCCTCGGAAATTCTGAAGATAATATTTGTCGAAACGCTGGGAGAATAATTATGGCTACGTCAAAAGAATATCTTAATTTCATACTTGAGCAATTATCCCTTATCGATGGCATTTCCCACCGTCAGATGATGGGAGAATATATCATATATCTGCACGGAAGGATTGCGGCATATCTCTGCGATAGCAGACTTCTTATAAAGCCTGTACCGAGTGCGGTAAGGCTGATGCCTGACGCAGTTTACGAGCCACCCTATGAAGGTGCAAAGGATATGATTTTATGCGAAAACGTAGACGATAAGGAATTTCTGAAGGAGCTTTTTGAAGCAATATACGAAGAATTACCAAAGCCGAAGGAGAAGAAATGAAGTACAGATTTTGCAGATATGATGAAACCTGCTACGAAAAAGTGCGGCAATTTTTAATCGAACTATCAGAAGAAAATCGCATTCATATAAACTGGAATTGGGCAAGGTGGGAGTGGATGTATTTTCATCCTGACTTTGGCAATAGTCTTTCAGAAAAAATAGGGCTATGGTTTTGCGGTGATGAAATGGTTGGTACTGCAATATACGACCACTACCTCGGCGAAGCGTTTTTCGCAGTAAAGAAAGGTTTTGAAGAGCTTAAAACAGAAATTATTAATTATATGATTCAATATTTTTCAGACGAAAACGGTCTTGGGATTGCTGTAAATGACACGGACGACGAAACGGTTTCTCTTATTTTATCCTGTGGTTTTTCTGCTTGCGAACAAACAGAAAACGTGCTTGACCTTTTGCTTGACGATATGGTTTTTGATACAAATACGGCTTGCAATATTAAGCTACGCTCCCTTGACGTAAAAGAAGATTTGTATAAACATCATAAGCTTTTATGGAAAGGCTTTAACCACGAGGGAGAGCCACCTGTGGACGAAAAAACTATTGAAAAGCAAAGACGTATGCTTTCTGCACCTCATCTGAATCCACAGCTTCATATTGTTGCAGAAAATGAAAGTGCAGAGTACGTTGCCTACTGTGGTTTATGGTATGATTACAAAACAGATTACGTGTACGTTGAACCTGTATGTGTAACTCCCGACTATAGAAATAAAGGACTGGCAAAAGCGGTTATTAAAGAAGCTCTGAGGCGTGCATACGATATGGGTGCAAAAAAGGCGTACGTAATATCCGAGCTCGAATTATACAAAAGCATCGGCTTCAGACAGCATTCTCATTACACTTTTTATTGGCATAAATAAAAAACGGGAAGGAAAACAAAATGATATACGAACTTGAAAATAAAATGTGGCAAGCGGCAAAGGACGGCGACAAAACCGCTTTTGCTAAGCTTGTTTCAGCGGATGCGGTAATGGTCTGCGGTGGATACCGCTGTAGCAGAGCAGAATACGGGAGCTTTATCGGGGATTTCGGTATAGCTTCCTACGAAATAAAGAATTTTGAAACAGTCCTTGAAACTGATACTATAATTCAGGTACATTATATCGTCAGAACTATTGCCGCTACACCTGAATATTCCGATATGGCTGGACTTTTCCACGTAACTTCCACCTGGGAAAATCGGGATAATAAGTGGACGCTTATATTCAATATGGATTCAAGACTACCGGAGATGTAAAATGGAACAGATACTAAAAAGCTTTCTTGACGATAAGGGCAGACTTATAGCCTATCCGTCAAAAAGGAAAATGAAATTATATGCGCTTATCTACCTGTCGAAAAAATTCGAGCAGGGAAAAAGCTATACAGAAAAAGAGGTCAATGCCCTGCTCGGTCATTGGCATACCTTTAACGATCCCGCAACGCTCCGCCGTGAGCTTTATACTCATAAATTTCTTGACCGTGACGCTTACGGCAAGGAGTACCATCTTGAAGAAAAGCAACCGACTATCGAAGAGTTAGAAAGGAAATATGGCTGATGGAAATATTTGAGCTTAAAGCTATCAGTGAGCAGAAGGTATGGGCAGATAGAATCCGTCTTTGTGACTGGGGAGCGGCAAAGCTCCTTGCCGATTTAATAGAGCAGGATAAATTTCACGAATTGCTCGGAGCCGGCAGTCTTTTCATTATGGCTGACGGAGAAAAAATCGCTTCCTTCTGTACGCTTACCCAAAGGGACTGTATAAAGGATGATACCCTTTTTCCGTGGATAGGCTTTGTGTTTACTGCACCCGAGTACCGAGGTAACCGATATAGTGGAAAACTTATAGAATACGCTTGCAATAAAGCGAAAGAGCAAGACTATAAAAAGGTATATATCGCTACCGACCATATCGGGCTATACGAAAAATACGGCTTTACCTATATAGAAAGCCGCACCGATATTTACGGTGAAGAAGCCAGAATCTATTACAGAATCATAGGAGAATAAGCTATGTCAATGTGGAATCCGTGGCGAGGGTGTAAAAAATGTAGCGAAGGCTGTCTGCATTGCTATATACATAAAGGGGACGCAAAGCGGAATATTGATACAAGCCTTATTATAAAAACAAAGGATTTCAGAAAGCCTGTAGAACGCCTGAAAAACGGCAATTATAAGATGAAATCAGGAATAGTATATACCTGTTTTTCTACCGATTTTCTTATAGAAGAGGCGGACGAGTGGCGGAACGAATGCTGGCAGATGATAAAAGAACGGCAGGACTGCACTTTTTTATTCCTTACAAAGCGTATCGAAAGATTTATGGAATGTATCCCTCAAGGATGGGGCGAAGGATATGACAACGTAATAGTCTGCTGTACTATCGAAAATCAAAAAAACGCTGATTATAAGCTTGAAATTTTCAGTAAATTACCGATAAAGCATAAGTGCATCACCGCCCAGCCCTTGCTACAGAAAATTGATATCGAGAAGTATCTTGATAATATTGAGCTTGTCGTTGTGGGTGGAGAATCCGACTACGATGCAAGACCTCTCGACTATTCGTGGGTACTTGATATAAGAGAACAATGTATCAGAAAAAACGTGTCCTTTGAATTCAGACAATGCGGAACGCATTTTATAAAGGACAATAAGCAATACAGATTGCAGACAAGAGATCTGTGCAGTCAGGCGAAAAAGGCTGGGATAGATTTCAAAAGAAAATGAGGTAACTATGAGCAACAGACTTTATATTATAGAGGGACCTCCTTGCTCCGGAAAAAGCACTACGTCAGCATTTGTAGCAGAAGTACTTAAAGAAAAGCATAAGGTGTGCTTTGTGGACGAGGGAAGTGGAAATCATCCTGCGGATTATGAATTCCATAGCTTTCTTGACAATAACGCCCTTGCAGATTTTTCTCACGCAGAGCAGGAAAAAATACTTTCCCTCTCTATAAAGACGGAAAGAGGGTATATAGCACCTTTATCAGAATTTCAGGGAGAGTTATTTGATATGCTACTGAAATTCAAGGTATACGACTTTCTGCCCTTTGAAAGAGAGAAACCTGTGATGGTTGACAAATGGCGCGATTTTGTCAGAAACTGCGATAATGATACGATATACGTTTTCAATTGTGTACTGTTACAGAATCCCATGTGTGAAACTATGATGAGATTCGGAATGCCAATAGAGGATTCCTTTGAATTTATCTCACAAATTGTAAAAGTTATAAAGCCTTTAAATCCGGTAGTTATCTATCTAAAAAACGATGATATAAGGCAGTCGGTAGAAAAGGCGTCACAGGAGAGGGAAGGCTGGCTTGATGCGGTGATAGACTACCATATAAACGGTGAATACGGTAAAGGTATAAATGCAAAGGGCTTTGACGGTTATATAAAATGTCTTATTGAAAGGCAGAAAAGAGAGCTTATGATCTTATCAGAGCTTGATATAAAAAGCGTTGTTATTGACAATCCCCAACGGGACTGGAAAGCGGCATATGAAAGGATAAAGAGGTTTTTATGATTATAAGAAAAATAGAAAAGACCGATATTCCTACCTGTGCAGAAATTCTCTGTGCAGTATATAATAACGAGATGTGGCAATGCAGATGGACTATAGAAACCGGTACGGCATATCTTGAAGATTATTTTGAAGCAAAGAAATTCGTTGGCTTTGTTATCGTTGAAGAAGAAAAGATAATCGGAGCTTTGTACGCTCACGAAAAAATATGGTGGAACAACAGCGAACTTTATATTGACGAGATGTTTATTTCACCCGACGTACAGAGAAAGGGCTACGGCAGTATGCTGATAAACGAAGTCGAAAAATACGTAAAGAAGCATAGCCTTGCAGGACTTACGCTCTGCACCAATAAGTATGCACCCGCACCGCATTTTTATCGTAAGAACGGATTTATGGATAACGAGTTTATAGGTTTTATGTACAAGGAAAGCTGATTTTCTACACTTTGTATTTTGTCAACCTCAGGTTGCGAAAAATTCTAAAAATACAAGTGTATTATGGTGGAATACGTATTTACGCTGTGATATAATCATCCTGTAAGCTTACAATATCAATCTGAAAGGATAATTAAATATGAGCTTTGGAAAAAATCTTCAGTATTTACGCAGACTGAACAAAAATATGACGCAGGAAGCTATCGCAGAAAGGCTTGATGTTTCCCGTCAGACGGTATCAAAATGGGAGAACGATGAGTGCAAGCCGGAAATTGAAAAGGCAATAGAACTGTGCCGACTTTTTAACTGCACTCTTGACAACCTTTTCCGTGACGAACTCGGTACGTTTAACGAAGCTTACTCAAATCCGAGAGTTGAAACAGTACCTGCATTCCGCTACGTGGTATATACCGCAATCAGCATTAATCCTGAGGGGGATGCCCTTGACAGAATATATAAAATTGCTAAAGAAAAGGGCGTTGATAATCCGAAGGTTATCGGCTGGGACTTTCCTTTTTTATCTCAGGAGCAGATAAACGTATACAATATGCACGGTTATACTGCCGCCTGGGTACTGCCCGAAGATTTTACTCCCGACGGCCTTGAAATCAGGGAGCAGAAGGCACAAAAATATGCGGCTATACATATTGAAGCTCCCTTTGACAATCCATTTGTAACGATACCAAACGGATATAAGGCGATTGACGAATATATGCAGATAAACGGCTTAAAGCACGTATGGGAGGACGTCATTCCCTGTTTTGAAACCGACGGAAAAAGTATGGATATCTATATTGCCTGCGAGTAATGAAGTTTTGCTTAAAAGAGTTTGTAAGTAACGTTTTTATTTACGTATAAGGAGGTTTAATTATGATGAGATTAGACGGCTTTGGATTATTTGTAGAGGATATGGGAAAGATGATACGCTTTTACCGTGATGTTCTCGGCTTTGAAATAAAGGAGGACGAGAACACCTCAAACGTGTATCTTATAAAGGATGATACCCTGTTTTTACTTTATGGCAGAAATGACTTTGAAAAGATGACCAGCCGTAAGTATGAGTACGTAAAGGGGCTTAACGGACACTTTGAGATTGCTCTTTACGTTGATACCTTTGCTGAAGTTGATAAGGCTTATGAGGAAGCAATTTCAAAGGGTGCAGTTTCGGTGTTACCGCCTGAAACAGAACCCTGGGGACAGCGCACCTGCTATATAGCCGATCCCGAAGGAAATCTTATAGAGATAGGCTCTTTTGATAAGCCTTTCCGTGAATAACCATACCAAGTAAAACACAAAAAGTCGGGATACTCTGTAAAATCTGTGCTACAATATAACTACAGCAGAAGAGAAAGGACGTGCATATATGAACGGCTGGATAGACGGCATACAAAGTGCGGTACAGTATATTGAAGACAATCTCACAGAAGAGCTTGACATTGCGGATATTTCCGCAAAGGCTTACGTTTCGCCCTTCTATTTTCAGAAGATATTCAGTATCCTGTGCGGCTTTACTGTAGGCGAGTATATCAGGAACAGAAGGCTTACTCTTGCGGCTGAAGAGCTGTCAAAGGCGGATACGAAGGTAATTGACGTTGCTATAAAATACGGTTACGAATCCCCTGATAGCTTTACAAGAGCCTTTACGAAGTTTCATGGAATTTCCCCTTCTGCTGCAAAGGAAAAGGGAGCGAGTATAAAGAGCTTTGCTCCTATAAGAATTAAACTTAGTCTGGAAGGTGGTACAATTATGGAGTACAGAATCGTAGAAAAAGCGGCATTTACTATCATCGGCAAGAGAAGAAAGTTCAGCATGGAAACCTCCTATACGGAGATTCCGAAGTTCTGGCAGGAGCATTTTGAAAACGGCGGCGGAGAAATCATAAAGGGTATGTTCGGTGCTTGTGTTGATACTGACGGCAGAGAATTCGACTATTACATAGCAGATATGTATTTCCCCTGGGCTGACAGTATTCCCGAAGGATGCGAAGCAAAGACCTTTGAAGCAGGCACCTGGGCGGTATTTCCTTACCGAGGCGAATGCCCCAAGGCACTTCAGGACGTCAACACAAGGATATGGAGCGAATGGCTCCCTAACTGCAAGGAATACGAGCTTTCAGGCAACTACAATCTTGAAGTATATCTTGAAAAGGAATACGGCGAGATATGGGTGCCTGTAAGGAAAAAATAGTATTGACAAGATAGTAAAACCGTGCTATACTGATAAAGGTATAAGCGGCGGCTTTATATCAGACTACTAAAGAAAGCGAGGTAATTCAGATATGTTTCAAAACAAGAGAAGTTTTAAAAACAAAATAAGCAGAATTACCTTGGCGATACTTGTATAACCATTTGAATGATTATGCCACGGCGGTTTTGCTGTGGCATTTTTTATTGAAGGTATATTTGTACCCTTCAGTTTTATCGTCATAGCATTTTCGCATATTGCCATGGGTAAAGACGGATTTAACTGAAAGGAAAAACTACAATGAACGAGAAAAACAAGATTACCTTTGAAAAATTCACAGAAAAGCATATTGACGATGCAGTAAAGCTCGCACTTGCGGAACTTGAAACAGGAAAGAAGCACTGCCCTGATTTGCCCGATGTAGATTTTACAGAAAGCATTACGGGTGCACTTCACTGGCTTTGCAGTCAGCCCTTCGGAAAAGCCGCAATAAGTGAAGGAAGGCTTATAGGCTATCTGCTTTTTGCAGGTCCCTGGGATGGCTTTTTCGGAGACGTTAAAGGTGTATTCTCCCCTCTTGGTGGAAGTGCCTTTTCATACGACTGCGAAAATCGTGGCAGACTTGCCTCAATGCTTTTTGCAAGCGTTTCAGAAGACTTTGTAAAGCAAGGAATTTATAGCTGTGCTTTAAGTCGATACGCTTACGATGAGGAAACGGCAAAATCCTTTATTCTGAACGGATTTGGAATACGCTGTACCGATGCGGTACGTAAACTGTCAGAATTTAATCTGCCGTGCAATTCCTATGACGGAATTCTGTTTAAGGAGTTACCCGCAGATAAATTCAATGAGGTTGAATACCTGCAAAGAGGACTTCATAAGCATTTAGCAGGTGCGCCCGTTTTCTTTCCCGCTTATGATTTTGACAAGTGGTTTGAAAACTGGATAAAGCGTGAAACTATGCGTATTTTTGCAGCAGAATCAGAGGGAGAGATAATCGGCTTTATTTCAGTAGATGACGATGCCGAAAACTTTATCGCCGGATATGATACAATGAAAAATATCCGCGGCGCATTCTTCAACGAGAATTATCGTGGTAAGGGAATTGCACAAGGTCTGCTTTCCTTTATTGCAAATACTCTTAAAGCCGAAGGAATAACACATCTTGGTGTGGACTGCGAAACGATGAATCCCACCGCCCTTAATTTCTGGGGTAAGTATTTTACGCCCTATACCTATTCCTTTGCACGAAGAATAGACGAGCGTATAGGAAATTAATTTATTATCAAGGAGTAATTTAAGATGAAAAAGGAGCTTGGAATTGCAAGATGTGGTCTTGCCTGCTGTCTTTGTTCGGAAAACGTCACCTGCAAAGGATGTGACTCGGGTGATTGTCCCGATACAGAGTGGTGCGAAAACAGAAAATGCTCTACTGAAAAGGGTATATCTCATTGTTATCTGTGTGACAAGGACTGTAAAAAGGGCATATTATCCAAAATAAAACCCTATGGCTTTACCCAGTTTGCGAAGCGCTATGGAATCGATGAATTACTGGGACGCCTTGAAGAAAATGAGAAAAACGGAATTGTTTATCACCGTGAAGGTATAATCGGAGATTATGACGATTTCGACGACGTTGAAGAGCTTATAAGCTTTATAGCAAAAGGAAAATCTTAAAGGAAAAGGAGGACAAAATGAAGCTCAGCCATATAGATAAAGGTAATGCATTCGACTGGGGCAAGACCTCAGGGGACTATGCAAAATACAGGGATATATATCCCGAAAAATTCTATCAGATGATTCTTTCAAGGGGACTATGTAAGGACGGTCAGAAGGTGCTTGATATAGGCACGGGTACGGGTGTACTCCCACGAAATATGTATAAGTACGGAGCAGAATGGATAGGTACCGATATATCAGAAAATCAGATAGAGCAGGCTGAAATTTTAGCCAAAAAGGAAAATATGAATATAGAATTCTATGCCTGCCCCGCTGAAGAAATAGATTATCCCGATAACACCTTTGACACGGTTACCGCCTGTCAGTGCATATGGTATCCTGATCATAAAATACTTGCACCGAAGCTGGCAAAAATAATTAAAAAGGGCGGTAAGTTCCTTATTTTATATATGGCGTGGCTGCCTTTTGAAGATGAAATTGCAGGAAAGAGCGAAGAAATAATTTTAAAGCATAATCCCGACTGGAGCAGTAGCGGTGAAACGAGAAAACCTATGTTTGTTCCAAAGGAATATAACGAGTTTTTCGATATCACCTACCGAGAGGAAACCGACGTGAAAATCCCCTTTACAAGAGAAAGCTGGCACGGAAGAATGAGAGCCTGCCGTGGCGTTGCCGCTTCTATGTCGGAAGAAACGCTTGCTCTTTGGGATAAGGAGCATAGAAAAATGCTCGAAGGTTATCCTGATAGCTTTGAAATTCTGCATTATATAGCTATGGCGGAGCTTACATTGAAGTAATATGGATTATACGATAACAAAAATAAAAGAAACCGAATATAAGCTTTTAGAGGACTTTATATACGAGGCTATTTTCATCCCCGAAGGGGTGGAGCCTCCGCCGAAGGAGATAATATATCAGCCTGATTTACAGGTATATATCAAGGATTTCGGCAAGGAAAAGGATGATATATGCTTTGTGGCCGAAGCCGATAATAAAATAGTCGGTGCGGTATGGGTAAGGGATATGCAGGACTACGGGCATATCGAGGATGGCGTGCCCTCCTTTGCAATATCGCTCTACAAAGAATACCGAAACCACGGAATCGGTACAAAGCTGATGAAAACAATGCTTACTGAACTTAAAAGCAGAGGCTATAAAAAGACCTCTCTTGCGGTGCAGAAGGCAAACTATGCCGTAAGGATGTATAAGGCGGTAGGCTTTGAAATTATCGGACAGAATGAAGAAGAATACATAATGGTATGCAGACTTTAAAAGGAGTTATGTAATGGATAGATATGCAGATCTTAAAGAAAAGCTCATAGCTATAGCAAAGGAAAATGACAGTATAAAATCGGTAGTTGCTATAGGCTCATCGGTAAGAGATTACAACAAGGCGGATGAATATTCTGATATAGACCTTATTATAGCCACTACAGAGCCTGACAGTTTCCTTCATAGCAATCTGATTCTGTCACAGCTGGGAGATATAAAAATCACCTTTACAGAGCATACTCTTGGCGGCGGGATGGAAAGAAGGATACTTTTTGACGGCTCGCTTGATGCGGATTTTATTATATTAACACCTGAACAGTTTGTTTCTGCCGTTACAGACGGCGTTGCAAACGAGGTAATGAACAGAGGCTATCTCATACTCTATGATGATATGGATATTTCTCCGCTTCTGGAAAAGCATATAATTCCGTCGGTGAGAACTGTATCAATGTCGGAAAACGAATTTATAAACATAGTGAATGATTTCTTTTTCCATACCGTATGGGCAAGTAAAAAGATACTCCGTGGTGAAATGTGGGTTGCAAAGATGTGCATAGACGCCTATCTCAAAAACCATCTTCTGTCTGTTATCGAGTATAACGGATTTCTATCCGATAACAAGGACGTATGGCATTGCGGCAGATTTTTAGAAAAGTGGGCAGGAGATGAAAATGTTTCTGCTCTTAAAAACTGCTTTGCCCGATATGACAAATACGATATGATAAAGGCACTTTTCAGCACCGCCGAGCTTTTTTCAGTCAATGCAAAAGCTGTAGCCGATAAAACGGGATATAAATATCCCGATAAGGCACAGGACTATGCAATGACGCTTCTCAATGAATATTTTACTAAACCTTAACAGGTTTACAAATGCGAAAAATCCCGTAAAATCAGGCTTTGTCAACCTGAAGTTTACATAAAGAACAACAAAAATGATAGCGTTTCTGTGTTTTTTGCGTTATAATTCAGACACAACAAAAAAAGCTAAAAGGAGTTTTTATTATGACATTCGGAGAAAAACTATCAAAGTTAAGACGAGAAAGCAACTACACACAAGAGCAGCTGGGAGCATTACTCAATGTCTCCCGACAGACAGTCAGCAAGTGGGAATCGGATATAGCCTATCCCGAAACCGACAAGCTATTAAAAATGGGAACGCTGTTTAATTGCTCTATGGACTATCTTCTTAAAGATGAAGTTACAGACAAAAATAATAGTCCTTCCGTATCATCTGAAACAGAAAGCGAAGAAAACAGCATCACTTTAAAATTCGGAAGCCTTCGCATAAAGGAACGAAAAAGCGAAAAAATGGTTTTCGGTATGCCTTTATATCATATCGGAAGGAATGCAAGGGGATTTTTCGCAGTAGGAATAAAAGCAAGAGGAGTATTTTCAGTAGGACTTTTATCAAAGGGTATCTTCTCTCTCGGACTTTTATCTATGGGACTTATATCCTTCGGTATGCTATCCTTAGGACTTGCCGCAATAGGTACTCTAGCGTTAGGACTTATCAGCGTAGGTGCTATAGCTCTGGGACTTTTCTCTGTAGGAGCTATAAGTATTGGCATAGTTTCGGTAGGGGCATTGTCCTTCGGTCTGTTCTCGCTGGGAGCTCTGGCAAGAGGAATATTCATAGCTATAGGTGATAACGCACAGGCCATGCTTGCTATAGGCAAAACGGAGGCTTTCGGTAGCGTATATCAGCATATAGGAGAGCTCAAAGGTGCAAACCTACCGCTTATAAGACTTCTGCTTGAAACAGACGTGCCGGAGTTCCTGCAATTCTTTAAGAATATTTTCTGTTCTATTGCGGGAATATAATCGGAATATAAAAACGAGGGCAACCTATAAGGTTGCCCTCACCAGCGTGTAGACAAAGTATTTGTCTGCACGCTGTCAGACGATGAAAAACGCGCGCAGACGAGGAAACTGACGCTGTCGGCGTACGATGGTACGGTAAGCGTCAGTTGACGAAGTAAGCAAAAATGCTTTAGGGAAGCCGTTTTCGGCTTCCCTGAACTTTTTGTATCACATATTTATATGCTCGCAAGATAAGTACAAAATTTTACGCATTTTTGCGGTGCGTGAGTTTGTCTTCAGTCTGATGAGGGCAACCTATAAGGTTGCCCTCGTTATTTTATGATTCCACCACGTCAAAATAAACCGCTCTGAATCTTTCGTCTATTTCCTTATCCTCGTGCCAATGGCCGAAAAACCACTTTTTGAATTCAACCTCATACATAACCCATTCCAGAAAGCCTGTAAGCTCCATATCGTGAGCGTCAGGCGAATATCCCATTCTCTTTATTATTTCTCTGGGTGCCGTGTGGGTGATTATTATGTCCACAGCCTTGCCGTGCTTTTTCAGATTCTCGGTAGCTTCCTTATATTCGGCGTCGCTGGGTTTTTCCTCTTCCCAGTAGCTTACGTTCAGCTTTCTCATATAGCGGTCTATACTGTACGCACCGCCCATAGAAAAGAGCTTTTTACCCTCTATCTCAAAAACCTGACCACGCATTAAATGAATGATATTTTTTCTTATTCTGTGTACTTTGCCACCGTTCCATATTTCCTCGGGGTAGCTGAATATTGCAGGAAAATTCTCGTGATTTCCGTCACAGAAGCAGATAGTATAAGGCTTTGTTGCGAGAAAATCAAGATTTGTATTATCAGCGGCATTGTTCTTGAATATGTATCCGAAATCGCCGCAGATTATCAGAGTATCATTTTCTGTCCAGTCCTTATCCTTCATATTGTTTTCAATAAATCTCACCATATCACCGTGAGTGTCACCTGTAAAGTACAGCATATTTTTCACCTTATTTCTTTTATATTTTTTGGGGGAAGGAATTTGATTATAGCACAATATCATTCGTATGTCAATAAAAAATATGTATTTTCCGATTATAAATTTAATTGTATCAGTTCTTGTATTGATGGCTCGTGATTTTGTGCATAGTTCTTTGAAAAAATCAGATAATACTCAAAAAGAAAGGAATTTGCTATGCCACAATTTATAAAAGACGGAACAGTAAAATTAACAAATAAAGTAT
>JAFQUH010000065.1 GCA_017408635.1 Ruminiclostridium sp. | reverse complement strand
GATGAAAAGGTAATGCAGGCTACAATATCCCCCGATAACCGATACGTGTATATAACTCTTGTCAAGTCTGTAAATGGTGACGTTATAACAGAGGTTATAAAGCATGAAATAAATGGGGAAGAGATATGGAGTACCGAAATTTCCGATAGCTTATCCTTTGATATTTCAGTAAGTGATGAAAATATGATCGTCATTACAGATGAGAAGATATGTCATATTGACACAGAAAACGGTGATATTTCATCTACTTATAATTATAAGGGAACTTTATCCGATTATGATATTTCAGCAGAACGTGAAAGTGTTTTTCTGTTTGAAAATTCCGATAAAAACGAAACTGTCGTTGTTATGGATAAGGAAGGCGGTCTGACCGCAACCAGGGTTTATGAGGAAAAAATAAAGGATGCAGAAATAGTCGGCGGTGAGATTCTGATACTTACGGAAAATGAAATAAGAAGATATGATACTTCTCTTAATGAATTATCCGCAGAGAACACAGAAAAGGGTTATGTAAAGACCGTAAGAATTGACGCGGGTATCCTTCTTATGAGTGGAAATACTATTGATTTAAAAAAGGTATAACGGAAAGGATGTAAAATATGGGAACTGAATTTTTCTGGTTTTACGATGTAATACTTATTGCGATAATAATAGGAATGATTTTCCTTGGCGTAAAAAGAGGCTTTGTGCGGATGCTTTTAAGTCTTGTGTCGGTTGCGGTAGCATTTGTAACGGCACTTGTTATAAGTGACGGAGTTTCTTCCTGGATATATGAGTCGTTTGTTGAACAGAATCTCAAGGTGTCTATTACCGATACGATAAATGACGCTATAGGCGAGAACGTTGTTACCGAGCTTACAAAGGTTGATATGGATAAGGCGATTATAGGTGGTAGACCGATTGCTTCTATGGATAACAGCCTTAAGGTAGACGATGCAGGAAAAATAACGCTTGATTTAAGCTCTGTAAATCTGTCTATGACAGGTATAGACAAGATTGACCTTACAGGTATCGGCTTTGAAAAAAATACTGATTATGCAAACGTAAAGATTGGTAAGGTACAGGTTTACGAAGCAGCTGTCAAGGAACACGGACTTGGTAATATCGTACTTGCTCAGGTGCTTTCTGACAGAATAATGAATACACCCTTTGGCAAGACGATAGAGGATATCGTTAAATCAATAGACGATGCTCTGCCTTTCCTGGGGCTTGATGAAAATATGCTGACACAGTCAGATAATACGCTTTTATCCGATATTGTTGTAAGTATTCTTAAATCTGCAGGAAATCCCGGACAGTCGGTACTTGACAATATTGTAAAGCCGGTTGTACTGATTCCTATGAGAACGATTATTTTCATTATTCTATTTATCGTAATCAGTATCCTGCTTTCATTTGTAATAAAGGCAACCTCCTTAATAAATAAAATCCCGCTTATCGGCACCCTTAATGAGTTTTTAGGCGCTATAATGGGCTTGGTGCACGGTGTAGTTATTATTTTCGTTGTGGTAATAGTTCTTAATATGGTGATTACCTTAACTGAAAACACACTCATATTCCTGAACGAATCTACAATAGACAAGTCCTTTGTATTCAGCTGGATTTACAATTTCAAATTCCTTGATTTTCTGAAATAATTCAGAATCAGTAAATATGTTATTAACAAAAGAGAGTATAATATAAAGATATAAAGAAAACAAAGAAAGGTTGATGAATATGCTTTGTTCAAGATGTAAAAAGAGAACAGCGGTGGTTTTTATCTCCACAATGCAGGGCACTGAAAAGCACGATGAAGGACTTTGCCTTATCTGTGCCAAGGATCTGGGCGTACCTCAGGTGAATGACTATCTCAATCAGATGGGTATAAGCGATGAGGATTTAGAAGAAAGCTATAAGATGCTTTTCGGCGAGGCCGATGAAACCGAAGCTGACGAAGAAAGCGATGAAGACGATGATTTCTCTCTTGGCGGTGCAGGAACGATGATGCCCTTTTTTCAGAGATTTTTAGGCGGTAAGGATAAGGAAACCTCTTCAGATAACAAGGATGAAGATTCTTCTGATAAAAAAAGCGATAAAAAGCGTAATAAGAAAAAAGAAGAGAAGAAAAGGAAGTTTCTTGATACTTACTGTACAAATCTTACCGCAAAAGCTAAAAAGGGCGAGCTTGACCGTATAATCGGCAGAGAAAAGGAAATCTACAGAGTTACACAGATTCTTGCCAGAAGAACAAAGAACAATCCTTGTGTAATAGGCGAGCCTGGTGTAGGTAAGACAGCTATAGCCGAAGGTATTGCACAGAAGATTGCTGCCGGTGACGTACCGCACAGACTTCAGAATAAGGAAATCTATCTTCTTGATCTTACTGCACTTGTTGCAGGTACGCAGTTCAGAGGTCAGTTCGAGGGAAGAGTAAAGGCACTTATCGAAGAAGTGAAAACAGCAGGAAATATTATTCTGTTCATCGACGAGGTGCATAACCTTGTAGGTACAGGTGATTCAGAAGGTACCATGAATGCGGCTAATATTTTTAAGCCTGCTCTTTCAAGAGGAGAAATGCAGGTTATAGGTGCAACCACCTTTAACGAGTACAGAAAGTATATCGAAAAGGATTCAGCGCTTGAAAGACGCTTCCAGCCTGTAACGATAAACGAGCCTACTATTGAAGAAACGATAGAGCTTTTACAGGGCATAAAGCAGTATTATGAAGAGTACCATAAGATTCACGTCAGCGATAGTGTTTTAAAATCCTGCGCTATACTCAGCGAAAGATATATCACAGACAGATTCCTGCCTGACAAGGCTATTGATCTACTTGATGAGGCTGCGGCTTGTGCGAGCATTAATTGTGATATCCTTACAGAATATGAAAAGTTGAAGGAATCCAATAATAAACTTGAAGCGGAAATGAATGAAATAACGTCTGATACCGAGAACGTTGATTATCAGCGTACAGCAGAGATAAAGACGGAAATGGCTAAGAACAACGAAAGAATAGCTGAACTTGAGCCAAAGGTTAATGAGATTTTCGTGACAGAAAACGACGTCTGCAAGGTTATTGAGCTGTGGACGGGTATTCCTGCAAGTAAAATTCTTGAAACAGAATTCAAAAAGATGGCGAAACTCGAAGAAGTACTAAAGTCAAAGGTCGTAGGTCAGGACGAAGCGTGTGAGCTTGTTGCGTCAGCTATAAAGCGTACAAGAGTACAGCTTTCAGCTCGCAGAAGACCTGCATCCTTCATATTCGTCGGACCTACAGGTGTTGGTAAGACAGAGCTTGTCAAGGTGCTCGCAAAGGAGCTTTTTAACACGGTTGATCCTCTTATAAGACTCGATATGTCTGAATTTATGGAAAAGCACAGCGTTTCAAGAATCATCGGATCTCCTCCGGGATACGTAGGGTACGATGAAGCAGGTCAGCTTACCGAAAAGGTCAGAAGAAAACCATATTCAGTCATTCTTTTCGATGAGATTGAAAAGGCGCATCCCGACGTAATGAATATTCTTTTGCAGATTCTCGACGAGGGTAAGGTAAATGATGCTCACGGCAGAACAGTAAGCTTTGAGAATACGGTTATTGCTATGACGTCAAATGCAGGCTCCTCCTTCAAAACAGGCGGTATCGGCTTCGGTAAAACAGAGGCGGATATCTCAAAGGAAAAGGCTATGAAGGCACTTTCTGATTTCCTCCGTCCCGAGTTCTTAAGCCGTGTGGATGAGGTAGTAGTGTTCAAGCCTTTGACAGAGGATGCATATTGCGATATTGCAAAACTTATGATAAGCGAGATGAACGAACCGCTAACTGAAAAGAATATCCAGCTTGTAGTTGATGATTCTGTTTACAGATACGTGGGCAAGAAGGCGTTTGGCGGTAAGTTCGGTGGCAGAGACGTACGCAAGATCGTTCGCAAGGAAATCGAAGATAAGGTTGCTAATCTTATCGTCGATACCGATGGCGTGCTTTACGAAATTACAATAAAGGCTACGGATGATGAGCTTATTGTAGAAGGAAAATAAGAAAGAATAAAGGAGCATTTAAACCGAATGCTCCTTGATTTATAGAAAGGTAACAATATGGCTGTAGTTATAACAGGCGGTACCGGTGCTATAGGAAGTGCCATTGCAGAGACGTTCTCAAAAAAATATGACGTAGCTGTTATTTACAGAAGTGCAGATGAAAAGGCGAGGGAACTGGCAGACAGACTCGGGTGCAGGTGCTATAAGGCAGATATTACGAGCAGGGAGCAGGTAGATGAAGTTACTGACAGAATTATCTCTGACTTCGGAAAAGTGGATGTTATTATCAACAATGCAGGAATATCCCAGATAAAGATGTTTTGTGATATAACAGAGCTTGATTGGTACAATATGATAGACGTACATCTTACAGGTGCTTTTAACGTGACACAGAGCCTTTTGCCATATCTTGTGAGCAGAAAAAAGGGTAGTATTATAAACGTTTCATCCGTCTGGGGCGTACACGGAGCTTCCTGCGAGGTGCATTATTCAACAGTAAAGGCAGGTCTTATCGGTTTTACTAAAGCACTTGCCAAGGAGCTTGCCCCTTCGGGGATAACAGTAAACTGTATCGCTCCCGGTGTGATCGACAGTCCGATGAATAATCAGCATCTGTCAGAGGAGGATATAAAGGAGCTTATCGAACAAACTCCCGTCGGAAGACTCGGCACTCCCTATGATGTGGCTAAAGCAGCCTTATACCTTGCTGAAGCTGATTTTGTCACAGGACAGGTAATTGGTGTAGACGGTGGATTTTATTAAAGAGAAACCCCTTCCTTGATATCAAGGAAGGGGTCAGTTGTTAATCCGGTTATAAATTACATTCTGTAAGAAGAGGTTTCAAATCCGTTTGATAGGTTTGCCAGCTCGGATTTGTATTTAAGCCTTAATTTATCAGCAATAAGTGCTATAAATTCTGAATTTGTGGGCTTTCCTCTTAAATTATGTATAGTATATCCAAAATAACTGTTGAGCGTATCGACGTCACCTCTGTCCCAGGCAATCTCGATAGCGTGTATTATTGCTCTTTCTACTCTCGATGCCGTGGTGTCAAAGCCTGCGGCTACTGCGGGATAGAGTCCCTTGGTGATATTGCTGAGCATTTCAGGCTCGTTCACACACATAATGATAGCGTGTCGTAAGTAGTGGTAACCCTTTATGTGAGCAGGTATACCAATCTGATGGATAATCTCGGTTACTACAAATTCCATATTCACGTCCTGTACCTCATTTTTGAAGGTTTCCTTTTTCCGCTCTCCGAGTAAGGACATTACCTTTGAGAAGAGAACTTTGTTTTCGAAAGGACGTACCATATAGTAGTTTGCTCCTGCATCCATCACCTCGTATTCAACTGTAGGAGAGTCGTAGTTTGCTGTTACGAGGATAACCGGATTGTAGTCACGGCTACGACGTATGGAGTGGATAAGCTCTGCTGCATCGATTTCAGCCATCTTGGCATCAATGATTATTGCATCAGGTCTTTCCCTGAGTGCATATTCAAGGAGCAGTCTGCCTTTTCTTGGCCTTGTTGCTGCAAAGATTCCGTTTTCCTTGAATTCGGTAGCCCAGCTTAATCCGAGCTCCAGTGTGTCGTCTCCGATGAGAATTTTGGTTTGGTTTGACATTATTATACCTCCGATGTTTTATTACACTTGTAATATAACATAATCAGTCAGGCGTTTCAATATGTTTTTAAAATGTTTTTGCGAAGTAAGTAAAATGGTGTCGAATTAGTGCAGAATAGTCAGAATACTTTCATCAATAGATTAAAAACGCTATTAAACTATGTCGGACGAAAAATGTTTATTACGGATATATTATAACGGATTGAATCAGAAAAATCTATACCTTTTTTGAAGAATCTTTCGAGTTTGGCATATTTTTGTATTGTTAGATAAAAACTACATAGAATATATAATTTTTTATGTAATCCTCTTGTCGAAAAATCTGACGTGCATCAGAAAATATTAAGTAGAAAACCACCACATTGAAAAAAATAATGGTGGTTTTTCGTTTAATATTAATTTTCGTAATGATACATTTCAGAGTTTTCAATCATATTTTCTATGAATATGCCGTATCCTCTTGTAGGATCACTTACAAAAACGTGTGTTACGGCACCTACCAGCTTGTCGTTTTGTATTATAGGACTACCGCTCATACCCTGAACGATACCTCCTGTTGCTTCAAGTAGATTTTTATCGGTTATTTCTATGACCATATTTTTGTTGTTACCGCCGTTTAAATTTATATCGTTTATCCTGATGCTGAATTTCTCGGGTTTATTTCCGTTTATTGTGGTCAGTATATATGCATCCCCACGTTTTATTTCTTGCTTCAAGGCTATAGGAACAGGCTGTGCTGTATCAGAAATATAATCAGTAGCACCGAAAATACCGCTTGTCGTATTTGATTTGATTTTTCCTGTTCTGCAGTCCTGGTTGAGAGTTCCGCAAAGTTCACCAGGAGCATTGCTTTTCCCTTTTATGACGTTATTTATATTAACAGATACTATTTCGCCTGATTGCAGAGGTAAAAGATTACCGGATTCTGTATCGCAGATTCCGTGTCCAAGCCCCCCGAATAGCTTTCTTTTTTCGTCATAGAACGTCATCGTGCCGATTCCTGCGGCACTATCTCTTACCCATACTCCAAGAGCCGAGGTTTTATCACCGGTTGAGATGGTGTCTACGTACAAAGTGTCGTATTTCCCGTTTCTTATATATTCTATTTCAATATTGTTATCATCTGACGCCGATATGAGCTTAGAAAGTACAGATGCCGAAGACACGGTTACCCCGTCAACTTTTGTAATTATATCTCCTACACAAAGACCTTGTATTTCGGCAGGCGATGAATGCATAACACCGTCGGAGCTTTTGACGTCTCCGAAATCGGTTATAATAACTCCGTCGGTAAGCATTTTTATCCCAAAAGGAGTACCGCAGGGGATAAGTGAAATTCTTTCTATGCTTTCTATATTTACCGTTTTTACAGGTAGCCAGCCCATGATTTTTAAATCTACGCTGTCGGACTTATCTTGTGATTTCTGTATTTTTCCGCTTAAGTCAAAGACACATTTTATATTAAGCTCGTTTACACCGTTTTCTATATAGAATTTATCGGGAAGTGTATTTTTAAGGTAAACAACACCTGAAATTATAGCGATAACCATAGAAAAAGTTAATAGCTTCAGTATTACGGATAATTTTTTCATTTTTGCCTTCCTTTGAATCTCGATTAAGATTTTCTGTTTATAATATCTGCAGAACTCTTTTTTATATAATAGGAAGATTTTAATTTAAGAATTTGACTTATAAGGAATATAAAATTAACGCATAACGAAATTACAGACTTCGTTATGCGTTTAAATCTGATTATTTTTTTATAGTGTATTTTGTACGGGGAGCAGTTCTTCTTTTGAGCTTTTTGTAGCGTTTTTTGATTTTACGTTTTTTGCCCTTTTTCTTTTCGGATACCTTGATAGCCTCGTCGTAAACCGCCAGTAAATCTGTGGCAAGCCTTATAGCACCTGAAGTTTTAATAGATTCTCGTGTCTGCTCGCCAAAGGCTTTGAGCTCGTTTTTGGGCATATCACGGAGTTTTTTCAGAAGCTCGTAGAGATCGTCGGGATTGGTGAAATTGTAACCGTTAAGACCGTCTACTACCTGACCTTCGTTCAGATCGTCCTTGAGGCTGAGTACGGGTAAATGCATTGCCATACCCTCAAGCATTGATATCGAGCAGGTATCGGAGAGGGAAGCGGTTATATAAGCATCGCAGGCGGCATAGTATTCTGGCAGGTCAACGTGCTCTACTCTTCCTGCAAATTTTACCATATCAGATATTCCCAGTTGCTTTGCTTCTTCACAGTGTTGCTCGTGAAGTGGTCCGTCTCCGAGTATATAGAGCTTTATTTTATCACTTGATTTTACGTTTTTTGCCCAGTATTCGAGGAGAAGGGTAACGTTCTTTTCTTTTCCGAGTCTACCGCAGAAACAGAATACCATATCATCTTTACTAAATCCGGCATTCTTTCTGATTTCTGCCGCCTTTTCCTTGTCAGCCTTTTCAGGCATAAAGGTGTCAAGCTCTACAGAATTCGGGATAACGTGTATTTTCTTTTTTACGCCGCAGGCCTTGAAATATTCTGAAACCTTTGCGGAGGGTCCTGTTATTGCGGCAGCAATAGCAGCCAGCATCTTTGCGTAAAGATGGGTTACGGATGTAACCATTTTGCCCATTGCTTTATTTTTTGCTACGTAGTACACATAATCGTCATACATAGTGTGCAGAGTATAAACGAGAGGCTTGTTCAGATTTTTAGCAATAAGAACACCTGAAATGCCTATACCGAACTCGTTATGAATGTGTATTATATCAGGGTTGAAACTTTTGATTTTGTCAAGTCTTTCTATGCTTATAGGCGGTGCTATGTCATAGTTGTATATTTTCTTCATTTTAACAGCAGGGCAGTACATTACTTCGTCTGCGATTACGTGATTGTTTACTCTCGAATCTGCTGTAACGACCATAACCGTATGACCAAGAGCCTCAAGTCCATCCTTTAACGTTTTGACGTGGGTAACTACACCGTTTATTGTAGGTAAATAAGTTTCTGTAAATAATGCAACTCTCATTTGATTGTCCTTTCAGAAAAAATGAGGTCTGACAATATTGTCAGAATATATTTCTATTTTACACTATTTTGTATAAAATAGCAAGCGAATTATGTAAAAAATATATTTTAAAATTTAGCGAAAAGGGGTTGACAAATATGAAGGAATAGTGTATAATATATCAAGGTTAATTCGATAGATAAATGCCGCTGTGGTGGAATAGGCAGACACAAGGGACTTAAAATCCCTCGGTAGCAATACCGTATCGGTTCAAGTCCGATCAGCGGCACCATTAATTTTATATTCTCATAATTTACCACGCAGAAATACCCAAGTGGTGAAGGGGCTCCCCTGCTAAGGGAGTAGGTCGGGAAACCGGCGCGAGGGTTCAAATCCCTCTTTCTGCGCCAAAAGAAACGGCAATTTTCAAAGGAAGATTGTCGTTTTTCTTTTCTCTTTGTTGCTCGCTTTTTCAAATTGTCGTTTCGCAAAGCGTATATTGAAGCCAAAGCATCTTTCAGGATTCTCACTTGATCTGAAGCCATCCATTACGGATGGTTTGTTTTTTTTGAAAACCATTTTTCGTTTTGATTCAACAAATCACTCCCGTTAATCGTAATATTTGTTATTGCAAAAAATATATATTTATGGTATAATTATAATGTATTTTTATATGCTTTTTTGTGATTCTGTATATTCTGACTCAATTCAGGAAATATAATAAAAAACTGAAAGGAAACAGATATGCAGAAGGAATATATCAATAGTGAAGAGATGAATGAAGAGGATGAGATTTCTGAAGTTCAGTCAGACGTGACGGATAACGGAATTTCAGCTCTTATAAATGCAAAGCATAACATTCATTGTCTTACGGTTATCGGGCAGATAGAAGGGCACTATATTCTGCCTCCGCAGAACAAAACGACAAAATACGAACACATTATGCCGGCTCTTGTGGCGATAGAGCAGGACAGAAGCATTGAAGGTCTGCTTATTATTCTTAATACGGTAGGTGGCGACGTAGAGGCAGGGCTTGCTATTTCAGAGCTTATTGCAGGAATGAGTAAACCTACTGTTTCTATAGTCGTGGGTGGAGGTCACTCGATAGGCGTGCCTCTTGCCGTAAGTGCCAAAAGAAGCTTTATTGTACCTTCGGCTACAATGACTATACATCCTGTGAGGATGAATGGTCTGCTTCTCGGAATTCCGCAGACGCTTTCTTATTTTGAACGTATGCAGGAGAGGATAATCAATTTTGTAAGTAAAAACAGCCGTATAAAGCCCGAACGCTTCAGAGAGCTTATGATGAAAAAGGATGAGCTTGTGATGGACGTCGGCTCGGTGGTTGATGGTGAAACTGCCGTAAAGGAAGGACTTATAGACAGTCTTGGCGGACTTAACGATGCGGTAGAATGCCTTTATTCACTGATTGAAGAAAAAGATGACAATTCAGCAAAACCTATAACCGATAAGACGCAGAAGAAGGCTACAAAAAGAAAAATCTCTGCAGTAAAAAAAGCGTCTAAAGAAGGAACGACGGATAACGCCTGTGCAGTAAGTGGCAAAAGTGTTGTCAGAGTGCATCCCTTCAAGGAATATCACCCTTCCGCCAGAATGAGTAAGGATGGCAGATAGTATGGTGTTATACAGTATAATAGATATAGCAGATGTGCTTTATGACAATAATTATAGCGAAAAAACCAACGTCAGAAAGGTAGACGGAGGCTTTGTAGAGCTTCAGGGTAGTATAGCGGCTTCAGGCAAAGAAAAAGTAAGAAGACTTTATTCAACCAATCCCGCACTTTATCTTGACAAGAGATATTATCCTTATTAACACATCAAAAGGGCGAAAGCCCTTACATATACATATACAAAAACGAAAGGTCGGAAATAACGATTATGGATTACATAACTATAATAATTCAGGGTATTATTCAGGGCATAACCGAGTTTTTACCCGTTTCAAGTTCAGGACATCTGTCGGTGGCACAGCACTTTATGAACATAGGAGAAAACTCTCTTCTTATTTCAATATTCCTGCATTTAGGTACTCTCCTTGCTGTGTTTATTGCCTTTTTCCCTACAATATCAAGGATGATAATAGAATTCTTCCTTACAATCAAGGATATTTTTACAGGCAAATTTTCCTGGAAGAATATGAATGCTGACAGACGTATGATGTTTATGGTGATTATAGCAACGCTTATGCTTGTTCCGATTTACTTCTTCAGGGATTTCTTCGTTTCCTTCGAGGGTGATAATGATATTATATTTGAGGGCGTTGCATTTTTGTTTACAGCAACCTTGCTGTTTATGTCAGACAAGTGCGTGAAGGGCAGAAAAACAGGGGATAAGATGAAGGTTACCGATGCCGTTGCAGTTGGTGCTATGCAGTGTGTTGCATTGTTCCCCGGCGTTTCCCGTTCAGGCTCTACAACGGCAACAGGTCTTTTCTGCGGTCTTACAAAAGAAACTGCAGTAGCTTATTCGTTTATTCTTGGTATACCCGCTATACTCGGCGGAAGCGTATTGGAGCTTGGTCAGGCGGCAAGTGAAAACGTTCAGCTTGATCTAGTAGGACTTGGTATAGGCTTTGCGGTTGCGGCAGTTGTTGGCTTACTGTCGATTTTCCTTGTAAAGTGGCTTATAAAGAGAGACAGATTCAAGATATTCGGTATCTATACCGCTTTACTCGGTTTATTCTGTATTGGCATAGGCGTATATGAGCTGGTTACAGGTTCTCACTTCGTTATTATTTTTTAATAGATAAATGATTGATAAGAATAAAGGGTAAGTATATAAACGAAAGGATTGATAAATATGGCAGAAAGAAAAAGCGGTAAAAGTACGGCTATAACTACCGCAAATCAAAATAAAGGCAGAAGAAAAACCAAGGAAGAAACTGCACTTATAGATCGTCGTCGTAAGGAGATGGAGCAGGAAGAAATAAAACATAGAAGAATGAGCGCCGTTGTGCTTTTTGCAGTAGGTGTTCTTCTTATACTCTTTGTTGTAATAGGATTAATCAGCTCAATGCAACCGGGAGACGATAATCTTCTTGACATGATTTATATGTTCTTATGCGGTATATTCGGTTTTACTGTATTTTTCACAGGTCCTATAGTTATCTACGTGGCTATACTTATCGCAACAGACAAAAGCAGAACAAGTATTACTACAAAGGTGTTGCAGCTTGTAGCGGGAATTGTTCTGCTCAGCACCGCTATACAGATAATTTTTGTAGGTACGGTAGGCGAGAATACTACCAATATTTTTGAAGCTATAGGCTCGCTATATATGGACGGTATCGCGTTAAAGGGCGGCGGTATAGTAGGTGGACTTCTGGCCGCACTTCTCCTCCTTTTCGGCAGAGTTGGTGCGATAGTCATCATATCTCTCGTTATATTCGTATTTGTCATGTTCCTTAGCAGAAAGACTCTTATGGAATTTCTCGGCTTTGTCGGAAAGCCTGTAAAAAAAGCCGCTGTAGTAGCAAAAGAAAAGCATACACAGCGTAAGGAAGAAATGGAAATCCTCCGCCTTGAAAATGAACGCAAAAATCAGGTAGAAGCAGAAAAGCGTAAGATGAAGATAGCAGAACTTGAAATGGCAACGGCGGATAATCTTCACGATCCTATTTCCAGAAGACAAAGCAATATAATGGACAGACAGCGTGCTGAAAGTGAAGATTTTATAAATACTCTTAACGAGTATAATAGCAGTACCGATAATTCGCTTAAAGTCGGTAATGACGTTCTCCCTGATATCAACTATGGCTCTGAGGTGCATACGTCCCGAGGAGATAAGCTTCCCGATATAGTCGGAACCGCAGATTTTGATGATAGTGATCCTTATATTCTGCCTGATCTTATTGAGGCGGAAGAGCCTCCGATGCCTGCGATGAGCTTTACAACAGAGCAGAAGGCACCCGTTGAAGAAGCAATCAGACAGTATACTGAAGAGAAAAAAGAAGAAAAGCCACAGACAGAGATAGAAGCGGCTAAAACAGAGATAGAAAATCAGCTGTCTGAAAAAGACGTCAGCCCGATGGAGCAGTATATATTGCCTCCTTCAGCTATTTTAGATGATCCTGTACAGAGTAAGAACGCTGACGACGTAAGAAAAGAACTGGAAGAAAATGCCACAAAAATTGTTGAGGTACTTAAGAGCTTTGGCGTTCAGGCAAAGTGTATCGGCGCCTGCAGAGGTCCTTCCGTAACAAGATATGAGATACAGCCTGCGGCTGGTGTAAAGATTTCAAAGATTACGGGACTGTCTGATGATATTGCACTTAATCTGGCGGCTACGGGAATAAGAATAGAAGCACCTATACCCGGAAAGCCTGCCGTTGGTATTGAAGTGCCTAATAAAAAGACCGATTCCGTGCCTTTCCGAATGCTGATTGAAAGTGCAGAAGTAAAAAATCATAAAAGTAAGTTGGCGGCGGCTCTCGGCAAGGATATAGCCGGTGATAACATAATTATAGATATAGCAGAGATGCCTCACTTACTTGTTGCCGGCACTACAGGTTCAGGTAAATCCGTATGTATGAACACTATCATTATGTCGATACTTTTCAGAAGCACACCCGAAGAAATTCGATTTATAATGATCGACCCGAAATCCGTTGAATTTGCCGATTATAACGGTATCCCACACTTACTTATTCCCGTAGTTACAAATCCCAAAAAGGCTGCAGGTGCGCTCGCATGGGCTGTTACTGAAATGATGAGAAGATACAATCTTTTCTCCGAATATAACGTAAGAAATCTTCAGGGTTATAATTCATATGCAGAGAAAAATCCTGAACTTAAGAAGCTTCCTCAGATAGCTATATTTATTGATGAGCTTTCGGATCTTATGATGGCTTCAAAAAATGAAGTCGAGGATAGCATATGCCGACTTGCACAGATGGCGAGAGCGGCAGGTATGCATCTGATAATCGCTACGCAAAGACCTACAGTTGACGTTGTGACAGGTCTTATCAAGGCTAACATTCCGAGCCGTATCGCACTTAAGGTGGGCTCTGGTGTAGACAGCCGTGTAATTATAGATGAGCAGGGTGCAGAAAAGCTGATTGGTAAGGGTGATATGTTGCTTAAGACTATCAGTATGCCCAAGCCTAAACGTGTTCAGGGCTGCTGGTTATCTGACAAGGAAGTTGAAAGAGTAGTAAACTTTATAAAGGATTCCTTTATACTCGAATACGATGATGATGTTATGAACGAGGTTGAACGTCAGACAGAGCTTGTCCGCTCCAATGATAAGAAATCGGATATGACGGGAGAAGGCGGAGATATCGACGTAAACGATGAAAAGCTGGAAGAGGCTATCCGTGTTGTAGTTGAAGCAGGTCAGGCAAGCACAAGCTCGCTTCAGAGAAGACTTAAGCTCGGCTACGGCAGAGCCGCCCGTCTTATCGATATTATGGAAGAGATGGGTATAGTAGGTCCTTCTGAAGGTAGCAAGCCTCGTCAGGTACTTATGACAAGAGAACAGTACTATGAAAGACAGATGAATAATAGCGATTGATTCGTTCGCCGTATTTTTAAAATATGAACAAAGAGGTGTAGAAATGCCGTTTTTACCAATTTCAAAGGAAGATATGACAGAGCGTGGCATCGATCAGCTCGATTTTATATGCATAACAGGTGACGCTTATGTAGATCACCCTTCCTTTGGTATTGCTATTATTTCAAGAATGCTTGAAAGCTGTGGATGTAGTGTGGGTATTATTGCCCAGCCGCAGACGGATAGTGATTATAGAAAATTAGGAACACCCAGATATTGCTTCCTTGTTACAGGTGGAAATATTGATAGTATGGTGTCGAATTATACTGTTTTTAAGAAAAAGCGTTGGGATGACGCTTACTGTGAAGGCGGTAAGGGTGGAAAGCGCCCCGACAGAGCGGTAACCGTGTATTGTAACAAACTGAAGGAGTTATTCCCTGATAAAGAAATAGCTATAGGTGGACTTGAAGCGAGCCTCAGAAGATTCGCCCACTATGACTATTGGGCGGATAAGGTTATGCCTTCAATACTTGTTGATAGCAAGGCAGAGCTACTAATGTATGGTATGGGCGAGCTTACTATTGTTCAGCTTTACAACGAGATAAAGTCTGGAAAAAAGTTAAGCGAAATCCACGATATAAGAGGTACATGCTATCTTACTGAGCCCAAAAACACGCCTCTTGGTGCGGTACAATGCGATAGCTACGAAATAGTAAGCGAAAATAAAAGGGCGTACGCCAAGTCCTGCAGACTTCAGTATGACGAGCAGGATGAAATATACGGAAAGACTGTAATTCAGCGTCACGGTAATATGATGCTGGTACAGAATCCTCCTCAAAGAAGTCTTACACAATCAGAATTTGATAAAGCCTATGAGCTTCCTTATATGAGAGCCTATCACCCTTGTTATGAAAAAGGTGGCGGAGTTCCGGGTATCCAGGAGGTTGAATTTTCTATAACTCATAGCCGTGGTTGCTTTGGATATTGTAATTTTTGCTCTATAGCACTTCATCAGGGCAGAAGAATACAGGTCAGAAGCGAAGAATCGGTTATAAACGAGGCTATAGATCTATCGAATAAGCCGAATTTCAAAGGATATATTCACGACGTTGGCGGTCCTACCGCTAATTTCCGTGCGCCCTCCTGCGATAAACAGCTTAAAAGCGGACTATGTAAGGGCAAGAAATGTCTTGCACCTACGCCCTGTCCCGCACTTAAAGCTGATCACGATGAATATCTCAATCTGTTAAGAAGAATCCGTTCTCTTAAAAAGGTAAAAAAGGTATTTATCCGTTCAGGCATAAGATATGATTATATGCTTAAGGATAAGGATGACACCTTTTTTAAGGAACTTGTGGAGCATCACGTCAGCGGTCAATTGAAGGTTGCTCCCGAGCATGCCAGTAACAAAGTGCTTGATCTTATGGGTAAGCCTCATATAGAGGTGTATGAAGAATTTGAAAAGAAATTCTATAGATATACAAAGGAATGTGGTAAGGAACAATATTTAGTACCCTATCTCATGTCATCGCATCCCGGATGTACGGTAAGAGAAGCGGTAGATTTAGCGGTATTCCTTAAAAAGCACAATATAAGACCGGAGCAGGTGCAGGATTTTTATCCTACTCCCGGTACTATTTCCACGGCAATGTATTATACGGGGCTCAATCCTTATACAATGGAAGAGGTTTATGTTCCGAAAAAGCCTGAAGAAAAGGAAATGCAGAGAGCGTTGCTTCAGTATTTCAAGAAAGAGAATAAGCAGATAGTTGCAAAGGCTCTTATCAAAGCGGGAAGAAAAGATCTTATCGGATATGGAAAAGAATGTCTTATAACTCCCGAAGGGTTAAAGCTTGATAATGATAAAGGAAAGGGGACTTCAAAAAATGGCAAAAGAAACGACAAAAAAGCAACAGTCGGAAAAAACGGTAAAAAAGACGCCGGAAGAAGAAATGCCAAAGAAGTCTCCAAAAACGGCGGTAAAAGAAAGCACTGATTCTGCTGATAAGACTAAAAAGGGTACCAAGAAATCCACACAGGCAGAAGACAGGAAAAGCGATAAGGCAACAAAAAAATCGGATTCAGTCAAGGAAAAGACTGCGGAGAAAACCGAGAAGCCGAAAAAATCTGACAAAGAAGAAATAAAAGAAACGGATATTGCTTCAGGCACAAAATCGGATTATAAGGCACGAAATCCTGAACAGGAGAAGAAAAAACTCTTCAAAAAATCGGATAAAGCTGTAAAGAAGAAAAAATTCGATGATGACGAGGAAAATCAATACACACCCTATAAAAAGAAAGCAAAGATCAGTTTTAAGGGATTTCTGATTTCCTTCCTGATAATTGCACTATTTCTTACGCTGAATCAGTTTATATTGCATATTCCCGGCGTTCCTACCTGGGAAAGCGTATTTTCTGATGAAACGCCTTCGTTCTCGATTCCCACAGGGGAAATGCAGGTGCATTTTATAAACGTAGGACAGGGTGATAGCGCACTTATAGTGACAGAGGATAAAACTATACTTATAGATAGCGGAGAAACCGAGTACGGTAAAACGGTAATAGAGTACATAGAAAAACTCGGTATATCAAAACTGGATATAATAATCGGCTCACATCCTCATTCGGATCATATAGGTTCTATGTCGCAGGTTGTCGATAAATTCGATGTAGACGAACTTATTCTGCCAAAAATGACAAAGGATATGATACCCGATACCGACTGCTATACAAATCTTATCAGAAGCGCCGACAAAAAGAAGGCGAAGATAAGCTATGTACGGACCGGAGAGAAGCTGGAGATATCAGATGGCTGCAGAATAGATATTCTTGCACCTGTCAGTGATTACGATGATCTTAACAACTATTCTATCGTGTGTAAGCTGATTCACGGTGAGAATAGCTTCTTGTTTACGGGTGATATAGAAACATCTGCAGAGTATGATATAGTCGAAAGCGGTGCAGAGCTTAATGTAGACGTGCTTAAAGTACCTCATCATGGTAGTGCGACCTCAAGCTCGTATAAGTTTCTTAAAACAGTCAGACCGACCTATATAGTGATTTCTGTAGGTTCTCCTAACGATTACGGACATCCGAACAAGGCTGTATATGATCGATATAAGGAGTTTAACTGTAAGCGTTATCGTACTGACGTAAATGGTAGTATTGTATTTAAGAGTGACGGCGTAAAGCTCACTATTGAAACAGAAAATAAAAATAGTCACGTATAAAAATAATCCCTTCACAAATTAAGTTGTGAAGGGATTTATTATATTAATTATCTTCCATAGCTTCCTTGAGCTCGGCTTCGGAAACTGTGAGGTAGCCGTGAATGAAGCTATTCAGTACACCTCTGTATGCACCTGCGGGATTTGCGAAGAATTTTCTTTCCATCTGCTGTGCAGCTTCGAGAGTAGGGGCATATATTTTAAGTTCCATAAGGTCAGCCCCTCCAACTTCGTTTATAAAGCGGATGTAGAGATGATAACCCTGGTCTAGTGTGATGATTTCGCATTTTACTGCTTTTTCAAGATGAGTATGTGCAGTAATTTTCTTTGCCAGATATACGGCATCCTCACGTATCGACAGAGGAATAGAGTATGCAAGCTCGATAGCAAGATAGTTACTTTGATTTGTAGGATGGCAAACCTCACAATCGTCAACCTTTTCAACTGTTATCAGCTTTTTTTCTTCCATACTCATAATGCTGGAATGGAAATCGAAATATTTTACAAATTCCTGATCTACAGTACAACGCATCAGTTCTTCCTTGCTCATACAACCCACTTTTCTGAGCAGATGGGCGATAAGTATCTGTATTTCCTTGTCCTCATATAGAGTGAGTTTAGGAGCCCGAAAATTCATAAGTCACTATTCCTTTCCGTGTTTTAGTATATTAAATCTATTATATAATAAGCAAACTTGTCCACTTTGATATAATACTATATTTTTTTACGGATGTCAAGATGTGAGACTTTCTGTAATTTGCCGGAAAGCATAATAAATCCCTGTATTAAACATAATTTTGTCCCATTTGCAATATTTATTTTACAGAAGGGATTGGTGACATGAAGAAAAAAACGTTTGTAAAAAACACTATGGTTTTGTTTATATCTATGCTTATAAGTAAAATTGTGGGTGCTATGTTCAAGATTCCGCTTACTAATATAATAGGCGGTACGGGAATGGGCTATTATTCTACGGCTTATAGCATTTATACGCCAATATTTGCTCTTACCGCATCAGGCATACCAACAGTTATAATACGGCAGATAGCGGAAAATATAGCAAAAAGACGGTATAAAAACGGAGAAAAAATAATTAAAGTAGCATTTCTCTTGTTTGGCACTCTGGGTATTGCAGGCACTTTATTTATTATTCTGACGTCAGGTTTGTTTTCTGATTACGTAGCCAATTCTCACGAAGGCGTATATGCGGTTATTGCTATTTCTCCGAGTGTTTTTCTTTGTTGTCTTTCATCGGTGCTGAAGGGTTATTACGAGGGCTATAACAATATGGTACCTTCTGCTGTATCGCAGATAATAGAATCCGTCACAAGAGCTATCGTAGGCTTGAGCGGGGCAGTGCTTGTGACAGAAACCGGGAAAAAAAGTTTCTATGATAGCGGTTACGTATTTGGTATCCATTGCGATACGATAGCCGATGCGATGGAAAGAATATTACCTTTTTCGGCGGCAGTAGCAATATTTGCGGTTACGATAAGTGAACTGGTTTGTCTTTTGTGTATGATTATAAGACGGAGATTTTTCAAGAAGATAAATCCGTGTAATCAGCATGACGACAATACCGAAGAAAACTCTGTTATAGCCAGAAAACTTATAAAGGATCTTATACCGATAGCCTTGGCGGCTATTGCCGTTAATCTGTCCTCTTTTATAGATATGATAACTATACCGAGGTGTATTTCCTATGCAATAACAAGGGATAGTGGATATTTTTCCTTTGCTTTTTCGCATATAATTGAATCAGGGCTTGGCAGTACTAAATTGTCTAATTTTATATATGGTAGCTATACTGGTGTAGCAATTACAGTTTTTATGCTTGTTCCGGCTTTCACAGGAATGATAGGAAGAAGTGCGTTGCCTGGCATTGCGGCTGCCTGGTCTGCAGGGAACAGGGAACAGTTCAGCCGCAAACTAAAGATTGTGATAAAATCAAATTTTCTCAT
>JAFQUH010000064.1 GCA_017408635.1 Ruminiclostridium sp. | reverse complement strand
GGCATAGCCCCAAACAAGGTCGCAGGGGCGGTAGCCCCCGATTTTTCCCCCTTTCCTCAGGGGAAAGGGGGTTAGGGGGATTGGGGCTATAATAACCCCAGCGGAGCGATAAACTACAATTTATCGTTGAGATTGATTTGTGTCAACCCCTCATCAGTCACCTTCGGTGACAGCTTCTCCCGAGGGAGAAGCCTTTATAATCCACCTTTTAAAATACATCCGCCGTAGGCAGCAGTCCGTAGGACTGCGACCATTTTTGAAATCTTGGATTGAACGCCATGCGTTCAAAAAAGCGTTCAGAAAATCTGAACGCTTTTACAATATCCACATTAAATTTTATTCCCGCCGTTTCGCAAGGCTTTGTATTCCGCAAAGCTATAAAAAGGCGGAGTAGCCTCAAGGCGCTTGCATTGTTAGTTCATGTATTCGCCGCTGTATTCGAGGAGGGTAACGCTGTCTACACCGTCAATAGCCTTGAAGCGGGATAACTGGGAGGTATCGTTATTGGCAATCTTTACTTCAATAGTAACCTCTACCTTGTCGTTTACCTGTGTCTTGTTCTTTAATTTGTATCTGATAGCACCGAGGAGCGCCTTTACGTTATCTTCTGCGGTAATGCCGTATCTTACAACTAAAAGATAGCTGCGGCGGGGCTTTTTGATCAAAGTCAGAACTATGTAAAGAATTGCTACGAAAACAGTACCGATAAGAGCTACGAAGTAAAGACCTGCGCCTGCGGTGATACCTGCGGCAACACCCCAGAATAAGAAGCCTACGTCAAGGGGATCCTTTATCGCACTTCTGAATCGGATAATTGAGAGCGCACCGACCATACCGAGGGACAGCACCAGGTTTGCGCTGATGGTCATAATGATAAAGGCGGTAACTACCGTAATAAGTAAAACTAAAATATTGAAATTATCGCTGTATACAACGCCTCTGTAGAAGAGTCTGTAAACCCAGTAAATGATAAGTCCGCAGACTGTGGCGGTAAGCATAGCGAGTAAGATTCTCGGGAGAGAGAGATTTGCGAACTGTGTCGACAGGTCGAAGCTCTGACCTAAAAGGGCGAAGAAATCATCTTCTGCGGCAGTATTTTCTGCCATGAGTTTTAAAAGCTGTGTCATTGTTATCCTCCGTTTATCTGATTATTGTATTTATGGTATTCATCGTCAGTAGCTTATCCTTGCACATAACGAATTTGGAAACCGATTGTTGTGTAAGATTTACGCCCTGCACCAGATCAAAAAGATAAGAGGGCAGATAATCGTCGTATTTAAGCTCTATTACCGCCGCTATGTCGGTAACGGGTACGTATACGGCTTCGGGTGCGAACATATCGGTCGAGAAGGTGCCTACCTTAAAGCCGCTGTCTATGGTAAAGCGGACATTACCCTCGGGTACTACAAATGCCTCACGGTTATAGTCTACTATTACCGAGGGAGAAAGATGAGCAAGGGAATTGCTTATCCCGAAATCCTCTATAACAGTACCGCTGTACTGATTATCCCAGGTGAAAGTGAAATCTCCTTTCAGTATAGCCTCATACTGTTCTCTTGTTATCCAGGCTCCACGCTTTGATACCATATCCGTATCCTTGTACTTACATTCAAGATGTATCTTATCAGGCGACAGGTTGTAGGTACGTATGCGGTATTTTTTTCTTGTATCTGCACCCAGCAGCTTATCGTTGTAGCCTGAATTGTAGGCGTCGTCGAGATAAAGACTGGTTATGCGGTAGATACCATCCTCGCCTGCGTTGGCGTCGTGCTTCATGACTGCCGAAAATCGCTGGCGCAGTATTTCGCATTGGGCGGCTGTGGCAGGAAACTTAAGCTCGTGCCTGAGTCGTCGGTTCTTGTAATTCAATGCCTATCCCCCTTTTTAAACTTATATAAAATAAGTATAACACATCATAATTCAAAATTCAACATAAATTTTTGCCATTATCTTAATATTTTTATATAATTTTTTGACTTGCCTTGCCGCTATTTTCAAAAAAACTTGTAAAGCACTTGATTTTTTTACGTTTATGTGATAGAATATTAGGGAATGACAAGACAAAGCCCGTGATTATGGGTGTAAGCCCTGTGCAAGGAAGTCCTGTGAACCATGTCAGGCGGGGAACCGAGCAGCATTAAGCAGTTACGACCTGTGCCGCAGTAAGTTTACACTCATAATCACGGTCTTTGCTATTTAAGACTATCTGAACGAAAAGGCAGGTGAGCTTTACGTATATTGCGTTATACAGAAAATACCGTAGTGCTACCTTTGACGAGGTAATAAGCCAGGAGCATATAACCACTACCTTAAAGAATCAGGTAAAGACGGGAAAGCTCGCCCATGCATATCTCTTTACCGGCTCCCGTGGTACAGGTAAGACCTCCTGTGCAAAGATAATGGCGAAGGCGGTAAACTGTCTTTCACCAAAGGACGGTAACCCCTGCGGCGAATGTGAGATGTGCAAGACAATAGCGGCAGGCTGTTCGGATATAATCGAGATGGACGCCGCTTCCAACAACAGCGTTGACGACGTAAGAATGCTTCGTGACGAGGTTATGTATTCTCCCGTACAATGTAAGTACAAGGTATACATTATAGACGAGGTGCATATGATGTCGCCCTCCGCCTTCAATGCTCTTTTAAAGACTATTGAAGAGCCGCCCGCTCACGTTATATTCATACTCGCCACCACCGAAACCCATAAAGTACCCGCTACGATAGTTTCCCGTTGTCAGCAGTTCCGCTTCAGAAGAATAGATCAGAATGCCAGCTCCGAAAGACTTTGCGAGATTGCAAGAAGAGAAAATGCAGAGCTTACACGCCCTGCGGCAGATCTTATTTCAAGACTTTCCGACGGCGGTATGAGAGATGCGGTATCGCTTCTTGACCAGTGCATAAGCGTAAGCCGTAATATAGATGAAACAGTAGTAAGAGATACGGCGGGCGTTGCAGGTACAGAGCATCTGTTCGCTATTGCCGACTGTGTAAAGACGGGCAACGTGGCGTATGCCTTAAGCGTTCTTGACGAGCTTCATCAGGCGTCGAAGGACGTTATACTGCTACTTGAAGAGCTGATGAATCATTTCAGAAATCTCTGTATGCTCTCCTCAATGAATATGAATTTTTCTCTTATCCCCGCAGGTAGCGGCGATAAGAACGCCCTTGCACAGCAGACGGAAAAATTCACCCAGGGCGAGATTATGAGATGTATAGAGATACTTCAGGATTACATTGCAAAAGCGCCCAGAGCCACAAACAGAAAAACGGTAGCCGAAATGTGCCTTATAAGACTTTGCACACCGAGGCTTGACGATGATAACAAGGGACTTTCCTTAAGACTTGAAAAGCTGGAGAAAAGACTCGACGAGATAGAAAAGAAGGGAATCACGGTAGCGGCAAAGGCTGAAGAGGAAATGCCTCCCGCCTTTATGATGGCAAGGACTATGCCCGCACCTCCGACTCCTCCGATTCCTCCGACTCCTCCGATTCCTCCGATTCCTGCAATAGTACCGCAGACTCCCGAGGAAGAGGCTTTAGCGGCAACACCCGTTACCTTGCCCCTTACCGACGAGGATTACGAGCAGCTGGCACAGACTCCTATGACCTTACCCTCCTTCGAGGGCGACGCAGATTTTTCAATCCCCGAAGGAAATATGGAAAGTAATGCCGCACCCGAAGAAATAAAGCCTGAAAAGAAGGAAGAGGAGCCGACCGCACCTCCCGCATGGCTTTTTGAGGGTGACGATAACAGCGGCTACGGCACTTACGTGCCTATATACCCCGATGATGATCCTATAGCGGATAATAGCTATGACAGTAGCATTCCGCCCTTTGATCTGGGTGTTGACACGGTGGCAGAGGAAAAGCCGATGGCACAGGAGCAGATTCCTGAAGCCGAAGCGGAAGAGCCGCCCTTTGATTCAGACGAGCCGATTCCGACTCCGCCCGTTCAGGCTACTCCCGTACCGCAGGAAGCACCTATCCCACAGGATGTTCCTGCCCCACAGGAGGCTCCTGTCCCGACGGAAGCACCTGCCTACGTATACGAGGACAGTCCTGCACCGCACTTAAAGGAAAAGATTCAGGCGGCAGGAGATTATGCCGAGGTGCTTGACCGACTTCCCGCACTTCTTCGTGCGATGTTAAAGCAGGTAACGGTAACTATGGCTGACGGCAGAATCGTGATAAGCGACTATACCTCATTCCATAAGGATTTTATAAAGTCAAAGAATTATATCGAGGAGCTTAAGGCAGCCGCACAGCAGGTGACGGGAAGACCTCATTCGGTAAGCTTTGACGAAAACGACAGTACAAGCAGTACAGAATCAAGCGATCCGTTTTCCGCCTTTATGACAAGGGCGCAGGAAATGGGCGTAAATATAAAGCATAAAAATCAGAAAAGATAAACGAAAGGAATTAAACACTATGAAGGCAAGATTACCCAAGGAATTTCAGAACAAGGGCGCAGGCAACATGAACAACATGATCAGACAGGCACAGAAGATGCAGGAGGATATCGAAAGAGTTCAGGCTGAACTCGAGGAAAGAGATTTCACAGCGTCTGCTGCAGGCGGTATGATTGAAGTAACCATGAGCGGTGCAAAGGTATTAAAGGAAGTAAAGCTGAATCCCGAGATCGTTGACAAGGACGCTATCGAGGATCTTCAGGATACTATCATTGCAGGTATCAACGCAGTAATTACACAGATTGAGGAAACTACTGCCGCTGAAATGGAAAAGGTTACAGGCGGCGTAAACATCCCCGGCCTTATCTAAAAGAAAATGGCAGAATACAATTCTCAACCGCTGATTTTAGCGGCACAGGAGTTTGCAAAGCTCCCCGGAATAGGACTTAAAACCGCACAAAGACTGGCATATTATATCCTCAATGCTCCCGAGGAGGAGGTAGAGCAGTTTGCCGCAGGTATACTGGAGGCAAGACACTCTATGAGGATATGCAAGGTGTGTCAGAATATCTGCTCTGACGATGAGTGTGAAATATGCTCGTCAGTCCGCAGGGATAAGTCTGTAATATGCGTGGTGGAATCTCCCAAGGACGTCAGCGCTATCGAAAGAAGCGGCGGCTTTTCGGGGGTATATCACGTACTGCACGGACTTTTATCTCCCGTTAACGGCATCGGTCCCGAGCAGATAAAGATAAGGGAGCTTATGGCAAGACTTTCCTCGGCAGAGGAGGTCATTATGGCGACCAGCCCTACGGTAGAGGGAGAGGCTACCGCCTCTTATATCAGCCGTATGATAAAGCAGATGGGCATAAGGGTGACAAGACTCGCCTACGGCTTACCTGCTGGTGCAAGCCTTGAGTATGCGGATGATATAACGCTCCAGAGAGCTTTGGAAAACCGCAACGAGATATAAAAAAGAGAGGAACGGGACAATGGCAGGAATTGATATGGATCTTCTGAAAAAGAAGGTTATGGCGATAAAAAACCCAGAGCTTTTAGCGGCAATGAGGGAAATAAAGGCGTCTGAAAAGCCTGAAGAAGGCGTACAGAAAAAGTATGTAAACGCAATAATGAAGGCTAGCTTTGTCGTGCCCGTTGCTATAAAGAGCGTTGACGCCGACGGCAAGCTGAAGATGGATATTTCCCATCTTAAAAATAAGCAGGGTGACGCCTATATTATGGCGTTTACCGATTACGATACTCTTTTAAAGGCGGCGAAGGGTGCAAGCACAGAGCCGCAGGCACTCGGCTTTACTTACGGAGATCTGGTAAGAATGGTTTCCGAAAAGGGCTGTCCTATGAAGGGCTTTGCAATAAACCCCTTCACAGAAAATATTATAATCGGTCCTCAGCAGGCGCACGCTATCAGTATGCTTTCAATTCAGATGAAGGTTGAATCGGGCGAGATGGCGGTAATCAACGAGTTACCCACTATTCCCTTTGAAATAACCGCACCTATTGAAAAGTATTTTGACAAGGTAAAGACCGTAAGAAAGGCTTATCTTATGTCCCTTAAGAGAGCGGATGAGGAAAGACGACTCGTAATCGTCGATCTTTTCGAGGGCGTGGATTTTGCAGAATTCTCAAAGGCGTTTGCAGAAGACGTGCTTAAGCCTATGGACGATGAGAAGATGCCCTTTATGGTAATGCCTATAACAGAAGAAGCGGCAGCCATTTCTGTAAAGGAAAAGGTACCCTTCTACGTTGCTATGTAAATAACGGACAGAGGCAATTCTACGGAATTGCCTTTTGCAATTTTCT
>JAFQUH010000063.1 GCA_017408635.1 Ruminiclostridium sp. | reverse complement strand
GGGTATGTCCCCTGACGCCCCGTTTTTATACATAAAACAAATCCATTAACTCCCCGACAAATTTTCATATTACACCAATCTCCCCGATAAACACAAAAAGCGTTCAGAAACCTGAACGCTTTTTATAATCCCATCCTATATTTTTGAAATCTTCGATTTCAAAAATATAGGATTCCATAACCGCTCCGAAGGAGCGATATCACCAAAGCCGAAGGCTTTGATATCACCGAAACCGAAGGTTTCGATATCACCGTGCCTTTGGCACGATATCATTGAGAATTTGCAAAGCAAATTCTCAGTCCTCCAGTCCTTTAAGCGCCTGGATCTCTTCTTTGTTGACTCTTATTCTGCCGTCCTTTAATATCTTTACGTCGGCTCTGTTATAGGGCTGTGCGGCGGCATCGGGATTCTTGTCCAGCTTTACCTTAACAACACCCGTTAACAGATTGCTGTCCTCTACTATTCCTCTGCCGTCGGCGGTTTCTACAAGTGCGCCTATCTTGGGAGTGATGGAGAGCAATTCCTCGTAGCAGTCCTGCTCGTATTTAAGACAGCACATAAGTCTGCCGCAGGTACCCGATATCTTTACAGGGTTCAGGGACAGGGACTGTTCCTTTGCCATCTTGATGGAAACCGGCTGGAATTCGCCTAAAAAGGATGCGCAACAGAATTTTCTGCCGCAGATTCCAAGACCACCCAGCATCTTCGCTTCATCTCTTACTCCTATCTGACGAAGCTCTATTCTCGTGCGATAGATTGCCGCTAAATCCTTTACCAGCTCTCTGAAGTCTACTCTGCTTTCAGCGGAGAAATAGAAAAGTATCTTACTGCCGTCAAAGGTGCAGTCGATATCTATAGGCTTCATAGACAGCTTATGCTCTGCTATCTTTTCGGCAAAGACCTTCATTATCTCCTGCTCTTTTATGCGGTTCTTTTCAAGAGTTTCCTCATCCTGCTTTGTAGCAATACGGATGATACTCTTTAAGGGGGGAACTACCTCGGTATCCTCTACCATACGGTTAGGGATGACCACCTCGCCGCATTCCACACCTCTTGCAGTTTCTACGATAACCTTCTGCTTTGCGTTGACCTTATTATTTTCAGGGGCAAAATAATATACCTTGCCCACGTTTTTGAATCTGACTCCGATTACTTCAACCATTAAAGTGTTTCCTTTCCTTCTATCCTGTCTTCAGGCGATAACGTCGAAAAGCTGGCTTGCGCAGTATGCCGCAAAGACCTTGGCGTTAACATTATAATCCGAACAGGAGTTAAGCTCCTCTATTCTTCTTGTCACGGCATACAGCTTCTTTAAGGAGAGATTTTCCTTAAGGCGCTTTACCGCTCCCTCACCCTCATAGTCTGGGAGTAAGGCACGGCTTACGATATCGTAAAGGGCGGAGATTATGCCGAAAAGCTCCTCTCTGTCGGTATAGCCCGAAAATTCCCTGGCGGTATCATATTCATTTTCGTCAGCTATATACTGTGCTATTTTTTCTGCGCTTTCCTGAAGCGCAATCTTTTTCTTATCCTTTATTATCTCCAGAATCTTACCCGGATTCTTACCGAGTCTGAAAATATACTTTGTGGCCTCCTGCTCGGGTACGCCCTTTGCCACAAGACAGCTTACGCAATCGGGGTTTGACATTTCCGAAAGCGGAATAGTAACCACTCGTGATTTTATCGTAGGCAGCACCGCATCGGTATTCTCGCAGGTGAAGATATATCTGTTATACTTTGACGGCTCCTCGATGGCTTTCAGCAGAAGATTCTGATGTATCTCGGTCATCTCGTCGCAGTCCTCGAAGATGATGACACGCAGATCTCCGTCATTCGGAAAAAGTGCCGTCTGCTGAACTATCTCTCTTATACGGTCAGCACTGTATTTTTCGCCCTTTGCGAATATCACGTCAGGGTGATCGTCATTTTTTATATTGTTACAGGTGCGGCAATGCATACAGGGTGCTTCCGCACCGTTTTCGCACATCATAAGAAGAGCGCACCAGCGGGCGAGCATCTTCTTTCCTATACCCCTTTCACCCGTAAGCATCAGGGCGTGAGGCATTCTGCCGTCATTATGTAACGCCTTAAGACGACTTGTTTCACTCTGCTTGCCAAAAAGCGTCAAATCCATCATCAGACCTTTTCAAACCTCTCAACGTTGGTGACGAATATAGTCGCACCGCCTACAAAGACCTCTGCAGGCATACTTGCATAGCCTGATTCTCCGTAGGACGCCACAGAGGAAACGTACTGCTTTCTCTTGTGGGAATGATTCTTTATTACCTCGATGATATCGTTCACCTTTTCATCGTCAGAGCAGATAAGGAAGGTGGTATTGCCTGCCATTAAGAATCCGCCTGTGGATGCGAGCTTTGTCGCCTGATATCCCGCCTTTGTAAGAGCAGAGGATACTGCGTGAGCGTCATCGTTGTTTACAATTGCATAAATAAGCTTCATAACTGTTCTCCTTTTTCAGAAAAATTGCCTATTATCTTATATATTGTACCATAAATCAGCGAAGATGTAAAGAAAAATTTAACGAGAAAAGTCTTTAAAAAAATAATTTGCCGTAAATTTTTCTGTTGTACTGGAAAACGTACAGACAATGGTGTATAATTGATTTATCACAATAACACGGAGGGCGTTATGTTAAAATTCATACTCGGCAGAGCAGGCTGTGGAAAAACCGACGAAATCTATAACAGGTTATGCGATATATCGGACAAGGCTATGCTTATAGTACCCGACCAGTTTGTTTTTGAGGCAGAAAGAATAATCGCAGAAAGAACAGATGAAAAGGCGGATAATATCACGGTTACCGGTTTTTCCGCTTTAGCGGACAAGCTGCTTCGCCGCTATTCAAAAAGAAACAGCTATGCGGACGATACCGCAAAGCATATCATTATGCAGGAAACCGTAAAGGAACTTAAGACAAGCCTTAAGCACTACAGTACAGCCGTTAATAAGAACGGCTTTTCGCAGTTTGCCTTAAAGGCGGTAGCCGAGCTTAAAAGAGCAGGCATTACCCCCGATATGCTGAAAAAGGCTTCGGATAATCTTAAGGATGGCTTAAGAGAAAAGGTAACCGAGCTTACACAGATATACGAGCTTTATAATAACAAGCTCTGTGCGATATACGACGACAGGGACGACAATCTCATTTTATGTGCCGAAATACTCCGTGAAAAGAACTGCTTTGACGGTTATACCGTCTTTATTGACGGCTTTGACAGTTTTTCAGGCTCCCAGCTTTGCTTTCTTGCCCCGATAATAGCACAGAGCAAGGACAGTCATATTGCGCTCCGCCTTGACAGAAGCATTACAAACGAGCTTAATCAGGCAACAAATGAGGATACTCTGAAAAGACTTGAAAAAATAGCGCAGACAGAAGGCTGTGATATAGAATATACCGAGCTTTCTTCCAACGTAAGATACAAAAAGGAATGTCTTTTAAAGCTCCGTGACGTTCTGTCGGGAGATAACGTAACTGAATATGCAGGGGAAGATGCGGCTGATAGTATCTTCTGTAAAATGAGCAGAAGCATTGACGCCGAAACGGATTACGTTTTCGCCGAAATAAAGAAGCTGACAAGACAGGGCTACCGCTACAGCGATATAAATATTTTATGCCCCTCCCCTGCAAAATATATAAACAGTATAACCTCCTCCGCTATGAGATATGACGTACCGCTCTTTGCGGATATTCCCGCTCCCATAAGCAGAAAGCCTCTTATAAAGTATCTTTCAGCCGTGCTGACTGCGGCTGAAAATCCCGACGGTCACAATGTGATGCGACTTATAAAAAGCGGCTTTGCAAGAACGAAGAAGGAGGGCGGTGGCACAAAGCCCGTATCTCTTGAGGATATAAACAAGCTCCAGACCTACTGCGATAGCTGGGATATATTACATCTTAAATTTGACAAGCCCTTTTCACATATCGAAACCGATAGCGAAAAGAAGCTGGATAGCATCCGTGACAATATAGTCACGCCTCTTGCCGCCTTCGGAAAAGCCTGTGAAAACAAGACGGGCGCAGAAATCACCGTACTTTTCACCGACTATCTTTTTGAACACGCCGATATAAAGGCGGCTATCCAGGGTAAGTGTCAGGACAGAAGCACCTCCGAGCTTGCCTACGTAAAGGAGCTTACCGAGGAATATAATCAGCTCTGGTCGATAATCTGCGATATGCTGGAATCGATACTCACCGCTACCGAGGGAGTACCCTGTACTCTTGCGGAATATATCGGAATATTTAAAAGCTGTACCGAGCTTATATCCCTTTCAAAGCCTCCGCAGGTACTGGATAGCGTAATGTTCGGGGATATCCGCCGCACAAGATCCAAGGGCGCAAGGGTAGTATTCGTTATAGGCGCAGACGAAAACAGTTTTCCCGACTGTACCTATGACAATGACGGCGTATTCACCCTTCAGGAATATGCCGACCTTTCGGAAAACAATATAGAGCTTTTCTGCGATGGTGACAAGAAATATACCGCAGAGCTTTCCGCCTGCTGCAAGGCTCTTACTCTGCCCTCTGAAAAGCTCTACGTGACCTATACCGGCAGTAAGGGGCAGATGGGCGAATTTATGCAGACTGTAACAGATATCTTTGGCATAAATATAACGGAAAACGATATTTCCGACCTGCCGCCCGAATTCTTCTGCGAGAGCATCCGTTCCGCAGAAAAGCAGTTATCCATGCATTTTGCCGATAAGGTAAAGGGCGAAGAGATAAGAAGGGCGCTCGAGGAATCAGACGACCGTGCCTATACCGGGCTTATCTCCATGGCGGAAAAGAATCTGCTCCCCGACTCAAACATACATAAGGTAGACAGCGACAGAGCGGAGCTTGTATTCAGCTTTGATTCTCTTTCCCATACCGCAATAAAGAATCTGAATTCCTGCCGCTTCGGATATTTCTGTCAGTACGGACTCAATATATTCTCCCCTGCCACAAAGAAATTCAACCCCCAGAATATCGGTAACATAGTGCATTACGTAATGGACTACAGCTTTAAGAAATTCTACGACGGCGTTACGGAAAACTATATCATTCCCGAGGATGAAATAAAGGCAACCGTAAATGAGGCTCTGGCAGAGTTCAGAAAAAACGAGCTTATGGAGGAGCAGTATCATACAGTCCGCTTCAACGTGCTTTTCAACAATCTTTCTCAGGTGTGCTTCTATCTGCTGAAATATATGACGGGTGAGCTTGCAAACAGCTCCTTTATCCCCCGTTACTTTGAGCTTAGTCTTAAAAATCCTGATACCGATAATAGCACCGGCTTTAAATACGAACCCTTTAAAATAAAGGTAGAGGTAAACGGCAAGGAAGAAGAAATCAGCGTCTACGGTATAGTTGACCGTGTGGATATTGCCGACGTAACCGAAACCATAGAAGGCGAAGATACCGAACCTGCCACGGTAAACAGAAAATATATAAGAGTAATAGACTACAAGACGGGTACAGAGGATTTCGGTCTTGAAAAGGTATATTACGGACTGAGCCTTCAGCTTCTTATATATCTTTTTGCTCTGGCAGAAAGCAACCCCGACTACTCCCCCTCCTCCGCCACCTATTTCCCTGCAGGCGATGTGGCAGTCCAGAAGGAGATAATAGCACCCGACGAGGACAAGCGCCGTGATATATGGCTCAGGGCTCACAGCGAGCAGGGTGTTGTGGTAAAGGATACGCAGGGCGATACGGAAAGAAGCAACTACCTCAGCCGTACCTTAAACGGCAGAAAGCAACATTCGGATTTCTTCAAGGCTAAAACTCTGACTCCCGAAAAATTTGAGAAGATGAGAAAGCATATAATCTCCACCATTTCGCAGAGCGTAAGCCGTGTAAAAAGTGGTGACGTGACCGCAAATCCCCTTAAGGAAGGAACGAAGGAATTATCCTGTCAGTACTGTGCCTACAAGGCTATATGCGGAGCGGGTAAGGAGCATATAACCGAAATAAAGAACGACAAATCAGCGCAGTTCAGCGAGGATCTGACCGATACAGGTGATAAGGCAGGTGATAACAATGGCAAATAACAACACACCAAAATGGACTCCCGAGCAGAAGGCGGCTATAGACCACAGAACAGGCGGCGCTATAGTAGACGCCAATGCGGGTGCGGGTAAGACTGCGGTGCTTACTACAAGAATCGTCGATATATTAAGCGACGAGCAGAATATAACCGATCCTGCGGGACTGGTTATAATCACCTTTACCAAAAAGGCGGCGGCAGAGCTTAAAACAAGACTTACTAAAAAGATGAAGGAAAGGCTTGCCGCAAATCCCGATAAAGCAGACTTTCTGCGCAGACAATGTGCGGCTCTTCACAAGGCAAGAATATCCACGATAAGCTCCTTCTGTTTTTCTCTTATCAGGGAAAATACCGAGCTTTCCACCCTCTCCCGTGGCTTTTCCATTATGGAAGAATCAAGAGCACGGATGATGCGCTACGCCATATGCGAGCAGGCGGTGGAGGATTTCTACAAAACCGCCAACCAGAAAAGCCTTCAGCTGATTATGGATCACTTTGCGGATAAGCACGGTGACAGAACTCTTGTAGAGGCTATTATGGATATTACCGGCTATGCACAGAATCTGCCCGATCCTGACGGCTGGTATGCTCTTTGTAAAAATCCCGCAAGGCTTGAAAAAATCCTGACCGACGCAGGGAAAAGTCTTAAGGCTTCAGTCACAGAGCTTGAAGAAGCCTGCAAGGCTCTTGATACCGCATATAACGAAATCTGCCAGATAGAAGCGGAACGCACCGATAAGGGCAAGAAGCTGTTAAAGCAGGAAAATAACGCCAAAGCGTGTCTTACTGCGGCATTACCCTTCTTTAAAAATTACCTTGACGAACTTTCTGATGCGATAGCTACGAAGGATTACAGTAAAATCACCCTTTCGGATAAGGACAAAATAAAGAAATCCCTGCCTACCTTCACAAAAACCGAGATAGGCGTCTATTCCGCAGATGTAACCTGTGCGGCAGGTATTCTTGCCGATATTCTTGAAGCGGTAAGAAAACTCATCTCCATAAAAAGCAGACTCAATATAAGTCAGGCTGTCATTGATATACTTGTAGATATCTCTATGAGTGCCGAGAGAACCTACAAGGAGGAAAAATCAATACTGAATGTTGCCGACTACGCCGACGCCGAAAGACAGCTTTACAATATGGTGAAGAATCACCCCGAGGTAAAGGATAATGCAAAGATAAAGCTCCTTATCGTAGACGAATTTCAGGACAGTAACCGTCTGCAGTACGAGATATTCAGACAGTTATCCGATAATGAAGAAAATCTCTATTTCGTAGGTGATATGAAGCAGTCGATATACGCCTTCCGTGGCGCACAGTCGGAGGTATTTGACGAGGTTACTAAAAATCCTCTCTACAAGCATCTTTACTTAAACCACAATTTCCGTAGCAGAGATAACGTAATAGACAGCATCAACGATATCTTCTGCCCCATTATGACTACCGGGCTTGGCGGCGTGGATTATGAAAAGAACAGTCAGCTTCTTTTAGGTGACAGTACCAATATATCCACAAACCCTGCCGATATAACGGAAGTCATTATGATAACCGATAAAAAGCAGGACAGCGAAAGCGGAAGCTCCGAGGCGGATTACGTGGCATATCATATAGATAAGATGATAAAATCAGGCTATATGGTAGAAAACAGGCCCTGCAGAGCCGACGACTTTACAATTCTTCTCCGCTCTTCAGGTGACAAGGCGCCGATATTTGCCTCCGCCCTGGCACAGTATGATATCCCATCAGTTACAAAGAGCGACGGCAAGCTGTTTTCAGAGCCTGAAATAATCATTATGACCGACTATCTCAAGGTCATTGACGATCCCTACAACAACGAGAGCCTGGCAAGACTGCTTATGTCCTGCATATTCGGTTTTTCTGCCGATGATATGGCGGCGGTAAGAACGGGTACTCTCGGCTTTGATATAAAGGCTATCCGTGAAAGTAGCGAGGAATGTGAAAAGGAGCTTAAAGCCTATGCGGGATATTATAAGAAGCTCCCTCTTTATACCTGCATCACAAAGGCGGAAAAGGGCTATACGATAAGCGAGGAGCATTCCCCTGCCCTTGCCCGTCTTTATAAGGAAAAGCCGGAGCTTTTCGGCAATGATAAGGACAACAGATGCAAGGACTTTGTAGCAGAGCTTGACAGACTCCGTGGAGTTATGGCGGCAAGCTCCCCCGCCCAGCTTATAAAGCATGTCTACGATACCACCCCGGTGGCGGACTTACTGACGGTAGGAGAAAATGCCGAAAACCGCAGAATAAATCTGATGGGGCTGCTGGCACTTTCCGAAGAATACGATAAAAATCATACCGACGGCATACTGTCGGAATTCTTAAATCATATCGATGAGATGGAGCGTCAGGGACAAAAAGCCGAAATCACCGCCGAAAACGTAAAGAACGGCGTACAGATAATGTCCATCCACGCTTCAAAGGGACTTGAATTCCCGATAGTTTTTGTCTGTGACTGTGCAAAGCACTTCAATACTGACGACGCCTCAGAGCCGGTTATTTTAAGCGAGGACTACGGCATATGCATAAACGACGTAAACAAGGCGATGCTGGAGAAGATTCCTTCCCCCGCCTATGAAATAACCTCACAGACTATTATCGAAAAGCTACGTAGCGAGGAGATGCGACTTTTATACGTTGCCGCCACCAGAGCAATGTACAAGCTGATATTCACAGGCTACGTAAAAGCCGACGACATGCCGACCGAGTCAGCGGATGAAAAAATACGGAAGGATAGCTATCTCGGCTGGATACGTACCCATATGACAGGCGACAAGACCATGAACGGTCATAGCACAGAATGGACTGTTTCAGAGCTTCTGAAAAAATCCTATTACCTTGCCTGGTTATGCGTGCCCTTTGTAAAAAATGACAATCCCCGTATAAGCTACAGCGTAAGATCTCTTGCTAAAGAAAAGGAAGCGGAAAATACCGTTACCGCTACCGCCTGCGACTCTGAAACGGCTACCGCCGACCGCAATATTATCGATATCATAAAGCATCAGATAGCAGAGCAGTACAGTCAGCCCGACGGCACAAGGCTTGCGGCAAAGTACACCGCTACAGGTCTTGCCGCCATGAAGCGCAGGGACAAGGAAAAGAAGTGTGAGCTTTACGTGGCAAAGCCCTCCTTTGCAAAGGATAACGGAAAGCTGACAGGCAAAAAACGAGGCGACGCCTACCACAAGCTGATGGAATATATCCCGATGGAAAGGGCTATGTCCGAGCAGGAGGTAGCGCAGTTTATAGAAAACAACACCCGTGATTTCCTCTCCGACGCTGAAAGGGACTGCATAAAGCCTGCGGATATAAGCCGCTTCTTTGCCGACGATATTGCCGCAAGAATGCTGAAATCAGGCAGGATATACAGAGAATATCCCATATTCCACCGACTTTCCGACGATATAATGAAGGATATCCTGGGCGAATTCGACGAAAATATCACCGAAAGACCTTACGTTCAGGGTATCGTGGATATGTTCTTTATCGAGGATGACGGTATTGTGCTGGTAGACTACAAGACCGACAGTCATTCCGACGAGGAAACCTTAAGCGAGGACTATTCCTTCCAGCTTAAAGTGTACGAGGAGGCACTCAAAGCCGCCTTCGGAAAGCCTGTAAAGGAAAAATATATCTATTCCTTCGGCCTTGGTGGAACGGTCACTCTCTGACAGGTTAAGCCGCTTAAATTTTTCCCGATATTGCAGATTTCTGCGATATCGGGATTTTTGTATAATCTGCTAAAAATATAAAAGTAAATTTCGGTTTATCTCACAAATATGACTAAAAAACATTGACTTAAGGGGTAAAAAGTGCTAAAATTATAGCATATCAATGTGACTGCCAAAGGCAGTTATAGAGAAGGGAGGAGCGTATCCACCGCCTGAGGCGGAGGGTACTATATGATTATGTTGAAATTATTTAAAAACGCAAAGGTAGGAGCAAAGCTCTATATCGCTTTCGGTATCGTGCTTGCTTTTCTGATTCTTATCACCGTATTCTCAAGCACAGCCTTTTTATCAGTAAGGGGAATGGTATCACAGTTCTATTCCAACACCTTCAAGAGTGTTGAGCTTGCCGATGAAATCGACCTTAAGCTCCAGGAAAGCTGTAAGGATCTTTTACAGGCAATCACCGAAACAGATGCAACTCTTACCGATAAATATCTTTCAGAAGCACAGACAGCACTGGGTACTATCGGCACAGACCTTGAGGAGCTTGAAAAGGTATACCTGGGCGACAAGGGAGTTCTTGAAACAATAAAGAGCGAATGCGCAGAGGCACAATCCTTCTTTGCTGACTTTACGGCAAAGGCAAAGGCAAACGACGCCGCAGGCGCATATGCAATATATACGTCAAGACTTATGCCCTCACTTGAAACAGTTATCACAGCGGTTGACTCCATCCAGTCACACGTTGACTTAGAAGCAAAGGACGAATACACGCACATCGGCATAAGAGTAGACCTTACTATTCTGATTCTTTCAGTACTCGGTATTCTTGCGGTAATATTTGCGGCATTCACAGCCTACTACGTAACAAAGCTCATAAGCAAGGGCTTAAAGCAGGTACAGACTGCGGCAGAAAATATGAGCAAGGGCAACTTCAAGTCAGAAATAGACTATCAGTCCAAGGACGAAATCGGCTTACTCGCAGAAAGCACAAGAGATCTTTCCGCTCGTATGGGCAAGGTTATTGCTGATATCGATAAGGTTCTCGAGGAATTATCCATCGGCAACCTCACAGCAAAGTCTGCTGACGAATCCATGTACATAGGCGAATTTGAAAACATTCTCGCATCTATAAACCACTTAAAGAGAAATCTGAACAACACAATGACCCAGATAAACATTGCGGCAGATCAGGTTTCCGCAGGCTCGGATCAGGTTTCCGCAGGCGCACAGGCACTTTCACAGGGTGCAACAGAGCAGGCTTCTTCCGTACAGGAATTAGCGGCTACTATCACAGTTATCGCACAGCAGATCAAGGATAACGCCAAGGGTGCGGAAAACGCCAGCGCAAAGACCAACGAAGCGGGCGCAGAAATGGGTGCCGCAAATCAGAAGATGGAAGAGCTTGTAGCCGCTATGAACGAAATCAGCGGTTATTCAACAGAAATTCAGGCTATCATCAAGACTATCGAGGATATAGCATTCCAGACAAATATTCTTTCTCTCAATGCGGCGGTTGAGGCTGCAAGAGCAGGAGAAGCAGGTAAGGGCTTCGCAGTAGTTGCTGACGAGGTAAGAAACCTCGCAGGTAAGTCCGCAGAGGCGGTTAACAATACTACAGCGCTTATCGACAGTACGGTAGCGGCTATCGCCAAGGGCAATGAGCTTGTTGACGAGGTAGCACAGAGAATGTCAGCGGTTGCAGAAGCGGCCGGCACGGTTGCAGAAATAAACAACGATATCTCCACCGCATCCAAGCGTACTGCAGATTCTATCGAACAGATCACAGTCGGCGTAGATCAGATTTCCGACGTAGTTCAGACAAACTCTGCTACTGCTGAAGAATCTGCGGCGGCATCAGAAGAGCTTTCCGGTCAGGCTACAATGCTGAAGGAACTTATCAGCTCTTTCAAAACAGAGTAAATAACTTTTTCATATTTTTTCTCCTATCTCCAGTACCGCCACGTAAGTGGCGGTACACTCCTTTTAGATAGAAAATAAAGACACAAGCCAGGGAGGTCAACGATGGCACAACAAGGAAGCTACAACAAAACCCCGTCTACGATAAAGCAACAGATAGCGTTGCTCCGTGAACGAGGCTGTGAAATATCGGATACCGAATATGCGGAAAAATGTCTTACGAATATAAACTACTATCGTCTTGCCCATTATTTCGCTCCCTTCAGGGATAACAAGGGCAGATACAAAAATGGCACCACCTTCGAGGACGGTATGAGATTATACGACTTTGACCGTCAGCTCCGCCGCCTGATTCTGACCTTTTTAGAGGAGATAGAAATTTATTTCAGAGCGGTGGTATCAAACTATCACGCTATGAAATACGGTGCGCTGGGGTATCTCAACGCCTCCACCTACGATTCAAGGCATAACCATTCTTCCCTGCTTTCACGTATAGAAAGACTTATGGAGCTGAATGAAGGCGAGGATTTTGTAAAGCACCACAAGAAAAAGTACGGCGGCGTAATGCCCGTCTGGGCGGCTATGGAGCTTTTCAGCTTCGGAAATATCACGTATTTCTATATTGATATGAAGGAAGCGGATCAGAAGGAGCTTTGCACTAAATACTTCGGTATAAACTATCGCATGGTGGAGGATCATCTGCTTTGCCTTTCTGATTTAAGAAACGCCTGCGCCCACTACACAAGACTGTATAAAAACCCCTTCCCTATGACTCCTAAAGGACAGCCTGATTCTACTCTTAAATCCTATCTTGAAATAGCAAGAGAGCTTTATCCCGACAAGGAAAAGTGGGAAAACGAATTCGTCACCACCCTGGCAGAGCTTACAAGAAGATACAAGATGGAGAACAGGATGGATGGATACGGGTTTTGAAATGAGCAAAGCTCATTTCAAAGGGAAGTTTTTGCTTCGCAAAAGTGAAGGAGAGAAGCGAGCCTTCGGCTCGTGAAGTTGCACCTTACGGCGGGTTGCACCCGCGGGCAGTTCCGCCTTTAAATATGTTTGCGGGCGGCGTAACCTCGTTAACGGCGGGTGTAAACATTTGTGGTTATTTCAATTTATTAAATCAACCACAAACATCGATATAAACGGGGTTTGGGGCGTAGCCCCAAACAAGGTCGCAGGGGCGGTAGCCCCCGATTTTTCCCCCTTTCCTCAGGGGAAAGGGGGTTAGGGGGATTGGGGCTACAATAACCCGAGCGG
>JAFQUH010000062.1 GCA_017408635.1 Ruminiclostridium sp. | reverse complement strand
GATATATCAGAGGACAAGATCACCGCTCTTGCGGAAAAATTACAGCAGAATTATCTGAACAGGTATCATTCTAATCGTGGTGTACAGATTACTACAGACAGAAAATATCTTTATATCAGCACAGGCTGTTCCACCAGCAATAATCAGGACAGCTATGATTATGAAAATGACTTTTACATATACTCTCTTGACGGAGAGCAGCTTCTTCACGGACTTGATAACCTGCCTGCCGATATCCCCGCATGGCAGTATGATATGAACGTTCTTGACGGAGAAATTTACCTTGATTTTGACGATATGTCAAGAACCGGCAATGATGCAAACGATATGATCTCAGGCGTTTATATGATAAAGACCGAAGAGCTTATAAATGGTAGCGGTAACTGGAAAAGACTCTACAAGGAAGGATAAAACAAATGAAAAAGTTTTTAAGTATAATCTTAACAGCGGCAATACTGCTCACCACCGCCTGCTCGGATAATAACGTAGTCAGATATGACGATACCTTGCCCCAGTGCGAGCCTGCAAATATATCACATAGTCAGATGTTAAATATGGAATATGCGACGATGAAAGGCACAGACGGATATTATTACTGTGGAAACTCGTCAGTAATGCAGGGTGATTATACGGTTTATTATTACGATAAGGAAAGTAAAACTACCATACCCCTTTGCGCAAAGCCTCAATGTGCACACGATGGAAATGATTTTTGTGTGGCGACAGGTGGCAAACAGGTGATGTATACTCTTTTTTATAATAACTGCATCTATAAGCTATGCCGTGAAAATACCGAAGAGCAGATGTATGAGTATAAGCTCCTCAAGGGCGATAAGCAGGGAAATGAATTATCGGTGGTTACAGAATTTCTCACAGCTCCCAATGTACAACAGATAAATATAAGCAACGTACTGTGTCACTACGGCGTAATGTTTTTCGTTATGGAGAAATATAACGATGATAATTACACGAATCATATTTACGCTATAGATCTTGCCTCGGGCGCAGTAAAGGAAATAGAGGTCAGCGACGCCGCAAGATATGAGCAATATCCCTTTATGACCGCCGACGGAGATTATCTCTATTTTGCCGCCGAGGACGTAACGATGGACAAAAATCAGACGTGGGTAAGAGTTGACGCTGATACTGTAATGCATCGTTATAATTTAAAGACGGGCGTAACTGAAATAATTTCAGATATGCCGAAAATATATTCTTCTTTTACGGTGAATGACGGCGTTATCTACTATACTACGGTAGACAGAGGCGAAAACACCTTCAGCCTTGTTTCCTTTGATACAGAGAAAAAAGAAACGAAAACCCTTGTGGAAAACAGACAGATGGTATACCTTGACGGTAAATATCTGTCTGAAAATGGCATGAAGGTTTCTACAGACAGAAAATATCTTTATATCCGTATGACCTGTGGCAGCGGCTTTGCCGAAGCAAAGGACAAGCGTGGTATGGAAATATATATTTACGATATGAACGGAAAGCCACTTTATGAAGGTCTGCTCACTGCGGAGAATCCCAGAGAAAGTGAGGAATACAGATTTTCCGCTATTGACGGAGAAATGTATCTTTTGTGCAAGTTCTGGGAGTATGATGAAAATTCACAGGTGAAGATAGACGAGGCTTCAGGACTTTACACCATTAGAACTGATGAGCTTGTAAAAGGTAGCAAGAACTGGCAGAAGCTCTATCAGGTAACAAGCTACGTATGATAAGAGTATTTGAAGGAGTAAAGATGAAAAAGTTTTTAAGTATAATCTTAACAGCGGCAATAATATTATCTTTAACCGCTTGCACAGAAAATAACACCTCTGTAACAAGCAATGCAAGTATCAACGAAAGCGTGGATAATTCGGAGGGTACGTTGGAAAACAATTCGGATAAAAACGAAAACGCTACAGCTCATAATACGCCGAATAGGGTAAATGACGCCTTACCTCAATGTGATCCTGCAAATCTTGAATATTTCGTTATAATGAAAGGTAAAGAAGGCTATTATTACCAGGCGAGTATTAAAAAAGAAGAAGACGAATATTTTAGCGGACTTGGTTATTTCGATAATGCTACGGGGAAGACAATTCCCCTTTGTGCAAAACCCCAATGTATGCATGACGGAAATGATTTTTGTACAGCTACAGGTGGAATGGGTACCTTCGATACGGACTTTTTATACAACGGCTATATTTACAGATTAGGCGCAGACGTAGTTGATACCGAGTTTACTTTAAAATTACTGAAATGTGATTTGCAGGGTAATGAGTTGTCAAAGGTATCGGATATATATTCAGGTATGGTCGAAGGAGCTTATTGGAGCCCTCATATAAATGACTGTGTAGTTTGTCACCGTGGAAAGATGTTTTTCACTTTCAATATGAATTCAGCAAGTCAGGAGCAGCATATGTTGTATATGGTTGATATAGAATCAGGAGAAAGCAAGCGTATTTATCTCCCTGAGCCTGAAAACAACGCTATAAGGCTTTATACACATTATCTGAATTTTATGACAGCGGACGGCGACTGGCTTTACTATAATTCGAGAGAAGTGATATTTGATAAGCCAGGCGCCTATGACGAACACAATATGCTGCAGAATCGCACGGTGCTGTATCGCTTTAATATCAGAACAGGAGAAACTGAAACAATTTCCGCAATGCCTGATATATATTCCTCCTTCACGGTAAATGACGGAATAATTTATTATACCGTGGCTGACAGAAGCGATAACGTGTTCAGTCTTTATTCCTATGATATAGCTAATGATAAAACTACCACTATTATCGATAAACGTCAGCAGGAATACGTGGATGGAAAATACGTTTCCAGCGGATATAAGGTTACGGTACTTACCGACAGGAAATATCTGTACGTTTGCACAATGGGAGCCAGCGGAATGTATCGGGTAGACAGGAAAGCAGATGATACGGATTTCTATATCTATGACCTTCAGGGTAACGAACTTATGGATGGGCTACCCGGGTTGGAAACGCTTCTTGATAAGGAAAAGGAATGGACGTATAAGTTTTACGCTTTGGACGGAGAAATTTATTTCGGATATCGCGATAGTGCGTATTGGCCAAGTCACGAGGATGAAGACAAATTTTCAGGTATGTACACTATAAAAACCGAAGACCTTATAAACGGCAGTCGTGATTGGACAAAGCTTTACTATGTGTAATAAAATGGGAGAAAACAAATGAAAATGAAAAAGGCATTAAGTATAATCTTAACATCGGCTATACTACTCACTACCGCCTGCACGTATGTTGAGCCGCCCGAGAACGATCCCGGCAACACAAATACTATGTATCACGGTTTTATGGACAGTATTATGAAGGGCGATAGCGGATATTACTATATCGGCAGTTACGAAAAAAACGGTACTGTAGTAGCGAGAGAAGTTCCTCTTTTCTACGATACGAAAACAGGTAGTAGTGTTATTCTTTGCGGTAAGCCTGAATGTATGCATGACGGCAACGAATTCTGTGTAGCTACGGCGCATGAAAGATGGACAGTATGCTTTAAAGAATGCTACAACCTTTATAACGGCTATATCTATAGGATATACGATTGTATGTTAACGAGCAAGGAAGGCTATACAGGTAAAAACGAGATAAGAGTAAAAAGATTTGACCTGCGGGGAAACGAATGTTCAAATCTCGGATGCATTATGGAGAGCATTACCGAAGGCGATGAACGGATGGCAGAGGTGTCAAATCTCATCTTTCACCGTGGCAGACTGTATTTTGCTATGTCAAACTGTGACGAAGGCGACTTGTTCTGGTTTGATCTGGAAACCGGCGAAAAAAAGCAGATAGTTATACCGAAAAATGAAGAGGGCGGCAGAATGAGTAATCCCAGCGGACTTGTCGCAGAAGGAGATTATTTCTACTACGCCATAAGATATACAAAATACAGACCAAACAGCCTCAAGACGGAAAATGACGTCACCTATGACAAGACAGTTTTAAGAAGATACAATATATTAACCGAAGAAACCGAAACTATATCGGCTCTTCCCGACATATATTCCTCCTTCACAGTAAACGACGGCATTGTATATTATACCACCGTTGACAGAGTAGAGAACACCTTCAGCCTCTATTCCTACAATATATCGGAGGATAAGACCACTACCATAGCAGACAAGCTTCAGCAGAATTATATGAACGATAAACATCTTAACGGTAGCGCAAGAGTCATCACAGACAGAAAATATCTGTATATCAGCACAGGATATCATAGTAATGGAGATAAGGATAGTCCCGAATATGAGAACGACTTTTATATATACTCCCTTGACGGAGAGCAGCTTCTTCACGGACTTGATAACCTACCTGCCGATATCCCGAAATGGAGCTATCAGTACAAGGTGCTTGACGGAGAAATTTATATGGATTTTGACGATCGCTCTAAACAAAACGATGATACAAGCGACACGATCTCAGGCGTCTATATGATAAAAACCGAAGATCTCATAAACGGCGGTACGGAGTGGACAAAGCTCTATAAAGCAATAAACTAAGGAGAGATAAACAAAATGAAAATGAAAAAAGTATCAAGTATAATCTTAACAGCGGCAATACTACTCACTACCGCTTGTAGTGATAACAACACCTCATCCGTAAACTCACAGAACAGTACCGTCGGTAATTCCTCGGGCGGCGTTACTGACAACAGTACAAACAGTACTGTTGTCGAAAACACTCCTAATAAGGTGGATGATAAATTGCCCCAGTGTGAGCCTGCGAATCAGCCCGATGCAGATAAATACGACGCACATATAATGAAAGGCACTGACGGTTATTATTATACAAAATATAAATCAGTCGGCGATAATAAAGCCACTATGGCTGTCTATTACTATGATAAGGCTTCAGGGCAATCAATACCCTTGTGTAGCAAGCCTCAATGTATGCATGACGGAAATGATTTCTGCACAGCAACGGGCGGCGGAATATATCGGATATACGAATCTCTGGTTACAATGTACAACGGATATATTTACAGACTCGGCAACAATGCTGCAGAAACTGAAAACTGGTCACTTTCGCTTTTAAAGATGGATTTGCAGGGTAATGAGCTGTCAGAGGTCGCAGATGTCTTTTCCGTGCCGATGACAGACGAAATACAAATAACGCCTCAGATACGTTCTGCCGTGTTCCATTACGGCAAGCTGTTTGTTTCTGTTTCTATCCTCAGAGAAACGTGGGAAAATGCTTTGTATATAGTTGATCTTGCGTCGGGTGAAGTTAAGGAAATAAATATTGCTCCTGCAGAAAATGGAACGAAAAAGTGGGGAGAATCAGTCTGCAGTTATATTACCGCTGACGGCGATTATCTCTATTATACGATAAGATGTTGCAGATTTGATAATACAACGATACAGTCAGAAAATCATATGACTTATAACAGAACTGTAATGCACCGCTACAATATAAAAACAGGAGCAACGGAAGTGATTTCTGCTTTACCTGACGTATACTCATCCTTTACGGTAGCTGACGGAATAATTTATTATACCGTTGCTGACAGAAGCGACAACACTATAAGCCTTTATTCCTACGATATAGCAAATGATAAGACCACTACGCTTGCAGATAAGCTCCAACAGAATTATGTGGACGGAAAGTACGTAGAGCAAAATCAAAAGGCAACTGTAGTGACGGATAAAAAGTATCTTTACGTCTGCACAAGAGGACTTACAGGTCATTATGCCGAGAGTAATGCAGATAAATATAAACAGGATGATATAGATTTTTATATCTATAGTCTTGACGGAAAAGAGCTTTTACACGGACTGCCCGGCATAGACATGACCATGGATAGTTATGCCTATAGTTTATCGGCGGTTGATGGTGAGCTTTATCTCAATTTCAGCGATGAGGTTTACGGTGATGAGGAAGACCTTTCAGGTATGTACACTATAAAAACCGAAGATCTCATAAACGGCGGTACGGAGTGGACAAAGCTCTATAAAGCAATAAACTAAGGAGAGATAAACAAAATGAAAATGAAAAAAGTATTAAGTGTGATTTTAGCAGTATTTACAGCCCTTTCTGTTACCGCTTGCTCGGAAAATACCACTTCTGTAACAAGTGGTACAAGTAATAAAGAAATCGTTGATAGTTCGGGAAGTGTATCGGAAAATTCTTCGAATAACGTGGATGATAAATTGCCCCAGTGTGATCCCGCCAATATAGGTGACAGAATCGGTTCTTCCGGATATAACAGTATTATGAAGGGCACGGATGGATATTATTTTTCTATGGGACCCTGGGATGAAGGGGTTCAGAATCCCGACGACACACCCATACTCCGTTATTACGATACTGCAACAAAAAAGACTATAATCCTTTGTAGTAAGCCCCAATGTATGCACGATGGAAATGATTTCTGTGCGGCAACCTCGGGCGAATGGCGGGTTTGGTATAACTGCCTTTATAACGGCTTTATCTATAAGATAGCTTCTGAGATAGTAACAGAAAACGATATGACCTATCGCGTTATGAAGGTGCTTCGTGCCGACCTTCAGGGCAATGAGCTTTCAACCCTGTCCGAGCTGTTTGTGCATCGTTTCAGTGTAGATGTTGAAAACGTCGTATGCCATTACGGTAAGATGTTTATAAATATGACAAAAACAGAGGATGGCGAAATAGAAACAAAGCATATTTACATTGTAGATCTCGCATCTGGTGAGGCAAAGGAAATAGCAATACCTGATGTGAAAAAGTATTACCGTATCCCTTATATGACCGCTGACGGAGATTATCTCTACTACGCCGCCGAGGATGTGACCTGGAGCAAGGATCAGCTTAAAACAATAATTGATGCTGATACCGTAATGCACCGCTACAATATAAAAACGGGCGAAACCGAAATAATTTCAGGGCTGCCGAAGATATACGCTTCCTTTACTGTAAATGACGGAATCATCTACTATACCGTGGCTGACAGAAAGGAAAACACCTATAGCTTTTATTCCTTTGATACGAAAACCTCTGAAACAAAGACCTTTATCGATAATCGAAAGGTGGATTTTATCGATGCCAAATATCTTTCAAGCTATAACAAGGTATCGGTATATACCGACAGAAAATATCTCTACGTGCTAATGGGCGGCAGTAATAATCAGTATAACGACGAATACCCCTACAATATCGATATGTATATTTATGACTTTAACGGCAAGGAGCTTTATAAGGGACTACCGGGCATTGATAAGGAACGCAAGGAGTGGTGGCACTATAATTTTTCCGCTATAGACGGAGAGATATATCTTTATTATGCCGTTACGGGTAATTCAGAGGGACTAAAAAATGACGAGGTAACAGGACTTTATATGATAAAGGCAGAAGACCTGATAAATGGCAAAACTGACTGGACAAAACTATATAAAACTTCAGATCCCTTCGGAGGTATGAACTGATGCTTGAAATTAAAAATCTTACAAAAAAATACGGCGACTTTGCCGCATTATCCGATTTCAGCTACAGCTTCGGCTACGGAGTCTACGGACTTCTCGGAGCTAACGGAGCGGGCAAGTCAACCTTTTTAAATCTCATCACCGACAACATAAAGCGTACTGAAGGTGAGGTGCTTTATAACGGTACGGATATTTTAAAGCTGGGTGGAAAATATCGCAGAAGGGTAGGCTATACCCCACAGCTTCAGGGTATGTACGAGGACTTTTCCGCAAGACAGTTTCTGCGTTATATCGGTGCTTTAAAGGGTATGAAGCATAAGGAGTGCAAAAAGCAGACCGAGGAATTTTTAGAGATAGTAGGACTGAAAAAGGTAGCGGGCAAGAAGCTGGGTGAATTTTCAGGCGGTATGCGTCAGAGAGTACTGCTTGCGGCGGCTATGCTTGATAATCCCGAAATAATGATACTTGACGAGCCGACGGCAGGTCTTGATCCCGAGGAAAGAATAAGACTTCGAAATTACATATCCGAAATCTCCAGAAACCGCACGGTACTGCTTGCAACCCACGTTGTAAGCGATATCGAGTCTATAGCACAGAGCGTTATAGTGTTAAGTCACGGAAAAATTAAAATTTCGGGTAGCCCCGCAGAGCTTAATAATTCCATCAGAGGTAAGGCGTTCTTCTATGAAGGAAGCTACGAGGAGGTAATGGAAAAGAAAAAGCAGTTCCCAAAAGGAGAAATATCCCTTTCGGGTGACAGCTATAAAATAAGAGTGCTTTGCGATGCTGAGCCTGACGAATTCCGCCCCTCCGACCAGCCTATAAATTTAGAGGACGTATATCTTTATTATGCGGAGGGCAGAAGATGAAGGAGCTGTTAAGAACTGCATTATCAAAAAAGATGCTGTTACTGACGTTGCTGATGGTATTCGTAAACTGTGTTTTCTTCTCCTACGAATGCGATACCGAAAAGCAGATAACCTTAACGGGCGAGGAGCTGGATTCCTATATAGAAAGCTATCCCGCCTATCTTCAGTCGGTTTTTGATAATGCCGAAAATATGGGAACTATATCCTTACTTCAGGGTAAGGACTCCTTTGCGGTGAAGAATATAGATAAAACGGTAGCCGACTACAGCGTACTGTCAGGCAAGGTGCAAAAGGGTGAAAACAGAGCGATCGTAGCCTATTCAAACTATCTGACCGGCGACTTTATGATGATAGCGATTATAGTGCTTATTGCTATACGTTTTTCGGAGGAAAAGCGCAAGGGCGTTTCGGGAATTGTGAAAACCACCGTAGGCGGCAGAAAGCTGCTCGCTCTTCAGCGAATAGGAATAATAACCGGTAGCGCTCTTGTGATAGCCTTCTTATTCACCTTTACCGAAATTCTCACAGGCGGTATATTGCTCGGAGATATGGAGCTTTTCCGCAGTATCCAGTCTGTACCTGAATTCAAAATATGCTCCCTTCCGATAGATATTTTCGGATATCTTATGCTTTCAACTATGATGAAGGCTATGACGGTAGCAGTCATCGGATTGTTTATTTATCTTTTTACCTACATATTCAGCATTACTCCCGCATCTCTTGTTGCGGCGGTGATATTTGCGGTAGAATATATACTGCACGCCTTTATAATCTCCACAGACCGTTTTAACGGCTTCAAATTCGCCAATATCTTTACGGGGCTAAAAAACGATGTGTTCTTCAAGAACTATTGCAATCTGAATCTTTTCGGAATTCCCGCAGGCTTTATGGAAACCTGCATAGTCCTTCTTATAGCTCTGATAGTGATATTTGCGGTGCTTTGCCTGATGCTTACGTCAGGGAATATGGCGTTTTCTGTAAAAGGCTTCGGCGTACTGTCGGGACTCAGGGAAAAAATTGCGGTAAAATTACCTACCCTTCCTCTTTTCCTGTGGGAAGCAAAAAAGATACTCATAAATCAGAAGGGCATAGTTATAGTAATAGCCGCCGCCTTTCTTGCTATAAGCTCGGTAACCCAGTATAACTATTATTCCTACACCGATTACAGCAGAACAAAGATGTACGAAAAGTATAAGGGTGCAGTTACTGAAAAGCTGGTAGAACGTATCGATAATGATATCAAATCATACGAAAAGGGAATCGAGAACGTCATGATACAGATAGAAAAGACCGATCCCGAGGATGAGAAACGCCTGCAGGAGCTTTCGATGCAGATGAACAATCTTCAGAGCTTGCTCTCTCTCACCGAGGAATTCTACGAGCTTGCCGCAGACAGACTTGAATACCGCAACAAGACG
>JAFQUH010000061.1 GCA_017408635.1 Ruminiclostridium sp. | reverse complement strand
GGAGCCTGAAACATCTGCTCCTGAAACCACCACACCGAAGGAGCCTGAAACCTCCGCTCCTGAAACCACCACAACAAAAAAGCCTGAAACAGAGGCTACACCCGCTCCCGAAACTACCACTTCAGCGACTGAAGCACCTGAATCAAAGCCTGAAGAAAACAAGCCTATCGAGGCTACAGGCGGCTTTAAGGTCGTAGGAGATACACTTTACGATGCCAACGGCAACGAATTTGTTATGAGAGGTGTAAACCACGCTCATACCTGGTTCAGACAGCATATGGATACAGCGCTTGAGGCTATAGCTAAAACAGGCTCAAATACTGTACGTATCGTTTTATCTGATGGTGACCAGTGGAACAGAATACCCGTTGACGAGGTAAAAAAGATAATCGAAAAGTGCAAGGCACTTAAAATGATTGCTGTTGTAGAGGTACACGACGGCACAGGCAAGGATGAGGTTTCCTATCTCAACAATGCCGTTGATTATTGGATCGAAGTAAAGGATGCACTTATAGGCAATGAGGCTTACGTTATCCTTAATATTGCTAATGAATGGTACGGCTCCTGGGATAATCTTGATAAGTGGGCAGAGGGCTACAAGCAGGCTATTCCAAAGCTCAGAGCCGCAGGAATAAAGAATACGATTATGGTTGACTGTGCAGGCTGGGGACAGCTTTCCAACAGCTTTATAAAGCACGGTAAGGAAGTATTTGAAGCTGACGAACAGGCAAATACAATGTTCTCTATCCATATGTACGGTACTGCAGGAAAGAATAAAAGTACGATAAGCAGAGCCATAAATGGTGCAATCCTTCTGGATTTATGCCTTGTTGTAGGCGAATTCGGTTACAACCATAGCGACGGTGACGTTGACGAGGCTACAATCCTTGAAATGAGCGTAGAAAAGAACAAGGGTTATCTCGGCTGGTCCTGGAGGGGCAACGGCGGTGGTGTAGAATACCTTGACATCGCAAAGGACTGGGAAGGCAAGACTCTTTCTTCTGATTGGGGCGAAGTACTTATCAATGGTAAAAACGGCATAAAAGAAACCTCAAAGGTATGTTCAGTATTTGAATAATATATATTTTTCCAATCGTTCCGCATTTTTGCGGAACGATTTTTGCTATAAAATACTAATATCGTCTTGTTTTTTCTGCAAAAAAATGTTATAATGAAATTTAGCTATAAATTACAGATGAACGGAGCAGAGATATGAAAAAGATAATTATAATTTCCGCCGTTATACTTCTGGCAATGGTTACCGGGCTTATTATGATAAATTCCGAGCCCGAAGAAAAAGATGAAACTGTAAAGGTCGGAGTTATACTCAACGGCTATAAAGACGATAAAAGCTGGAGTCAGTCCCATTACGAAGGACTTGAAAAAACCGCACAGCAGTTGGGACTTGAAATTACATATAAAGAGTTTGTTACAACTGATAATATTGCCTGGGAAATCGATCAGTTTGCCAAGTCAGGCTGTAAGATAGTAGTAGCAAACTCCGTGATATACGCCGAGCAGATAGAACAAGCCTCAAAGCAGTATCCGAATATATATTTCTATCATGCTACCGGTGTAGGAGAAGGTAAGAACCTGGCTTCCTATTTCGGCAGAATGTATCAGATGCGCTATCTTACTGGTATAGCCGCAGGACTTCAGACAAAGACCAATGAAATAGGCTACGTAGCGGCATTCCCTATATCCGAAGTAAACAGAGGACTGAACGCCTTCACCCTCGGAGTAAAGAGCGTAAATCCCGACGCTACCGTTTACGTAAGATGGATAAATTCCTGGAATGCGGATGAGATTACCGCAGACACGACCGAAAAGCTCCTTTCAGAACATAATATAGACGTACTTGCTATGCATACCGACTCTGTAGCACCCCTTGAGATTGCAGACAGGCACGGGGTAATGTCAATAGGCTACAATATAGATAATAAGGAATTATACCCCGATACCTATCTCACAGCAGCGGTATGGGACTGGGAAAAATTCTATACCCCGAACATCCGCAAGTGCCTTCAGGGGAAGTTTACCGGCGTGAACTTCTGGGAAAGCTCGGATACGGGAATTATAAATATTGCACCGTTATCTGAAAAGGCAGACAGCAGAATAGCGGATAAAATAAAAACGGAAATGGATAAGCTCAATAGCGGCGTGTTTGATGTCTTTTACGGACCTGTTTATGATAATACGGGTAAGCTACGTATTGAACAGGGTGAAAGTATGACGGATAACGCAATGCTTAATGAATTCGATTGGTACGTAGAAGGAGTAGTTATAGATGGATAAAAACCAGGCGTTACAACGTCTGCTGATTATAGCGGCGGTAATAGTAGTTATCGCTATAGTTGCGGTACTGTGTTTAATAGGAGTTGACAGAAAGCCTGATGTCAGAATCGGACTTGTGCTTACAGGCACGGTAACTGACAGCGGCTGGAACGAAAGCCATTATAACGGTGTGGTTTCCGCCTGCGACGAGCTTGATGCAACTCTTATGGTAAAGGAAAATATCGCAGAGGGTACGGGGGATT
>JAFQUH010000060.1 GCA_017408635.1 Ruminiclostridium sp. | reverse complement strand
GGTGCCGTGACGGGCTGTCTTACCTACGTTTTCAATATCGGGAGTACGGATACACTTCTGACAAGTTGTTACTCTGTGTCTGGGAGGCTCCTCAATACCCTGGAAATATTTCTTTAAGGGAGTCATACCTGCGTTGATAAGCAGAATGGAATTGTCACCCTGGGGTACAAGGGGAGCAGATGCCATACGAAGATGATCCTTGCTCTCAAAGAAGCTTAAGTAGCTTTCTCTTAAATCGTTTAATCCTGTCCATTTCATAGTTTTTGTTGTCCTTCCGTTTATAAGAATTTTAAAATTTTACTGAATTAACGCATCCTTTTTATTATACACTTTTCTGTGTTAAAAGTCAATATATGAGCGGTGCGGTATAGGGTTTTTGATTTATACGTTTTCCGTTTCTTTGCTACGGCGACTTATTCGTAATATCCGTCGTCGTATTCCTCTTCGTAATAGCCTTCTTCCTCGCTTTCCTCTGTAGCTTCGTTATCCTGCTCTTCGCTTTCCGCTTCCGCTTCAGAGGAGGCTTCTTCATTGTTCTTTTCAAAGGCTTCTATACTGTCTGCGATATAGCCTATAAGCTCTGTTATTCTGGCGGTGGGACGCTCAAAATAGATGCTTTCCACTACAATTACCTTCCCGTTTTTAACCGCCTCAAGCTGTGAGAAAAGCTCATGCTCCTCAAGATCCGTAAGCTCAAATCTGTCGCTTAAGAATATTATATCGGGCTGATTTTCGATAAGGCCTTCCGCAGGCTCCGAATATCCGTTTTCATCTTTTGCCTTATTTTCGCCAAAGGCTGAAAGAATACTATGCTCAAGAGTGTTTCCGCCTGCTACTGCCATAGTGGGCGAAAGGTATACGAAGCTGTTTTTCTTGATTTCAGCGGCTTCGCTTAAAGCCGACTGTATGACCTTGAAGCTCCCTTCTCCCTTATCCTCGCCGTGAATTATTCCTTCAAAGGCAAGACCGATGAATTTATAAATACTGCAGAATTCCTCAATAGTCTTTGGGGAGGGGATGGTGAGTATCTTTATACCCTTTGATTCTACTGCGATTCGGTCCTTTGTGATAAGCGGAGTTGCCGTTATCACAAGATCAGGCTTTAAGGAAATTATCTTCTGTATATCGGGTGCGGTACTGCTTCCTACAGAGGTGATATCCTTCACCTTTTCGGGATATTCACAGTAGTCGCATACTCCGATAAGATTCTCGCCGTAGCCCATCTCGAAAAGTATTTCGCTGTAGGCGGGTGTCAGGGAAACGACAGCCTTAACCTTTTCTGTGATTTCCGTGCCGTTCAGTATTACGGGAAATTCCTTTATAACCGGCTCCTGGTAAGAGGTTTCGGGAGCTGACGAGGAGTCCTCGGGAGCGGTAGTCTTACCGGGTACGAGTATTATCTGCTGACATCCCGAAAGAAATATTGCCGTAAGAACAAACGTGACAATAAGTATTGCTGTTTTTTTCATATTCCTCACTTTCTTTTGCCTTGAATCAGATGTTCTGCTCGTTTCGGATAGTTTCTAAAAGTCTGTAAAAATCCTCCATTGTTGAAAGAGAGCCGCAGAGATTTCTGTATCTTGCCGCACCCTGCCAGCCCTTTAAGTACCAGGCGGTGTGCTTTCTGGCTTCCTTCATTCCGATATATTCGCCCTTATCAAGACAAAGGAGCTTTATATGTTCCTCCATAATTTTAAGACAAGTATCTGTATCAGGGGAGGGGAGTATTTCTCCCGTTTCAAAATAATGCTTTATTTCTCTGAATACCCAGGGCTTTCCGCAGGCGGCTCTGCCGACCATTACAAGATCGCACCCCGTATAATCGTACATTTTTTTGCAGGAAAGAGCGCCGTCTACGTCACCGTTACCTATAACGGGAACGGATACCGCCTCCTTGACTGCTTTTATTATATCAAGGTCAGCCTTGCCCGAATACATCTGATTCTTTGTTCTTCCGTGTACCGCTATAGCGGATGCGCCCGCCTCTTCGGCGTACTTTGCCGCGTCAACGGCATTTACCGAATTTTCATCCCAGCCCTTTCGTATCTTTACTGTGACGGGAATATCGGTGACCTTTTTTATCGCTGAAACGATTTCGCCTATCTGCTTCGGATTCTTCATAAGTGCCGAGCCTGCTCCGTTGCCTGCTACCTTCGGTACTGGACAACCGCAGTTTATATCGATGAAGTCAGGCTTGTATTCCGCTGCTATTACAGCCGCTTTGGCAAAAAATTCACTTTCCGAGCCGAAAAGCTGAATTGCCATCGGGCGCTCCTCTTCGGTTACCGTCAGAAGCTCGTGAGTCTTTCTGTCACTATAGCAAAGTCCCTTGGAGCTTGCCATTTCTCCCGTCAGCATAGCCGCACCGAAGCGCTTGCACATTATTCTCATGGCTTTATCAGCCACCGATGCCATAGGAGCGAGAGATGCGGTTTTTTCTATTTTAACGTTGCCGATTTTTATATATTCCAAAATTAAACCCTCATTTTGTCTTTTTTACATACATTAATAATTATACCACTAATTGCTCGTTTCTTCAATAGCTTTGTTTTATCTGTGACTCTTAAAATGTTAATTTCGTCTTTTTTCACAATATCGAATTATTTTGCTTGCAAATCACTCGGAAATATTGTATAATATATGTCGTATCTTGTCGGTCGCAAGACGGCAGACAGATTTTAATCATCCGACGGAAGCGTTGATTCCGCTAAGGATGTGAGATTTTTGGCAATAAAAATAATTCAATTTTTGAAAGCTTGTTAACACGGCGTTAACATATCTGCTTTAGAATTACATAAATCGTTTAAGGAGTTGTTATTTTGGGAATCAGTTATTTTGACCATCAGAGTTCAGGCAAGGGCGTAGCTAAAAATGCTCCGCAGAAAAAGCCCTTTTTCAGATATTTTGAGATACTCGGCAGAAAGTTCTGGCAGGTTATAGAGCTAAATCTGTTATTCGTTCTTTTCTGTCTGCCGATAGTTACCTTCGGACCTGCAATGGCGGCAATGAGTCACGTTATGAGAAAATTCATACTGGAGCAGCCCTGCTTCTTGTTTGATGAATTTTTTACCGCCTTCAAGAAGAACTTCAAGCAGTCCTTCTTTATCGGCATCATAGACGTTATCTGCATAGCGTCAACGCTTGTCGTACTGCATCTTTACGTTTTTTCAAAGAAGCTGCCCGATGAATATTTTATCTATCTCTTTATTTTCGTAGGCGTAGTAAGTGTGTTCTTTATGATGCATTTCTTTATCTACCTTGAGATAGTAGCGCTTAAATTAAGCCTGAAGGCAATCGTAAAAAATGCCTTCTTCCTGGTTTTCCTCGGTGTCAAGAGAGTAGCTCTTACCTTCGTGATAAACATTGTGATGTTATCACTCATACTGCTTCTCTTACCCTACTCACTGATAGGCGTAGTATTCTTCCCGCTGGCCTGGATGTGCTATACTACGGTATTCATCTGTTACCCCGTAATACAGAAGATAATCGTCAACCCCTATTACGAGGAAAGAGGAGAGGTTAATCCCGAGCTTCCCGTCAAGTCAAAGTATGAAAGCGAAGATGCTGTATTCGTTGACAGAGGCGGTAGCGAAAAGGAAATCAGAGTAAGCACAAAAACTCACGGCAAGGTTATCAAGTAAATATTATACGGACTCTCTGCAACCTGTGGGAGTCCGTTTTTGTTTTGGTTCACGCTCTTAAATAAATATCAGAAAATGGCAGAAAACTATTGCAAACGAACGCACAAAGTGGTATAATATTATATAGTTATTGTTCTGATAAATTACAAACGGATAATCAGAGCTTACGGACAAAACACATCGTTTCCGTCAAATCGCATATACCCCTTACGGAAGCATAGTCTTGATAAGGAAGGGCATTACCATGAAAGCAGATTTACATTGTCACACAACTATGTCAGACGGATCTCTCGGCATAGAAGAAACGATTGCACAGGCCAAAAGATACGGCATTGATTATTTTGCAATCACCGACCACGACACTCTGGCGTCATCCTCAAGAGCTACGGTTCTGGGCGAGCGCTACGGAGTCAAGGTGATACCTGCCGTAGAATTTTCAACCTTCGATAATAAGCGTCGTTCCAAGGCGCACATTCTTTGCTATAACCCTGCAAAGCCTGACAGACTGGAGGGACTTTGCCTGCGTACCAGCGAGCTTCGTAAGCAGAGAGGCAAGCAGATGGCAAAGAAGGTTATCGATAAATATCCCATCACTCTTGAAAGCATTCTCCGTTATGCAACGGGAAATAAAGTCATCTATAAGTGCCACATAATGCACGCCCTTATGGACTACGGCTACACTACCGACCTTTACGGTAAGGTATACGATGAGCTTTTTAATCCGAAAACAGGACTGTGTGCAGAGGAAGTCAGCACAGATATGCAGGATCTCCCCGAGGTTCATTTCGTGCTGGAGCTTATCCATTCCGCAGGCGGTATAGCCATACTTGCTCACCCTGCGGTATACGATAACTTTGAGCTTTTAGAAGAGCTTATCGAAAGCAAGAAGATAGACGGCGTAGAGGTATGGCACCAGAGCGCAGACGAAGAAAAGAGAGAAAAACTGCTGAAGCTGGCAGAGGAAAATAACCTGATCGTTACAGGCGGCTCCGACTTCCACGGCTTCTATAATCACTATCCTATAGCTATCGGAACAAACTATACACCTGACGATTCACTCAGCCGAATCTTAAAACAGAAATAAAAAACAAAAGGACAAAGGAAAATGGATATAAAACAGCAGGCACTTGAAAAGCACTACGAATGGCAGGGAAAAATAGAAGTAGTTTCCCGTGCTCCGATAAATACAAGAGAGGACTTGTCCCTTGCCTATACCCCCGGTGTAGCCCAGGCTTGTCTTGAAATAAAGGACGATCCCTCCCTTTCCTATAAGCTGACAAGAAGAAAGAATCTTGTAGCGGTAATAACCGACGGTACTGCGGTACTCGGTCTTGGCGATATCGGAGGACTTGCAGGTATGCCGGTTATGGAGGGCAAATGCTGTCTTTTCAAGGAATTTGCTGATGTTGACGCATTTCCTTTATGCATAAAGTCAAAGGATGTTGACGAGATAGTCCGCACGATAGAGCTTATTTCGGACAGCTTCGGCGGTATCAACATCGAGGATATCTCTGCTCCCAGATGCTTTGAGATAGAAAAAAGACTCAAGGAAAAGCTGGATATTCCCGTTTTTCACGATGATCAGCACGGTACTGCAGTCGTAGTAGGTGCGGCTCTTATAAATGCCGTAAGATGTGCAGGCAAGAAACTGGGGGATATCACGGTAGTAATAAACGGCGCAGGTGCGGCAGGTATCGCTATCGGAAAATTCCTGCTTCAGATGGGCATCGGAAATCTCATAATGGTGGACGTTTTCGGAATCATCGATAAGGATACCGATTACGAAAATCCCGCTCACAAGGAGATAGCACAGGTAACCAACAATAACAATATCAAGGGCATTCTCGCAGACGCTATGAAGGGCGCTGACGTGTTCATCGGCGTATCAAGACCGAATCTTGTAAACGAGGATATGGTAAAGTCAATGGCAGAAAAGCCGATAGTATTTGCAATGGCAAATCCCGAGCCTGAAATAATGCCCGACAAGGCAAAGGCGGCGGGTGCATATATCGTCGGCACAGGAAGAAGCGACTTCCCCAATCAGATAAATAACGTGCTTGTTTTCCCAGGTATCTTCAAGGGTGCTTTAAGCGTAGGCGCAAAGGCTATTACCGAGGAAATGAAAAAGGCGGCGGCATACGCCATAGCCGATATAGTAACCGCAGACAAGCTCTGCCCTGACTATATAATACCAAGCCCCCTTGATAAATCGGTGGCGCAGGCGGTAGCGGATGCTGTGGCAAAGGCAGCAGAAAACGAGGTGTAATAAATGACTTTTGAATATATCCCCAGGGGCGTATGCTCCAGAAAAATGATACTTGATATCGAAGACAACAAGCTGATGAGCCTTGAGGTCTACGGCGGTTGCAACGGCAATCTTAAAGGTATATCAAGTCTTGTAGAGGGTATGGATATCGACGAGATAATAAAAAGACTTGACGGTATCACCTGCGGCGGCAAGTCAACCTCTTGTCCCGATCAGCTGGCAAAGGCGCTTATAAAGTATAAGGAAGGCTGAAAATGACCAAATTTTAAGGAAAGGATGTGATACAGGTGGCTGAATTATGGGACGTCTATGACGAAAACAGAAACCCTGTCGGCAGGCTTCACAGACGTGGAGTCAGACTGAAGCAGGGCGAATACCATATAATCTGCGAGGCGTGGATAACCTGCCGTGACAGACTACTTGTAACACAGCGCCATCCCGATAAGAATTTTGGTTGTATGTGGGAATGCACAGGCGGTGCGGTAATCGCAGGAGAAACCAGCAAGCAGGCAGTTATACGAGAGATACGCGAAGAAATAGGCGTTACCGTAACGGAGGATCAGCTTATATTCATGGGCAGTTCTTCAGGTAATACCTTTTTTGTTGACTGTTATGCGGTAGAGCTTGATATAGAGCTGAAGGATCTTAAACTGCAGAGGGAGGAAGTGGTAAATGCAAAGTTCGTTACTCTTCCCGAATTCCTTAAAATGCAGAGCCAGAAAAAGATAATCCCACGATTATATGATTATATGAAACAGATGAATTTTAAGTTTGTAGAAGAGTAAAGGAAGATATAATATGAAGATTATGGCGGTGGATTACGGCGACAGTCATACGGGACTTGCCTGCTGTGACAGAACGGAAACCTTAGCCTCCCCCCTAGGCGTTATCAACGAAAGAAACTTTCAGATTTGCGTAGAAAAGGTAGCGGCGGCGGCAGTCGAATATGAAGTAGGCGAGGTGGTTGTCGGAAATCCTATAAATATGAACGGTACCTACGGACCAAGAAGTGAAAAATGCCGTATGTTTGCGGATATGCTTCAGAATTTCCTTGAGATACCCGTCGTTATGTGGGACGAGCGCTCCACAACTGTTACCGCTCACAATATGATGAACGACGTAAATAAACGTGGCAAGGAAAGAAAAAAGGTTATCGATGCGGTAGCGGCGGCAGTCATTCTGCAGAACTACCTTGAATACAAGGCGAATATGAGAACCAGAGAAAAGGCGAGAGCAGAAGAAAATAACGAATAATTTCAGGTGGCATACATAAATATCTATATAGTATCATCTATATATAGTACCTTCAGAAAGGACGGATATTTATGCTATGTCATTTTTCGGATTTACGGTGCAAAGAGGTCATCAGTATAAAAACAGGATGTCGTATAGGCTACGTCGATGACGTGGAGTTTGATACCTGTTGTGCGAAGATATGTCGTATCATCGTTTACGGCAGAGGAAAATGCTTCGGACTTCTGGGCAGGGAGGATGATTTCTGTATTAATTGGTGTGATATAGAAATAATAGGAGAGGATACCATCCTTGTAAGCTGTGATTTGCCAATAAAGTCAAAAAAGAAGGGCAACTTTCTCAAAAGTTTGTTTAAATAGACGAAAATAAAAATATTGATTTATATCCACTTATGTGGTATAATATTTAAGCGTGTTAAACGCAAATCCACACGTTGTATATAAGGCTTTCAGGTGCCCTTACGGCTTGAGCCGGTCAGTACAGCGGAGGACAAAAAACCAAAAACAAGGAGGACACTACTATGGCAGTAGTATCAATGAAACAGCTTCTTGAAGCAGGTGTACACTTTGGTCACCAGACAAGAAGATGGAACCCCAAAATGAAGCCCTACATCTTCACAGAAAGAAACGGTATCTACATTATCGATCTTCAGAAGACAGTTAAGAAGCTCGACGAAGCTTACAACTTCATCCACGAAGTTGCAGCAAACGGCGGCGAAGTTCTTTTCGTAGGCACAAAGAAGCAGGCTTCCGATTCTATCAAGGAAGAAGCTGAAAGAGCAAACGCTCACTATGTAAATGCAAGATGGCTCGGCGGTATGATGACAAACTTCAAGACTAT
>JAFQUH010000059.1 GCA_017408635.1 Ruminiclostridium sp. | reverse complement strand
GGTAAGCACCCCGGCAATATCCATAGTGATTCTGTTATCATCCGATGATAAAGCGCAAAGCTCAACGGTATTAACAGCCTTTCTGACGTCGCCTCCGCATCCATAGGCAATATGCTCAATTACTCCGTCCTCTATTTCAAGAGCTGTACCAAGCTCCTCTTCCATAAGATGAAATGCACGTTCTACCGCAGGAATAACGTCTTCGGCAGTTATAGGCTTGAATTCAAAAACTGTTGAACGGGATAAAATCGCATTGTATACGTAAAAATACGGATTTTCGGTAGTGGATGCAATCAGGGTTATTTCACCCGTTTCCAGATACTCTAGTAAGGTCTGTTGTTGTTTTTTATTGAGATACTGGATCTCGTCAAGAAACAGAAGTATTCCGTTGGACGCCGCAAAGGTGCCCAGGCTTGCAACTATGTCCTTTATATCAGCGGTAGAAGCCTGCGTACCGTTCAGTTTATATAGCGTCATACTCGTCTGCTTTGCTATTATATTTGCAACTGTAGTTTTACCCACACCTGAGCTTCCGTAAAAAATCATATTGGGAATCTTGCCCTTATTTATGATATTGTAAAGCGGTCTGCCCTTTGCAAGGATATGTCGCTGTCCCACCACCTCGTCAAGAGTGGTAGGTCTTATTCTGTCTGCGAGTGGCATATTATCACTCCTTTATTCAAAATTACCTCTGAAGCTATACTTCAGAGGTAAGATTTTTTATCAGCCGTTGTTGTGCTTTTCTAAAAGCTGGCTTATCTTGAGATGGGGATCGATAACCTTGCTTGTTGACATATCGTGGTTAAGTGCCGCAATAAGATATGCGATATACTTGGAAACGTCAACCTCGCAGAACCAATCTCTTGCAAGAAGCTCGGGAGTTCTGTAGGTAAGGTTTGTACCGAATACGTAGTCGATTATACCCTGTTCATAAGCCATATCAAACTTTTCAAGGCCATTTGTAAAGATAGGATAGGTAGCATAAGCGAAAATTCTCTTTGCCTTACGCTTTTTGAGTTCATAAGCGATATCGAGCATAGATTCACCTGAAGAAATGATATCGTCGGCAATGAATACATCCTTGCCCTCAACGGAGTTACCTAAGTATTCGTGAGCTACGATGGGATTACGGCCGTTTACTACCTGGGAGTAATCTCTTCTCTTGTAGAACATACCAAGGTCAACACCGAGTACGGATGTGTAGTACATATTTCTGTTCATAGCGCCTTCATCAGGGCTTACTGCCATAAAGTGTTCCTTATCGAGCTTTAAGTCCTTTACGTTGTTGAGCATAGCCTTAAGTACCTGATAGGTAGGAATTACGTTATCAAAACCCATTAAGGGAATAGCGTTGCAAACTCTGGGATCGTGTGCATCAAAGGTGATAACGTTTGATACGCCTAAATTTTCAAGCTCCTGAAGTGCTACTGCACAGTCGAGGGATTCTCTGTAGTTTCTTCTGTGCTGTCTGCCACCGTAAAGGATAGGCATAATAACGTTGATTCTGTGTGCCTTACCGCCGATAGCCTGAATAATACGCTTTAAGTTCTGGAAATGATCGTCGGGTGACATTGCATTTTCTCTGCCGAATAATTCGTAAGTACAGCTGTAATTACCTACGTCAACGATAATAAAGATATCATCGCCTCTTACCGTGCTCTTGATAAGTCCCTTACCATCACCTGATGAGAATCTGGGGCACTCATTTTCAATTAAAAAAGTATCGAAATTGAAACCTGCCGCAGATGACCACTTTACTAAATACTGGTCAATCTTTGCTCCTAATTCCTCTGCACCGGGAAGAGCGATAATGCTCATAGGTGCTACCCTTTCAGAAGTAGAAAACAGAATTTCGCTTGCTTTTGCTGTCATATTTATATTTCCTTTCGCCTTGGCTCACGCCATTATATATCTTTTATATTTTCTTTATAAACACCATAAACGAGGGATAAAATCTCTCGTTTATGACTGGTTAAAGGTATTATTCGTAAAGAGGGTACTTGTTGCAGATATCTGTTACCATACCTCTTACCTTTTCTGCACTTGCATCAAAGTCAGTTGCAGTAAGGTAGATGCATTCTGCGATTGTCTTCATATCCTCTTCCACAAGACCTCTTGTTGTAACGGCAGGTGTACCGATACGAACACCGCTGGTTACGAAGGGGCTCTGGGGATCGTTGGGGATAGCATTCTTGTTTACTGTGATATAAACCTCGTCGAGCTTCTTTTCGAGTTCCTTACCTGTGATATTGAAGGGCTGAAGATCAACTAACATAAGGTGGTTGTCTGTACCGCCTGATACAAGGTTGAAGCCCTTTTCTAAAAGCGAGGATGCGAGAACGGAAGCATTGCTCACGATCTGCTTTGCATAAGCCTTGAATTCAGGCTTTAACGCCTCACCGAAGCATACTGCCTTTGCGGCGATAACGTGCATTAAAGGACCACCCTGTGTACCGGGGAATATAGCCTTGTTTATCTTAAGAGCAAGCTCTTCGTTGTTTGTGAGGATAAGACCGCCTCTGGGACCTCTTAAGGTCTTGTGAGTCGTTGTTGTAACGATATCAGCGTAAGGAACGGGCGACATATGCATTCCGCCTGCTACGAGGCCTGCAATGTGAGCCATATCTACCATGAGATATGCACCTACTTCCTTTGCGATAGCGGAAAGCTTTTCAAAGTCGATAGCTCTGGGGTATGCGCTGGCACCTGCTACGATGAGCTTGGGCTGGTGTTCCTTTGCTAAAGCTAAAACTGTATCGTAGTTTATCATACCTGTTTCGTCGTCAAGACCATAAGGTACGAAGTTGAAGTATTTACCTGAAATGTTTACGGGTGAGCCGTGTGTAAGGTGACCGCCGTGAGCAAGGCTCATACCGAGAACTGTATCACCGGGATTTAAAAGTGCGAAATAAACGGCTGTATTAGCCTGTGCACCTGAATGCGCCTGAACGTTTGCAAACTTTGCTCCGAAAAGCTCGCAGGCACGGTTGATTGCGATATTTTCAACGATATCAACGTCTTCGCATCCGCCGTAGTAACGCTTGCCGGGATAACCTTCAGCATACTTGTTTGTAAGAACGCTACCCATTGCAGCCATAACTGCGGGAGATACGATGTTCTCACTTGCGATAAGCTCGATGTTTCTTCTCTGGCGTCCGAGCTCCAGGTTCATAGCATCTGCTACGTCGGGATCGAAGCCCTTGAGGTAGCCGATTGTGTCAACTAAATCTTTGTACATTTTAATTTTTTCCTTTCCGGTATATTTGAAGTCCGACCTTTCAGCCGTCTAAATGATACTTTGGTTATTATACGTCAAGATTTGCAAGAAGATCGAAGTTCTCCTTCATTGCAGGATAGAGCTTCTTGTAAAGCTCGTAAACCTTTTCGTACTTTGCAGAGTTTTCTGCGATGGGCTCCTGAATTCTTTCAGGCTTTATTACTGCCTTGCAGGCTTCGGGAACTGAACTGTAGATGCCTGTACCTACTGCGGCAAGAAGAGCAACGCCGAGAGCGGGACCTTCCTTGTTTGCAGTTGTCTTTACCTGACAGCCATATAAATCAGCAAGCATCTGACGCCATAAGGGTGACGTACCGCCACCGCCGCAAGCCATCATATCGTCAATGCTGATATTCATTTCACGCATTACCTCTACACAGTCACGCAGTGAATAGGAAACGCCCTCCATAACTGCACGGAGCATATCCTTTTTCTTGTGCATTGAGGAAAGACCTACGAAAGCACCTCTTACGTTAGGATCAAGGTGAGGTGTTCTTTCACCGTTGAGATAAGGCATATAAAGGAGTCTGTTGGCGCCGATAGGCACGCTGTCAGCCTCTTTATCCATAAGGTAATAGGGATCTACGCCCATTGAAAGAGCGGTTTCCATCTCTGCCCAGGCAAAATTATCTCTGAACCACTTGAGAGAAAGACCTGCAGACTGGGTAACGCCCATAACGTGCCAGCAACCGGGAACTGCACAGCAGAAGGTGTGTACTCTGCCCTTGCTGTCTATGGAAATATCGGAAGTATGTGCAAATACAACACCGCTTGTACCGATGGTTGTGAAGGCTTTACCGTCTTCTACAACGCCTGTACCGACTGCAGCGGCGGCATTATCACCTGCACCGCCGACAACGGGTGTACCCTCCTTAAGTCCTGTAGCTCTCGCTACCTCCTTTGTGATGGTACCTGTGATATCAGGGCTTTCATATACCTTTGCGAGAAGGGATTTATCAATACCGAGCTTTGTAAGTACCTCATCAGACCAGCAACGGTTAGGAATGTCGAGTAACTGCATACCCGAAGCATCGGAAACCTCGGTTGCATATTCGCCTGTGAGCATAAATCTTATGTAATCCTTGGGGAGCAGGATATGACGGCATTTTTCGTAGATATCAGGCTCGTTGTTCTTTACCCACATTATCTTTGCGGCTGTAAAGCCTGTGATTGCGGGGTTTGCCGTGATTTCGATAAGTCTGTCATGACCTACCTTTTCGGTAATCTCGACAACTTCCTTGCCTGTTCTCTGGTCACACCAGATAATACTGTTACGCAGTACCTTGTTGTCACCGTCAAGCATTACGAGTCCGTGCATCTGTCCTGAAAGACCTACACCCTTGATATCCTCTGCGGGAACGCCGCTCTTTGCTATAACGTCACGGATACTGTTAACCGATGCATTCCACCAGTCAAGAGGATCCTGCTCTGCATAGCCGTTACGGGGAGTGTAGAGGGGGTACTCGTAAAGTGCGGAGGCAACTGCTGTACCGTCTTCGCTGAAAAGCACGGTCTTGGTACCTGACGTGCCTATATCAACGCCTATAATGTACGCCATAATAATTCTCCTTACAGTTTTTTACGTTTAGTATACTCCTACCCGGAGCATTTACAAATACAAGACTATTATAATATAAATAACGCTCCTTTGTCAATAGAAAAAGGCACTTTATAAATAAAGAAAATAACTCATTTATTTAATAAATTTTGTTCATTTTGCCCACCCGGAACAAAAATAGGCACAATTTACAATTCGTTAGTTATTTCTCTTGACTTTTTGGTGATTTTTGCATATAATAATAAATAATACAAGTTATAAAAAATTGCTGTATAACCTGTAGTATCGATTAGCAATAACAAGAAATACCATTCACATTTAAAAAAAGAAAGGTCTGATAAAAATGGCAAAACGCAGAATAGGAATTTTAACAAGCGGTGGCGACTGCCCCGGACTTAACGCTACGATAAGAGGTGCCGCAAAGGCGTGCTACACCTTATTCGGTGAGGATGATGTGGAGATAATCGGTATTTCCAATGGCTTTGACGGTCTTATCAGAAATAACTGCCGCATTATGAAGCCTGAAGAATTTTCAGGAATACTTACACAGGGCGGTACTATTTTAGGCACAAAGCGTACTCCCTACAAGATGATGCAGGTAATC
>JAFQUH010000058.1 GCA_017408635.1 Ruminiclostridium sp. | reverse complement strand
CTTTATATGATTTCTTATCTTAAAGCCTGCACTATCGCTGTCGGTAAGTATCACAAGTCCCTGACTTTTTGCTAAAGTCCGTAAAAGCTCCATTCTTTCCTTGTCCTTGAAAATACCGAAGCCTTCGGTTGTGATTATTACTGCGTCAAGCAGAGAGCTTAATTTTATTTTATCATATTTTCCTTCGACTATTACAGCCTGCTTTAATCTGAGCATAATTTCACCCTTCAGATATTCTTGTTGAGAAATAGCTTAAGTACCGTCTGCTCTAAAATGCTTCTGCTGTCAATAGAGGTGGTCTTGAGCTTCATATCTGCGTCAAACAGGGTTTTAAGACAGTATCTTACGTACCCGGGACTAACTCTTGATACCGTACCATACGCCTTCTGAACGACAAAGGCACGGTTTTTCGGATAGGAAAAATCCTCCGTACATTTTTGCACGCTGACGCCGTAATTTCTCGCCACCGACGCTCTGTAAAAATCGATATAGCTTGACGATAATGCGGCAAGAATCACCACAGGCTCAAGCCTTTGTAATATAAGATCGTCAAGTATCAGGAGCGCTTCCTTCTTGTTGTCCCTTGCAATTGCGTTTGATAAGGCATAGATATTTGTATCGAGCTGTTTTACGATAAGAGTTTCAATATCCTCCATAGTGATTTCTCCGCTTTGCTTGTAGCAACAGAGCTTTTCTGTTTCTATGGAGCAGAGTCCGAGATTTGAAAGATTAGAATTTACGAGATGCAGGGCGTTCTGCCTTGATATCACGCAACCGTTTTTTGCCGCCTTCTTTATTACAAGCTCGGCTATCTTGTTGGCGTCAAGCTGGGAAAATTCGCAGAGCGAACAATTCTTCTGCTTTGCGAGCTTTGTTATATACGCCTTGTTTTTATTCTTTTTTCCGCTCATCAGAGCGTCATTAGTGATATATACGATAACGGTACATTCGGGAGGGATATTTGCGAGTATCTCTTCAATCCTTTCGCAGTCCTCGTCGGAGTACTTGTCTAAATCCAGATCGTTTATAACTACCGCCTTGTTTTCGGCAAACATAGGGAGGCTTTCCACGCTGTCATAAAGAGTATCGACAGAAACCGTACCGTTTAGTCTTGTTACGTTTATATCATCGTGATTTTTACCGATGACTTTATCCAACACCTTCTTTACGTACATATCCGTAAGGAAGTTCTCCTCTCCGTAAAAGTAGTAAAAAGGAGAAATTACGTTGCTTTTAAGATCGGTAGCGAGTTTTTCCTCTGTAGTTTTCATTCTGTCCCTCCTTAATAAATGTGTGTCTTGTTTATAGAAAATCCGCTTTCACGGAAGATTATGCTGGTTTCGGTATAATAAAGAGCCGTGCAGATGTCAGTAAGCTCCTTTTGCTTCTTGTCTATAAGAAATACCTGCGAATCGGTTTTCGGATCCGTTTTCTGATAGCCGTAGCAGATGTTTATTCTGCCATCCTTCGCCTTTGTTATATCGGAAATGTTTATATACTGTCCGTCTATCCTTATGCTTGTAGCCTCTTCAGAAAATACGATATCCGCATTCTGACCTTCAATGATATGTGTGTCATATATCTCACAACCGTCGAAAAGACCGAGGTTGTCCGCTAAAAACTTATCAAAGCTATCAAGTATTACTTCATCACAGATTTCACCGTACATATCGCTGGCGAACTTCAACGAGTTCGTAGTGTTATCGGTTATGCGGAGAAAATCAAGATGTCTTTTATTCTCACCCATCATAAGAGTGAGCAGTCCCGTGCAGGCATAATCACCGCCGCCGGTTATTACCGCACCGCAGAAATCGGGAGCAGTAATCAGCACGTAGCCGTTTTCTCCGTCACTACCGGGAGTAATTGTTATGTATCCGCTTTCGAGATGTTTATCTATTGCTATAAAGCCCATATAAAGCATTATAACCAGCGTCGAGCTTATAAGTGCGATGACTCCCTTGTGCTTTTTTACTATGACTATAGCAATTATTCCTATGATAATTCCCGCCAGCATTGAAAAGCTGGTAAGGGGAGAGCTGTAGCGATAGTGGGAATAGGGGAGCTTTGCAACGAATATGAAGGCGTCCATCATAAATTCGCTTAAGTGATATGCGGGAATCAGCAGAAAATCAAATACTCCTCCGGTCACGGCGTGAAGGAACATCAGCAAAAGCACCGCAGTAAATATCGGTACCGTGGCTATCGTAACCACTACTCCGTGAAGGGATAGCATATTGAAATATACAAGTGACAAGGGTAGTCCCATAAGAGATGAGAACACACCGCAACAAACTGCGCTTGTAAGTCCCTCGGGCAGTCTTTTGTATTTATCTGTAAGATACCTTGTGACCTTCGGGGATATTTCTCCTGCGCCTATTGTAGTTGCTACCGACAGTATAAAGCCTGCGTCGTGGCAGGCAAGGGGATTGATAAGGCATATTATCAGTACCGCACCGCCGAGAGAGTTAAGACAACTGCCCTTTCTGTAGAAAAGCCCTGCCGAATGGTGTACCATCAGCATAAAGCCTGATCTTAACACCGAGCCTGAAAGTCCGAAGAATACCATAAAGCAGAATATTATGAATAATTCCGTAAGAATCCGTGTTCTCGGGAAAGCCGATAATTTTGTGAGCTTTATAAGTGCCGCTAAAATAGAAACGATAAGCGTCAGGTGTGTGCCTGAAACCGCCGTCATATGAGCTACGCCCGCCGCCTTTACACAGTAATTCTCATAGCTTGTAAAGGAGGATTTATCGCCTATGAATATTCCCTTCATCATAGCCATTCCGCCACCGGAAAAGAGTGTGGAATATTTTGCTGATAGGTCTTCTCTGTATCTCTGAAGGCTTCGCAGAAGGTCAAAGCCGTAGGCTTTCTCTATTTCGATTTCCGTTTTTGCTACGGCACGGAGCCTTATTCCCTTTGACAGATAATAGTCTGCCGATTTAAAGGGAGCGGCGTTTTCTAAAAGGAAGAACTTTGCACCGAAGGTAAGTCTGTCGCCTGTGCTTACGTCCTTATCGTCGGTATATATGATAAAATCCGCAACCTCAGAGCTTATCGTATATATCGCAATATCATTTCCGATACTGTGCTTTTCCGAAATAACACCTGATACCATATACGTTCTGCCGTCTGTGATTGCTTCGGTCCTCTTTTCAAGGATCGTTGCAGATACGCTGTAGCAGATGAAGGCTACGGTAAAGGGAACAAGCAGATAGGTAAGGATGTTCTTTTTCAGGATAAGCACCGCAGGAACAGATAAAACCACCAGAAAAGCCGTCAGTATTTCAGGTGCATATCTTACGGATATAAAAACAGAGGCGAGGAGCAGACCGAATAAGTATGAAAATCCGATAACTGCTAACCTCTGCCTCATCATCATAATCTATCCTTTATTATGCTAATTCGATGCTTAACTTTTTACCGCCGAGTAAGTGGAAATGCAGGTGCTTTACCGTCTGACCGCCGTCTTCACCAACGTTTGTAACGACTCTCCAGCCGTTTTCAAGGTTAAAGGACTCGGCAATCTGACGAGCGGCTAGCATAATTTCACTTACAACCGCTACGTTGTCCTTGTCAAGAGCATTGGCACCCTCAATGTGAACTTTAGGAATTATAAGAATGTGAACGGGAGCCATAGGATTTATATCCTTGAAGGCTATTACGTTTTCGCTCTCATAAACCTTTTCTGAAGGGATTTCGCCCTTTATTATCTTACAAAAAATGCAATCCATTTTTATTCTCCTTTTCAGCCTATCATAGCGGAAACGATGCCTTCGAGTGCGGCAAGCGCCTCATCGATCTTGCTGATATCAGCAATACCAGCCATTGCACTGTCGGGACGTCCGCCACCCTTACCGCCTGCTATTGCGGCAATTTCCTTAACTATCTTACCTGCGTTTGCACCCTTGTCGATAGCTTCCTTACTGCATATGCAGAGGAAATTACCCTTGCCGTCGGCAGTACCCGCAAGTAAAGCAATGAAGGAATCGTTGTTGTTCTTGATTTCGTCGCCTGCCTTACGGAGATTGTCACCGGTAACGCCTGAAAGTGTAGCGCTGATGAGCTTGATTCCGTTTACTTCCTTGCTATCGCCAAGCTCCTTCAACTGACTTGCGGAAATCACGGAATTAAGTCTGTCGATTTCGCTATGCATAGCGCTCATTTCTGTCATTATGCTTTCGCACTTCTGTAAAAGTGCAGAGGGGTTTGCAACCTTTAAGGTCTGTGCGGCTGTGTTTATTACTTCCTTTGCCTTGTTGTATTCGGAAAGAACGTTGAAGCCTGTTACCGCTTCGATTCTTCTTACGCCGGATGCAACGGAGGATTCAGAAACTATCTTGAAAAGACCAGCCTTTGCAGTATTGTCAAGGTGTGTACCGCCGCAGAATTCTGTGGAAATATCACCAGCCTGAACAACTCTTACGATATCACCGTACTTTTCGCCGAATAACGCCATAGCACCCTTCTTGCGAGCTTCTTCAATGGGAAGCTCTTCAGTAATAACAGGGATACCCGTAAGTATAGCGTCGTTTACGATTTCTTCGATTTTTTCGATTTCTTCGGGAGTAACTGCACTGAAGTGGCTGAAGTCGAAACGGCATCTGTAGGGATCTACGTAAGAGCCTGCCTGGTGTACGTGATCGCCAAGAACTGTTCTTAAAGCCGCCTGTAAAAGATGTGCGCAGGTGTGGTTTCTTGCAGTAGCCATACGCTTTGCCTTGTCAACGCTTGCAGTAACAGTATCGTTTACGTAGAAGCTGCCGCTTTCTACGATACAGCTTAAAATATACTGACCTGCCGCAGTCTTCTTGGTATCAACTACCTGCATTACGTTATCGCCTGAAACGCCTGAAATGATAGTACCGCAGTCGCCTACCTGACCGCCGCTTTCAGCATAGAAGGGAACGGTTTCGATAACAACCGTAGCCTCTTCGCCTTCGCTTACGTTATCGCAGACTTCACCATTCTTTATCATAGCGAGAATCTTTGTTTCAGCGGTAAGCTCTGTGTAGCCTACGAAGGTAGTAGTGAATGCATTAAGTGCTGTTGCAGTAGCCTCGTCCCAGCCGCCCTTGAACGCCTGGTTTGCTCTTGCGTTAGCCTTCTGCTGACTCATAAGCTCATAGAACTTTTCTTCATCTATACCGATATTCTTTTCCTGTAAAAGCTCTCTTGTAAGATCGAGAGGGAAGCCGTAGGTGTCGTGGAGCTTGAATACCTTGTCACCGCTGAGTACGGGATTTTCTGCGCCCTTAAGCTCTTCGATATATTCTCCGAGAATCTGCATACCCTTGTCTACAGTCTTTGCAAAGCTCTCTTCTTCGGTCTTTATAACCTTCTTGATGTATTCTCTCTTTTCGTTAAGCTCAGGGTAAGCCGTGAGGTTTTCGTCGATAACGGTATCGCATACTTCATAAAGGAAGGGCTTGTTTACACCGAGGAGTCTGCCGTGTCTTGCGGCTCTTCTTAAAAGTCTGCGAAGAACGTAGCCTCTGCCTTCGTTTGAAGGACGTACACCGTCGCCTACCATAAAGGTTGTGGAACGGATATGGTCTGTAATAACACGGATAGAGATATCGGAGTTTTCATCCTGCTTGTAGGTTACGTTTGCAATAGAGCATATCTTCTTCATAATGTTCTGGATGGTGTCAACCTCAAAGAGATTGTCAACGTCCTGCATTACACAGGCAAGTCTTTCAAGTCCCATACCTGTATCGATGTTCTTTGTTGCAAGCTGTGTGTAGTTGCCCTTGCCGTCGTTATCAAACTGGGTAAATACGTTGTTCCAGATTTCGATGATTCTGTCGCAGTCGCTTGCCTGCTCAAAGCTCTCGAAGGGACCGTACATTTCGCCTCTGTCATAGTGGATTTCTGAACAAGGACCGCAGGGACCACTACCGTGCTCCCAGAAGTTATCCTTCTTACCCAGCTTTATGATTCTGTCACGGGGTACGCCTACCTCTGTAGCCCAGATTTCGCCTGCCTCGTCATCCTCTTCGTAGATTGTTACCCAGAGTCTGTCTTCAGGGATTTCAAGAGTCTTTGTGAGATATTCCCAGGCCCATGCAATAGCCTCGTGCTTGAAGTAATCACCAAAGGAGAAGTTACCGAGCATTTCAAAGTAGG
>JAFQUH010000057.1 GCA_017408635.1 Ruminiclostridium sp. | reverse complement strand
TCGCCGCCATCCCCCTTTAGGCAAGGGGGACTTTGGTTGGTGTAGCGCCAAAAAGCCTCCCTTGCCTAAAGGGAGGTGGCAGTCCGTAAGGACTGACGGAGGGATTCTCTATACACCGAGCAATCTTTTTTGGGGCTACAAAAACCCGAGCGGAGCGATATACTTCTCTGTGCCGTAAGGCACAACTTCACAAGCCGAAGGCTTGCTTCACTTCTTCACTTTTGCAAAGCAAAAACTTCACTTTAAATTTGCAACGCAAATTTAACTGTGGTACTTTTCACGGCTTGCAAAATACTCCTCGTAGCCTGTGAGCTTTATTGCGCAGACGTTGGTAACAGAATACTTCACTTTGCCGTCCTCAAGATCAGAATCCTTTTTGTAGAAGGTATAGAATGGCAAACGATAATAACCTTCTATTTCCCAGGTATTAAAATCGATGTCAATATAATTTATTTCAACAAAATCATAGTCATCAAAACGTAGCTTCTTCCCCTCTTCAAAACATTTTTCGCAGGCATGGTAGCAGAACACGTAGCCCTTTGACAAAAGCTCCTCCGCTTCAGAAAGAGTTATTCTCTCCGCAACGCCTGTGATCTTCTGCAATTCCTCCGGCTCCTTGTGGTAAACATAATAATCAATTGATGCCATATACATACTGCCGTCTTTACTTGCCTCATCACTATGGAATTTAAGCCTTATATAATCGTCCTTTTTTCTATCAATGCCATTATAGGCTTCAGCTTCGTTATAAAAAATGAAATATATATCATCTCCGAAGGGGTCGGAATCTCTTCCGATTTCAACGTCGCTGAAATCTCTGTCAAAGATATCAAAAAGCTCCTTCTTTATCCACTCTACGTCCTTTATAAGCTCTTCATCAGGTCTGTTCCAGTTTATAGAAAGCTCGCCGTTTTTAAAGCTTCTGTGTAATTCTCCGGGTTTATATTCCACTCTTCCATGCTCGCTATTATCTATTGACACCCAGTCATAGATGTCAGTTGTAAAAATCTCGAAATTAAATCCACCTGTACGGAAGAGATACAGTCCGTTATCGCTGTAATCTATTTCATTCTTATTATATTTGCTTTGCACCTGCTCATAAAACCTGTCTATAACACCTTCATATTTTTCAAAAACAACTTCTCCCCTATCCCCCTTTTCCCAATCAGGTGATACCATCTCATATATCGGCAGATAATTCTGTTCCGGACTTACGTTGTCCTTTATCTGTTGTTTAAGATAATTATCCGACAAATAAGTGTAATTTTCGTAATACGGTGCTTCACCACTAAGGGTATCGTCATTTATTACGTCACCTATCTGCTGAGCAGTATATTCTATCACAGGCACGTCGCCATAAGTGCCGTCGTAACTTGTAACAGTATCATCAATCGAACTTGTAACCGGCTGATTTCCTCCACTTTTAAGTATAATCGCACCCACACAGGCTATACAAAGGCACGCCGCCACCGGTAATGCAAGCTGTATCCACTCAAAGCGATTCCTGATTTTTCTTTTCACCTTTTCATTTTCGGGGCTTGCTTCTTCTATATATTCGTCCTTTGCCATATCAAGTGATACTAATATATCCTTTTCCTTCATAACGCTATACCCTCCTTTAAAAGATGGTTTTTAAATTCCTGTCTTGTCCTTGATAATATGGATTTTACTGTACCTTCGGGTATGCCGTAATCCTCGGCTATCTCTTTTATACTGCTCATATACCAGTATCTGCGCATAAAGATTACTCTCGTTCTTCTGGGTAGCTTTGCAAGAAAGCTGTTGATAGCCTCTTTTATAGCCATATTCTCGCAATAATCGTCGTTTCCGCTGACTATTTCAAGAGCTTCGTCGGAAATCTGCGAAAATTCCCCACCACGCTTTTTGGCGTTATCGTAAAGCGCACGGTTGATAGCGATATTTCTTGTTATCCTGCCGAGAAAGGCGGAAAGTACGTCAGGCTTTTTCGGTGGCATATTGTTCCAGGCTCTGAGATAGGTGTCATTCACACACTCCTCGCTGTCCTGCTCGTTATAAAGAATATGATACGCTATATAACGGCAGAGCTTTCCGTACTTTTTATCAGTTTCGAAAATTGCACTTTCGTCACGGCTGAAATAAAGCCCGATTATTTTTTTATCATCCATATTATCACCCCTTACTTTTTTGTGAAAGACTCTTTCACTCATAAAGACAAGAATTAAAAGGAAAAGGTTGCACAAACGCGTGGCGTTTGATCCATGTTCCGCCTTTTTTAAGAATGCGATTTGCAGAGATTCGTTGACGGCGGGGGACACATATTGATTATATGTCAAATTGTAATTTGATGGCGGGTTGCACCATCAAAAAATGCGGTAATTTATGCGGGTCGTCGAGGACGCCGACCCCTACATTTCCCACCAATATAGCGGAGAGCGTGTAGGGGGCGGCGTCCCCGACGCCCCGTTTTCATATTACACCAATCTCCCCGATAAACTACAATTTGACACCAATTTATAATCCATCAATTGCCTTCGGCAATTGATTCCACATCTGCGCCGTCAGGCGCAACTTCACAAGCCGAAGGCTTGCTTCACTTCTTCACTTTTGCCGTAGGCAAAAACTTCACTTTAAATTTGCAGAGCAAATTTAAAAGCCGCAGCACCTACGTTATCGTCTGTGCTACGGCATTTTTTCTATTTACTGATTATTCAGCGTCTTCAGCTGTTTCTTCTTCTGCTTCGGGAGCTTCTTCTGCTGCTTCTGCGGGAGCTGCTTCCATTAAAGCACGGATAGAAAGGCTTACTCTGTTAGCTTCTTCGTTGATCTCGATGATCTTAGCCTTAACCTCGTCACCTACGGAAAGTACCTGAGCAACGTTGTTTACACGCTCGTTGGATACCTGGGAGATGTGGATAAGACCGTCAACACCGGGAACGATCTGTGCGAATGCGCCGAAGGGAGTGATGCTTACGATCTTTACGTCAGCAACGTCGTCAACTGCATACTGTGCTGTGAACTTTGTCCAGGGGTTGTCCTCTTCCTTCTTGCAGCCGAGAGAAACTCTCTTCTTTTCAGGATCGAAGCTCTTTACGTAAACGTCGAGCTTATCGCCGATGCTAACAACTTCCTTGGGATGTCTGATTCTGTTCCAGGTAAGCTCGGATGTGTGAACCATTCCGTCTACGCCGCCAAGGTCAACGAATACGCCGTAGCTTTCGATTGACTTAACTTCGCCTGTAAACTTCTGACCTTCTTCGATTGTTTCCCAGAACTTTGCCTTTGCCGCATCGTTCTGTTCCTTCTTAGCCATACGGATAGAACCAACGATTCTGCCTCTTGCTTCTGTAACCTCAATTACCTTGAAGGAAACTGTAGTCTTTACCAGCTCTTCGAGCTTGCCATCTCTGGGCACGCCTGTCTGTGATGCAGGAATGAATACTCTTGCACCGTCAGCAATAACGATAACGCCGCCCTTTACAGCTGCTGTAACAACACCTTCGAGTGTTTCACCGCTTTCTACTGCTGTCTTGAACTTTTCAAGTGCGAGAACGCTGTCAACCTTTTTCTTGGAAAGATGTACTACGCCTTCTGCGTCGTTGATGGATATAACGATTGCTTCGATCTCATCGCCAACTGATACAACGTCAGAAGGAGCTACGTTGGGAGTAGCAGTAAGCTCTTCAGCTACAATGTAGCCTGAGTGCTTTGTGCCAAGATCCACAACGGCTTCGTTATTGTTTACTGCAACAACAACGGCTTTAACCCTGTTCCCTATATATACTTTTTTAAAGGTCTTGTCAACCTCCGCCATGAAGTCGAAGTCTTCATTGTTAAGAATTTCGCTCATAATTTTATGAACCTCCTTTATTATATAAGCAGGCGTCGATGCCCCTGCTGTTATACCGATAATTCCGCCGTCGCCGGCAAGCCTTGTTACCTCGGCTTTATCTATGTCACTTCCCTGCTCGATAAATAAAACAGGGCAATGCTTACCGCATATCTGTGCGAGCTTTGTGGTATTACTGGAGTGTCTGCCACCCACGACCACCATAAGCCGAGCCTCTTTTGCAAGGCTTTCCGCCTCGCTCTGTCTTTCAGAGGTTGCACTACATATTGTATCAAAAATTTTAATATTTGTATAGTATTTTTTTGCAATTCGTTTGCAAGATTGCCATTTTGACGAATTATAGGTAGTCTGTGCCACCATAATTAGTGCATTTTCACAATAATTTTCAAGAGCCTCCAGCTCCTTTTGTAACTCCTGCTCATCTGCTATGACAATTACCTTAATACCCTCGTTGCAATGACCTACTATGCCCATAACCTCGGGGTGAGTCCTGTCACCTGCGATTATCACGGTACCCTCTGCTTTTGCAACGATACTGTGTATCTTCGCAACGAAGGGACAGGTCGCATCAATATAGGGGATATCCTTTTCCGTAAGATAATCGGTTACCGCCTTTTCAACGCCGTGACTTCTAATTATAAGAGTACCCTTTTCCTTATCGAAGGTTTTATAGTCCTCCGTCACCTTAACGCCGAGAGTACCCAGCCTTTCGATTTCGGAATTGTTATGGATAAGCGGCCCGTAGGTGTAGCATCCGCCCTGCTCCGTTGCAGTCCTTACCGCCGTGTCAACGGCTCTTTTTACTCCGAAGCAGAAGCCTGCGCTTTTTGCAAGCTTTATAGTGTATGCCATTATTCAGCCGCTTCCTCTGTTTTTGCAGTCTTCTTTTCCTTCGGAACGTACTGCTTCGGTAACGGCTCACCATATTCGCCCATATCATCCATAAGGATTTTTATGTTATCCATAATGAGATTTGAAACTCTGCGGAGCTCTCCTCTGTCATCGTTCTTTATTGCGATTTCCTCGGCGGGTATCATTTTACCGATGGTTACCCATGCTTTTCTGCGAAAACCCTTCTTACCGTACTTTATACAGATGGGAAGTACGGGAGCATTCGCCTTGCCTGCGATTACCGCAATACCCGACTTTGCTCTTGCTATGTTGCCGTCCTTTGAGCGTGTACCCTCGGGGAAAATAACGAAGGCTCTGCCGCTTTCTATATCGCTTATCGCCTTATCAATAGCCGCATTGTCGCCTGCTCCTCTTTCTACGGGGAAGGCGCCGCACTTTCTGATAAGCCAGGCAAAGAGCTTGTTTTTAAAAAGCTCGGACTTTGCCATAAAGGAGAATTTCGATTTTATTACTGCCGCAATAAGCGGTGGATCGCTGTATTCCTGATGGTTGCAGGCTATGATATAGCCGCCCTTGATACCATTCTTATGGGGGAGGTTTTCCTTACCGAAAACCTTGATTCTGTGCTTTATATGCATTGCGGGAGTTACAAAGCACGCTCTTGCAAACTCGTAGAACATCAGATTCCAGCCTTTTCCTTAATTATTTTTGCGATAAGCTCACAGGACTGTTCAAAATCCAGCTCTGTGGTATCTGCTATCACAGCGTCGTCAGCAACCTTGAGAGGAGCTATTTCTCTGTGCATATCGTTATAATCTCTCTGGTTAAGGTCTGCCAGCACGTCCTCGTACTTTACGTCCTTGCCCTTGGCAATAAGCTCGTCGTAACGGCGCTTTGCTCTTACCTCTGCGTCAGCGGTAAGATAGATCTTTACCTCTGCATCAGGAAGGATAACCGTACCTATATCTCTGCCATCCATAATTACATTGTTGGTCTTTGCAAAGCCTCTCTGTAAATCAAGAAGGAAGGCTCTTACCTCGGGGATGGCTGATACGTCGGATGCCGCCATACTGATTTCGGGGAGTCTTATATCCTCGGATACGTCCTCACCGTTCAAGAACACTCTCTGTGTGCCGTCTATGATCTTTATATCAAGCTCTATCTCGGGAAGCAGGGAAATTACCGCCCCGGTATCCTTTGTGCCTACACCCTTTCTTACTGTGTATAAGCCGATGCCACGGTACATAGCGCCCGTATCCACGTAGATAAAATCAAGTTTTTTTGCCGCCTGTCTTGCAATGGAGCTTTTACCTGCTCCTACAGGTCCGTCGATAGCTACTGCAATATTCATATCTATTTCCTTTTAATTAAATAAATTTTTATCCATTATATAAATATCATTATATCACGAAAAAAATATAAATGCAATAAACAAAAATAAAAATTGTGTGAAAATTTGTTGTATTTTCCGACACATTGCGATATTTCACTTTATCATATCCTTTATGACCTCGCCTGCGATTATAAGTCCCGCCACCGACGGCACAAAGGAGATGCTGGCGGGAACAGGCTTGCCGTTTTCGGTTTCACCGCTGTTTAAAGCAGGCTCTTCCTCGCTGTATACAACCTTAAGACTGTCGATTTTCCTTTTCTTCAGCTCTCTTCGCATAACACGGGCAAGAGGACAAACCGAGGTCTTATAGATATCGGCTACTCTGAAGGCGGTTGCGTCCAGCTTATTACCCGTACCCATACTGCTGATTACGGGAACGCCCGCCGCTTTGCTTTTTTCAATGATAAGCAGCTTTGCGGTAACGGTATCCACGGCGTCTACGACGTAATCATAATCGGAAAAATCAAACTCGTCAGCGGTTTCGGGCAGAAAAAAGCATTGCTTTGCGGTAACCCTCGCCTCGGGATTTATATCAAGGATTCTTTCCTTCATTACCTCTACCTTCGGTCTGCCGATAGTGGAGGTAAGGGCAATAATCTGACGGTTGCGGTTGGAATCGCTGACCTCGTCCTTATCTATAAGCAGGATATGACCTATACCCGCTCTTGCCAGCGCCTCGGCAACGTAGCCACCCACACCGCCCACGCCGAACAGGGCAACGGTTTTCTGTTTAAGGATATTCACTTTTTCCTCGCCTATAAGCATAGACGTTCTTTTATATAATTCGTTCATAACCTGATACCTCTTGGTTGAAATTTGCCAGAGGCAAATTTCAGAATGATATATCTGCTACGCAGATATGATGAATGATATATGCCCTATCGGGCATATGATGTCGCTTCGCTAATGGTGGAATCCGCCTGCGGCGGATGGATTTTAAATGGCGTATTATAAAGCCTTCTCCCTTGGGAGAAGGTGTCACCGCAGGTGACGGATGAGGGGAAATTAATAAATTGAAATTTGTCGGTGACAAATTTCAAAATGAAATCGTGCCTATGGCACGGTGAAATCAAAACCTCCGGTTTTGATGAAATCCGCCTTTGGCGGATGAAATATTTGCCTTCGGCAAATGTTGTGGAATCCACC
>JAFQUH010000056.1 GCA_017408635.1 Ruminiclostridium sp. | reverse complement strand
CAGTGGAGATTATCAGAGCGCTTGTGTAACTACTATAAGCTGTGCTTTCTCCGTCTGTAACGTAGGCTACCGCTCTGAATTTATAGCGTTTGTTAGCTGCAAGGTTTGTAATCTGATAGCTTGTGGTGGCATTGTCCTTGATATTCGCAATATTAGTCCATGTATTGTTCTTGTACTGCTGAATTATGTAGCCTGACGCCTTGTTGTTTGTGCTCCAGCTTAAAGTGATGCTGTTGTAGTTTCTTGACTTTAATGCAAGGTTGGAAATTGCAGGGAGAATCAGCTTGTCAACAAAATTATCCTTGTAATTATGTGCACAATTAATACATTCGTGAAGGGTGTAGCCCTGTCCGAAATAGCTGGGAGGGAATACGGTTGAGGTGTAGATATGAACTGTATTTTCAAGCACTTCATCGGATTTTAATATTTCGAATTCTCCAATCACAAGGTCGTTTATAGCGGCATAATTTTCACCTTCCGCAATGTCAACAGATACTACGTAGGTTCCTGCGTTTACGGGATCAGCGGAATACTTGACGGTGATTGTTCCCATACCGGCCATATCGGTTGTAACGGTTGCCGTCTTGGGCTCTCCGTCATAGACAAGGCTTGTAGGTGGTGTATACGCGAACATTTCCGCTGTCACAGTCGCTTTGCGGATTACAAACCGATAAATCTTATCCGTTGTTGAGCCGTCGCTCCATACGGTATTATTTTTATCCTTCAGAGCAACCGTAACAGTATAAATGCCTGCGCTTGTCTGATTGTTGCCCGAAATGATATAGTGTTCGCTTTCGGCGAGAGTATACGTCCGCTCCTCACCGTTGTAAGTGAATACAGTATCATCTGCCTCGGGAATTGCAACAACGTTTTTGGGTGTCTGATCAGCCCATTCTGACATTTCCTTCATAGACGGAATCCAGGAAGGCTGCGCTTCTCCCTGCTTCAGCGGAATGCAGGCTACGGAAATTGTTGTATCCTTGGTATTTGTCAGATGGATAGCGAGCTTTCTATAACTGCTGTTGCTCGTCTGATTGGGTACAATGGGAGACGTTGGCAGAGATTCGGCATTCATCACGGTAAAGTTACCGCAATCGCTGATTATTCCTACCCACAGCTTCTCCGAATCAACAGTAACAACAGCGCTTCTGCCGTCACCGGCAACATCAATCTGTCCCTTTGTGTGAGCAAACCAATATATCTCACCCGGAGCATTGAGAGAGATTTCGTCCTGAATGACAACACATTCTTTGTCCTTTATCATTTTCAGACCACGAATAACGCTTTTTGCATCACTTGGCTCATATGCGGCGGTTAAATCGGTAACAGCATAGGCTTCGTTTCCACTGCTGAATTCGCTTATGAGGCATTCTGCACCTTCCTGCTGATCGAGCTTCTGAGATGGGTTTATTACAAGCGTATTATGTCCTTCGGCTCTTATTCGATATGAATACTGACGATTTTCAAGCTCATAGTTCTCATTGCCCAGATCTGTAAAGAATCTTGCACCCTTTGACTCGATATAGAATGTTCCTAAATCATAGTGGCCATGATACTTATAGTTATTTATACCGGCATGAAGTGCCGCCACAATACCGCTTTCATCCCATGTATTTCTGAAGCTGGCATTTGACGCTCCCACCTCTCCCCAATCGGTTGGGCTCTCTGCGACTGAATCGGATTTTTCATCCTCATCAATCCACAAAAGGTCAAGATAATTAAAACTGGTGCTTCTTATTTTCTTAAGACGAACGGAAGAAATATCATATGACTGAAGATAATCTCCCAGCCACAGAAAAACCGCCCAGCCTGTATCTCTACTGTCACCATCGTCACCAAAGCTGAAGGATTTCGGAGTATTGGAGCTCATATATCGGACAAAATCAACAGATTTACGAAGTCCTTCAAAGTCAGCAAGTCCATAGTCAGTTCCCGTAGCACTTGTCAGCGAGGAGGAATGCAATCCAAGATAATATGTAGCGTAGTCCCAGTATCCAAGCCCTTCACTATACGTTCCGTCCTTTGAGCTGTAGGCACGACGAACAAAGGAATATGCCTCCTTATAAGCATAGGTAAGAACCTTTGAAGCTATATCTCTTGCGTCAGCTTCATCCCCGATCGCAAGCGCCGCCATACTCATACTTCCGTTGCAGACGAGCTTCCAGTTATCACCGGGAAAATCCTGATACCAACGATAAGTTCTGGTTCGTGGCTTATCCTCGTAATCGTCCATAACCTGAGTAAGACCTTTTTCAATCATATTCTTTTTGATGAATGCCCTCTGCCCGTCATCCATCCAATTATAGAGCCAGTCATAACCAAGTGCAAAGGCGGTACTCATTTCTGCGGTATCAAGAAAATGTCTCGGATTCCAATCCTTGAAATTGCACGCCGCTTCAAGCTCTTCGTAGCATCGCTGAGCATATTTTTCTTCCCCGAAAATATTGTACGCCATAGCAAGCGCTGCAACCCTTCGCTGTATCCTTTTTGACGTTTCCAGAAGACGTATACCATCGGGGATTTCATATTGTGATACAGGCTCATTAAGGAGTTTGTCCGCTTCGTTGCGTAGTTTTTCAAGAAGGTTTGCTGTCACCGAGTCGTCTCCGATGCTTTCCTTCATTTTTGCAAATCTTTCCTCTGTCATAATGATACGAGGATGAGCATACATACCGTTCTTTGCTATCATATCACTGATAACCTGCTCACCGTCAGTAAATTCTCCGTAATCGTCGGTTGCAACTGCATTGATCGGCATTATTCCAATCAACATGACTATCACGAGTAGAATACTTAATAGCTGTTTTCTCATAAACTTCCTCCAAAATATTCCTATATTACCTCTAATTATACACCCATCCCCACACCCCGTCAATCCACAATCTACACAACAATCTAGCTTCGGTTTTGTTACATTAAAACAACTCTCTGCATACAAAAAAATCCCCATCCTTGCGGATGGGGATCCTGGTTTTAATCAAACAGTAATTACTTAAGTTCGATCTTAGCGCCAGCTTCTTCGAGCTTAGCCTTGATTTCTTCAGCTTCTGCCTTGGAAACGCCTTCCTTGAGAGCCTTAGGAGCTGCTTCAACGAGTTCCTTAGCTTCCTTAAGACCAAGACCGCAGATATCCTTAACTGCCTTGATAACGTTCATCTTAGCATCGCCGAAGGATGCGAGAACTACGTCAAATTCTGTCTTTTCTTCAGCTGCTGCAGCTGCGCCGCCTGCTGCGGGACCTGCTACTGCTACTGCTGCTGCAGATACACCAAATTCTTCTTCGAGAGCCTTAACGAGTTCGTTGAGCTCTAATACTGTTAAACCTTTTACTTCTTCGATCATTGCTAAAATCTTTTCTGAAGCCATTTTATTTTCCTCCATAAATATGTTTAAATTTTTTCTTTGCGGTTTTTCCGCTTTAATTTTTTTGGCTTATTTTAAGCCGCCGCATTACTTATGCGTTCTTCTTTTCGATTTCGCTTATAGCGATAGCGAGCTTCTGGATAGGGGACTGAAGCATAAATACGAGCTGAGAAAGCAGAGTTTCCTTTGTGGGGAGCTTTGCGTAAGCTACTACTTCTTCCTTGCTGATAGCCTTGCCATCAACGAAGCCCTTCTTGATTGTGAAAGCACCGTTAGAAGCTTCTTCCTGCTTGAATAAAAGCTTGGGAGCTGTAACGATATCTTCCTTTGCGAGTGCGATAGCTGTTGTGCCTTCGAGAACGTCATCAAGACCTTCAATGCCGGCAATTTCAGCTGCACGCTTTAAAAGAGTGTTCTTAACTACGAAGTAATCAATGTCTGCCTCACGGAGTCCCTTTCTGAGAACTGTGTCGTCAGCAACTGTGATACCCTTGTAGTCAACGATTACGCCGCAAGCGGAATTCTTGAGCTTTTCAGCGAGCTGAGCTACGTATTCCTGCTTTGACGCTAAGATCTTTTCACTGGGCATAGTGTATCTCCTTTCGTGTATTAACTGTTCGAAAAGGGGAATATAAAAACCCTTTTCTAAAAGATAGAAAAGGGCAGAAAAATCATATTCTTTCTTCCCATTCCTCGGTAGGCGACATTGTCGTTAGCGGTTTCCCGACCTACTGTCTTTAGAACAGCTTCATTATTATAGCATATTGATTTATGTTTGTCAATAGTTTTTTAAAAAATTATTGATTTTCTTTATCGTTTTCTTCGATTTTCCTTTTACCCTTTTCATAAAGGAAAATAACGGTTGCCGTTGCCGCCACAAGTATACCGAGTCCTATCCATAAAAACGCATTGCCGAAGGTCACATCCTGCACGATTATAACAGGCTTTTCATTCACCTTATGATTTACGTAGACTGCATTTATTCCTTCTATTTTAGTATCGGCATAAGGCTTTTCAGCAAATTCAAGAGTTATATCCTTTACGTAAAAGTCAAGGCTGGCACCGTCCTGCTTACCATAGATACAAAGCTGCATTTTCTCTGCGTCTTCGGGGATAGTTGCAAATTCATCTTCCTTCTGCCCTTTTGTCTTGTACTCATAAAAATATTTTTTATCAGCTATAGGAGTAGTAGCAACCGTGCCAACTATTTCTCCTTCCTGATTCAGAAATTCGGCAGAAACACAGCCTCTGTCCCCTCCTGTCACCGCTCCGTTTGCCGCTTTAAAGATAAGGCGGAAGCTGTCCATCCCATCGGGTATATCAAGCTCTGTCCTGCACCAGCCGTCGCAGTTATCTATATTTATAACGACCTCATCGGAAAACCTGCCTTTTTCTTCTTCATTTCTTTCCTT
>JAFQUH010000055.1 GCA_017408635.1 Ruminiclostridium sp. | reverse complement strand
GAAGCTTCTTACCCTCTGCCGTATCCATATAGTTTTCAAAATGAGTATCGTAGGTTACTATTATTTCACCATCGTGATTTTTTATTTTTTCCGTTACAAAGGGAACTATCTTTTCCGCTTCCTTTGTACCTAAAGCGCCGTCTACAAAGTCCTTCTGCATATCAACGACTATAAGAAATTTTTTCATAATCTGTCCTTTCCGCTTATAAGCTGTCATAAAAATCGTAAATAGAATGTCCGAGTAGTTTTTCTATTTCTTCCTTCTGGGAAAATGCCGTTTCTTTATGATAAAGGGATTTATGATGAGTACCCTTTCTCTGTTCGATGTCCTCTATTCTGTCCTCTAAGGTAGTACCGCCCGAATGCAGGCACAGAAGATCGCAGGTCTGTATTATCTTATCGTACATAGTATAAGGATGATTTTCTACAAATTCCTTTACCTCCCTATAACCTCTGCTATCGGGACTTAAAAAGCATCCGCAGATACACTCTATATCGTTATTTAAAAAGGAATGGGTAAGACAGATAAAGGCGTAATCCTCATATCCGTTGTTTTTGAGATATTCATAGCCTGCATAAATGTGATTGTCCGATTCGTACTTTCTGCCGATATCGTGAAGATAACCAAGCACCGTTGCATACTCATAGTCAAGGGATAATTCCTTTGCTATCATTCCGGCTAAATCACCCACATATTTTGAATGCGCCACGTAGCGTATCTCATCAGGCTCTGCAAGTCCCTCTATAAGCAACTGATACGCTTTTTCCTTACTTAACATCTTCCTTCACCCTCCTTCTGTAAAGCATCGCAGGTCGGTGTCCTGCACCGCCGGATATATTTCCTGTTTCTTCTACGTATTCGCTGACCTTACGCCTGAAGTTTGCGGGTACCGACGCTTTGTCCGTTATTATTTCCTGAACCCTCTGTAGCTCTGCAAGAGTAAATTCAGGGGGAAGAAAATCAAATATAAGCCCGAAGCTCTCTGCCTTTTCACGAAGCTGTAAAAATGACGTCAGTATAATTTCTGAATGATCAAAGGCAAGGGAATTATCTCCGCATTTAATATAGCTTGTCATACCCGACGTATCCTGATTCTTCTGCAGTCTTTCTGTAAATATCAGCTCGTCCTTTTTCAGCGTCAGAATATACTGTCCATCTTCCTCCCTGACGCTTATATCAAACCATCCCGCATTACTTGCGTCTGTACCTGCCGTTGCTTTCTCGTTGTTTGAAAGTATACAGGTGAAGGCGTTGGATATTATTCTGCCTCTGGGATCACGGGAAAGTCCGCTGAATACACCCGTGTAAACAAGTGCTGAAGGCTTTACTCCCGTTTCCTCCTTTGCTTCTCTTATCGCCGCATCGGGTACAGTTTCGTCCATTCTGACAAAGCCGCCGGGGAGCGCCCATTTATTTTTGAAGGGATGCTCGGCTCGTTCTATAAGAAGTACCGAAAGCCGCTTTTCAGGATCCTTGCGGAAGCTGTCGCTGTCATCCTGCCTGATGGTATAGATTACTACGTCGGTCGTTACCGATGGTCTGTCGTAGCTTTCTATATTATATCCCTCAAGAAATTTCTTTTCGGATTCCATCTTTTCGCCTCCTTTATTGTTATTTACAATATGATAATATCATATTATTACTAACTTGTCAAGAGGTTTTGGAAAAATAATTATTTTTCTTACTGTTTTTGGTTTGTCAAATCTTGATTTATATATTTTTATATGTTAGAATTAAACTTGAAAATATTATTATAAAGGAAGCATAATGAAAAGTATCGGAAGAATAGCACGCTGTTTACGTAACTTTATCGATAACGCCGATAAAGCTGACAAATGGAATACGCTTATATGCATAGGCATATATACCACGCTTTTTGCGTTGTTTATCACCATTACGATATTACCGATGATTATAGAATCAGGCTCGTTTCTGGGCGGCGATGGGATCAATCAGTACTATCCTTTTTTACTGAATTTCAAGGAATGTATACTATCCTTTTTTGACAATGTTGGTAGCGGTACGTTTCAGCTCCCGATGATGAATTTTGAGTACGGCTTCGGGATAGACAATATATTTACCATTCTGAATTTTCTTCCCTTTGCTCCTTTTTATGTCTTTTCTATAATAGTACCGAATGAGCATATTGCGTTATTCCTTGCTATCGGTACGCTTCTTCTTACGTATCTTTCGGGACTTTCCTTTATTGCTATGTGCAGGCATTTCGGAAAGAATCTTTTTTACGGCGGACTGTTTGCCACGTGTTACGTGTTCTGCGGAAATATGATCTTTACAGGTGCATTGAATCCGCATTTTCTTTATATGTATATAGCCTTTCCGCTATTTATAATCGGTGCTGACAACATAATAAAAGGGAAGGGCTGGAAGCTATTTTCTGCAACGGTATTCTGGCTTTCGCTTTCAGGCTTTACTCTTATTGTATACACGATACCCTTTGTTGTACTTTTTGCCATAGTACGTAGCTTTTACGTTCATAAAAGCTACGGAATCGGAAAAATTGCATTTACTCTTCTCAAGGGGTTCGGAGCCTTTGTTATGGGAATACTGATGGCTTCAGTCGTTATAATGCCCTGTGTGTTTGATTTTCTTAACAGTAGCCGCACCTCGTCTATAGGCTTTGCCGATCTGCTTTCATACGTTTTCCCAAGTGCAGAATATCTTAACGAGTTATTTTCTCCTCGGATTACCGATAGCGCAACCGGAGCGGGAATAGGTATAGTAATATGCTTTATTATTCTTCTGACGGCCAACAGACGGCATAATGAATTAAGAATATATTCGCTGGGAATTATTTTTCTCACGGCACTACCGCTTATACGTTACGGACTTAACGGATTTCAGTATGCGCTTTGCAGATGGGGCTTTATCCCTGCCATGATAATGTGTTATTCAGCGGTGGTGATTATTCCTTCTCTGTATAAAGAAAGAAAGCAGGATAAATACACGGCGGTATTCTGTATATTGCTTTATTCACTTGGTATCACTCTTAAATTTGCAACTGTCAGCAATCTTATAATTTGCATAGCAGGACTTGTAAATACCATACCATTTACAAGAAGGCTTGCGAAAAAGATCTTCGGCAAGGTATTGCAGATCTTAAGCTCTGCGGTAAAATGTCTGAAATCGCTATCGGCTTCAAAATACAAGCCGATAACGTTAGTTCTTATGTGCCTTGTCGGTTGTCTGATTATCTTTTTTGCAGCCCTTGTCGTAATGAATAAGGCGTACGCTCTGCAGGTCTTACTGCTTATTTCAGCGTTGCTTATGGTAGCATTACTGTTATTATCAATGAAATTCAGAAAAATTTCATCCCTTCTGAGCCTTATTACCGCCGTTTGCTTTATCTTATTCAATATCCTTGATTTTGAAATTGACGATAGCAGACTTTTTGTGGTAGAAAGTAACCGCTTCCTGACGGAATTATCCGAAAGCGAAGGGACTGAAAATTATCCCGACAGATACGGATGTATATCAAGGGAGCATGAATTTGTCGACAGTACGTCCTCCCGTTACAATAAGGATCAGCAGTTTTCACAAGCGCTCAGGTACAATATAGCCGATACGGATATTTTCAAAAGCTCTATTGATAAAAACTATATGAGCCTTCTTACACGATGTGGTCAGGATGTGGGAAGCATTCTTTCGACAGGTCAGGTATCAGGCTTTGCGGGAAAGGAAGTTTTGTATTCTCTTTTCGGAGTAGATAATATTTATTCATACTCTGATAGCGGGATTTCAATGTACGGTCTTGAGCCCGTCGGAATGAAAAGCGCAGAAATATATAACGAAGATATATATCTGTACAAGAATCAATACGCTCTTCCGACGGGAGTTATATATCATAATGCGGTATCAGAAAAGGATTTTGAAGCCTTCAACTCCGCAGAGCTTCCCTATGCTATGATGGATAGCGTATACCTTGAAGATTATGACGGAAAAACCGTGACGGCTCTGCCTTCTTATTCAAAGGAATGCGATATAGACTTACTTCGTGAATTCAGGGGCAGAACAGACTATAATGCAGATTGCTACGATAATACGATTACAATAAACAACGACGTAGCGGATAGCTTTCTTTATCTGGCTGTGAGTGGAATGCGGTATGAATGCTATCCCGAAATTCAGAGTCAGCGCTGTACGATATTCGCCGACGATACAGAGGTAAGCAGATTTTATTACAGTAACGATATCAGTAATTGGGAATGGATATACAATACTGATTTCTATACGGTTTCACTCGGATATTTTGAGGAAAACGTAAACAGCCTTTCCTTTATTTTGGAATTTGAATGTGAGGATATAAAGCTATACAGTATTCCTGCCGAGGTATATCGTGATGCTTATAACGACAGAATGAAGGAAACTATGCAAAACGTCAGCCTTGACGTAAATGCCATAAGCGGCAATCTGACTCTGTCAGAAAACGGATACCTTGTGGTGAATTATCTGTATAATGATGGCTGGAAGGCTTTTATAGACGGGAAAGAAACTCCCGTTTACAAAGCTAACGAAATATTTCTCGGAATACCGTTAACGGAGGGAACGCACACTGTAAGCCTTGTTTACAGAACTCCTCTGCTATACGAGGGAATGGTAGTATCCCTTATTGCACTTTCCTTGTTTGTGATCCTTCCGAATAAGATCGGAAAAAAGGATAGAGGTTAAGAGATTTTCCGTATATTTAAAGAAATTCTTACGTTGTAAATTAATAATATCACACTATCATAGGAGTAATCTATGAAAACAAATAATCTGAAAATTTTAAAGCTTAAGGAATGCAAAAAGCCGCAGATATCAACCTTTTTACTGTGGCTTTGCTGGATAGCATTCTGTATATTTATTATCGTGCTTATTGCAAACTCTATGAATGCACCGAAGCCACCCGATCTTTACCCTGACAAAAATAATAACGAAACGGATCTCTTCGGTCCCATTTCTGTAATCGTTATTGTATCACTTGTGGCTATTGCGGGAGTTGTCGGTATAATAAATGCGTTAAGAAATCTTTTTACCTATACTGCTATGATGAAAAAGGGCAGGAAATACCCAGGAAAAGTGAAAAAGGCAATCCGCCACGAGCAGACCACTTCATCCGGCAGAACTTATAGTAAGTACCATCTGGAATGTCAGATAACAGACGCTGATTTTGTACCTTCTCCTGTTTTCTGTTCAAAGTTTTTCAGCTATGATCCCAGCTCAAGCGTCGGTGATTCCTGCGAAATATATATTCTTGAAGGTAAGAACACTTTAAATTACTTACTTTTATTAAAACAGTAATGCCATCTGTAACAGATAGGCAATTAAGGCCGAAAAAATGGAGAATCTGAAATGAAAAAGCTCGTAAAATTTATATTGCCCTTTATGATGATTTCTATGCTTTGTTCCTGTTCGGAAAGCGGAATTCCCGTAAGTATACCCTCTCCCGAAAGCAGTAGTGTAAATACCGGAACAGGAGTGACGGAAAAGCCGTCAGACACGCCTGAAACAGAGCTTACAACAACGTCAAAGCCTGAAACCACAACTACGGCAACACCAAAGCCTGAAACCACAACTACGGCAACACCAAAGCCCGAAACCACGACTACGGCAACACCAAAGCCCGAAACTACAACTGCGGTCACTACCGCACCGCCTGAAATCAGCAATGATACTACAATGCCCGTTCTTTATATAAATACGGTAAGCACCGATAAGAATGCCATAGATTTTGCAACAAAGCCGGTTGCTACTCACGTATCCCAGCAGATAGCATCCTGGACACCTGATTACAGAATGCCGCCTGCACCATATTATGAGGACTGTACTATTACGCTGAATGAGGATAATACCTTACTGCTTGATAAAGCCGAGGCAAAGGTGAAGGTAAGAGGCAACTGGACTACCACCTATGATAAAAAACCGTTACGCATAAAGTTTGCGGAAAAGCAGAATATGGCAGGCCTTAACGGCGGCGCACAGACAAAAAACTGGGTGCTTATAGCCGAATACAAGGACGCCTCAATGCTTCGTAACAAGGCAACCCTTCAGATAGCCGAGGAAATACTCACTGAGGATGGCTTATACGTTTCCGATACCGAATTTGTTGAAGTATATATCAACGAAAAATACTGGGGTGTTTATCTGCTTGCTGAATATCAGCAGATAAATGAAAACAGAGTAAATATTACGGAAGCCGAAAAGGATTATACGGGAACAGATATCGGATATTTTCTTGAAATGGATGGCTACTACTATACCGAGGATTCACTTCAGCAGTTTCGCATAGATTATGCCAATAATTCTCCCTTAAAGCCCTATGACGGAAAGGGAGGAAGCGGCAGAACGATTAAATATCTTGATAACTGCGACGGCGGATTCACAATAAAGAGTGATATCTATTCTGAAAATCAGAGAAATTTCATCAAGAACTATATTGATAAGGTTTACGATATCTTGTACTATGCAGCATATAAGGATGAGGCTTATATTTTCAATTCAAGCTATACCGATATCAGCAAAACGACTGATATCACGCCCAGAGAGGCTATAGAAAGAGTTATAAACGTAGAGTCCCTTGTGGACACCTATATCATAAACGAAATCGCCTGTGACGCCGATATATACTGGTCCAGCTTTTATATGAGCGTTGATTTCGGTGTAAACGGTGATAAAAAGCTCACCTTCTGCGCCCCCTGGGATTTCGATTCGGGACTCGGACTAAAAAACCGTTGTGCTGATGGTAAGGGATATTATGCTTCAGCTATCGTTCCCGACGTAAACGGCGGACCTCACGGCGGCGGAGAATTTGAAACCCTCAATCCCTGGCTTGTTGTACTCGCTTACGAGGACTGGTACAGAGAGATGATAGAGGAAACCTGGACCGACGCCTATGACAGCGGAGTATTTACCCGTGCATATGAGATGATAGAGAACACAAAGAATAATTATTCCGAACATTTCGGCAGAAATTATGATAAGTGGGATAATATCAGAAACAACGATTCCTTTAAGGGTGAGCTTTCAAGCGGTGCCGCAAGATGCAGAACACACGCCCAGGCTGTAGATTATCTTAAAAATTGGCTTATAAGCAGGGTAGAGTTCCTTAACGGAGAGTGGCATAAATAAAAAAGAATCAGGAGAGCTATAAGGCTTTCCTGATTATGTTTGTGTTGTGGAATTGATGGTGAGGCATTTACTTGGTGCGGGGGAAGGGACTTGAAGTTGCTTCGCAACCCCTCTTGCAGTTATCGGAAAAAAACTGCGGGCTTATGCTTTTCCTTGATTTTTTCCGACTGCTGCGCCCTTTCTTCCGCCACCGGCGGCGGTCGCAGGCGTTGCCCACGCCATTGGCGTTCGGGTTCAGTCCTCTGTATAAAGTAAAAGAGAGTCGCAAAAGCGACTCTCTTTTACTTGGTGCGGGGGAAGGGACTTGAACCCTCACGCCAATACTGACACAAGCACCTCAAGCTTGCCTGTCTGCCGATTCCAGCACCCCCGCAAATCAGCATAATCTATTATATCAGAATAAATTCTGTTTGTCAATACCTTTTTTGAAAATTATGCCGAAAAATGTTGAATTTATCTGTTTCTTTCCTTCATAGCTCTGTCGATAGTTCTCTTTGCATCTCTCTGTGCAATGGAATCTCTCTTATCGTGGAGCTTTTTGCCCTTGCAAAGTCCCACCTGTACCTTGACTCTGCTACCCTTGAAATATACCGAAATAGGTATAAGAGTAAGTCCGCCCTGCTTTACCTGACCGAGCAGCTTCATAATTTCCCTCTTGTGCATAAGCAGTTTTCTTTCACGAAGGGGATCCCTATTGAAAATATTGCCCTTTTCGTAAGGGGAGATATGCATCTGCTTTATGAAGGCTTCGCCCTCTTCAATTGCAATCCAGCTATCCTTTAAATTAAGTCCTCCGTCACGGATGGACTTTACCTCTGTGCCTGTAAGCTCTATTCCTGCTTCGTAGCTTTCAAGTATAAAATAGTCGTGTCGTGCCTTGCGATTCTCGGCAATAGTCTTTATTGACGTTTTATCCAAGCTGTATCATCCTTTCTGTATGTCTTCTGTCATTCTTCATTCATTCTTGATTTTTCATTACTATAATATTGTACTACACTTTTATAAAATAAGCAAGCGAATTTTGTATTTTACGAAAATTTGCAATATTCGTTTTGAAAACTTGCGAAATTCGACCTGAAATTGATAAAAAATTGTCATTTTTCAAGTTTATTGCAAGTTTTTTTGAAAAATTTCAATTTACCTATTGCAAAATTGAAGTATCTGTGCTATAATTTTTTTGTAATTTTAAAAAAATAACGGCAATGGGTTTAATAGGACAGTGATGTTATTAAAACCCTTGTCAACTAACAGGAGGATTATAACCATGGCGTTAAAGAATCAGTATCTTATCGACTTACTGGAAACAGTAAAGAAAAGAAACGCAGGCGAGCCCGAATTCATTCAGACAGTAACAGAAGTGTTTGAAAGCATCGAGCCCGTAGTAGAAAAGAGACCTGACCTTGTAGAAGCAGGCGTTCTCGAAAGAATCGTTGAACCTGAAAGACAGATCACATTCCGTGTTCCCTGGGTTGACGACAACGGCAAGACACAGGTAAACAGAGGCTTCAGAGTACAGTTCAACTCTGCAATCGGTCCTTACAAGGGCGGTTTAAGATTCGCTCCCAACGTATATTCAGGTATCATCAAGTTCTTAGGCTTCGAGCAGACCTTCAAGAACTCCCTCACATCCCTCCCCATGGGCGGCGGCAAGGGTGGTTCCGACTTCGATCCTCAGGGTAAGTCTGACGGAGAAGTTATGAGATTCTGCCAGAGCTTTATGACAGAGCTT
>JAFQUH010000054.1 GCA_017408635.1 Ruminiclostridium sp. | reverse complement strand
GGGTATCCCCAGAATTATAGCTTTATATCTTCTTTTCTCACCGCTGAAAAGTTTAAGGCAATCGGTGGTATATATTTCGGTATCGTATTTTTCTCCGATGATATCGGCTACGTATTGCAGTCTTCTGTCGCCGCCGAGTATAAGTATATCAGACATAAATTAAAGTTTTTTCTCCTTTACCTTTTTTCATAATATATGAAATCCGATTCTTTTTTGTGATAAACTTCAAAAAATTGCCGTAAAGTCTTGTATTTTTATTTAAAATGTGCTATTATATACTATGTGAACTTATATTTTCCGTAAAAACTGTATAAACGGATAAAATATTTACGTTAAGTCAGAAAGGACAGAATTATGGCTGTTAAAAAGACAACAAAGGAAGAAGCAATCGTTACTGCTCCCAAGGCAGAGGTAAAGGCGGAGGAAGTCAAGAAGCCTGCTGAAAAGAAGACCACGGCAAAGGCTGCTGCAAAAAAGCCCGCCGCAAAGAAGACCACGGCAAAGGCTACTGCAAAGAAGCCCGCCGCAAAGAAGGCAACGGCAAAGACTACTGCAAAGAAGACCGCAGAAAAGAAAACGACAAAGAAGGCAGTAAGAAAGCAGCCTGATATCGTTGCACTCGCTGATATGCTCAGAAAGGCAGTTGCAGGCAAGGACGTTTCTGCAGTAAACGAAAAGATTGCAGTTCAGATAAAGGTTTACGGTGAATACGAAGGCTATATGTATATCCTTGTTGATAACGGCACGGTATCAGTAGAGCCTTACGGCTATATCGACAATGATATTCACGTAGATATGCCTATTGATGACGTAATAAGCATTGTAAAGGGCAAGTATGATTTCAAGGCAAAGGTACTTTCAGGTGACCTTTATGCATTAGGTAGTCTTACAAAGATGATAAAGCTCAAGGAAGCATTATTTTAATTTATAGAAAAGGAACGAAAAGAAATGGCAAAAGTAACAAAAGCGGTTATTCTTGCGGCAGGCTACGGCACCCGTGTTTTACCTGCGAGCAAGGCTATCCCCAAGGAGATGCTCAACATAGTTGACAAGCCTGCTATTCAGTACAGCGTTGAAGAGGCTCTGAAGTCAGGCATTACAGACATACTCATCGTATTATCAAGAGGCAAGCAGGATATCGAGGATCACTTCGACCGCAAGCCTGACCTTGAATTACAGCTTAAGAACAGCGGTAAGGAAGAAGCATATCAGGTAGTATGCGAAATTGCTGAAATGGGTAAGAGAATAAGCTACATCCGTCAGCAGACACAGAACGGCACAGGCGGTGCGGTTATGTATGCAAAGCAGTTCGTTGGTAACGATCCCTTCGTAGTAATGTACGGCGATGACGTTATCATCGGCGAAGATCCCTGTACTGCACAGTGCTGTCGCGCATACGAAAAGTACGGCAAGGCGGTAGTATGTATGAAGGAAGTACCCTTTGAGATGGTACTCAAGTACTGCACACTTGACGTAAAGCACGCAGAAGGCAACGACTACTATCTTACAAATATGATAGAAAAGCCCAAGCCTGAGGAGGTTATCACAAACTTCGCAATTCTCGGCAGATGTGTATTACCTGCAAAGATTTTTGATATTCTTGAAACACTTCCCACAGGTGCAGGCGGCGAATATCAGCTTACAGACGCTATGAAGCAGCTTGCTGTTACAGAGGGTATGATAGGTGTTGACTTTACAGGAACAAGATACGATATGGGCAATAAGCTCGGTATCATGAAGGCTTGTGTAGAGGTAGCATTAAAGCACCCCGAAATAGGCGAAGGCTTCAGAGAATATCTTAAGACACTTGAAATCTGATAAAATAATTATATTAAAGGTAAATCAGGAGGGTTAAACAATGGAAGAGATAAAGAAATCTATAGGCGGTGATATGCCGTGGATAATATTCAATCTTTGCCAGAATAAATTTGCAGTATGCAGTGATATGATTTCGGGAATGACCGAACTGCCCTCCGAGATAGTACCTGTCCCCACCGCTAATAAGGCACTTCGTGGCGTAGGTGTTATCAGAGGACAGATAGTACCGCTGATAGACCTGCGAGAGTTCTTCAATATGCGTTCTCTTGACGCTGAATACGAAGAATTCAAGGAAATGCTGGAACAGCGTAAGCAGGAGCATATAAACTGGGCAAACGAGCTTAAGCGTTGTCTGGAAACAGGCGAAAAGTTTACTCTTGCCACCGATCCTCACGAATGTAAATTCGGTAAGTGGATAGACAGCTATACAAGTAACAGAAACGACCTTAACGCTCACGTAGCTCATATTTCAAAGCCTCACAGTAAGCTACATAAAATAGCCGAAGAAATATTCAGAGATGATATTTCCGAAACGGATAAGGAAGAACTGCTTTACGAAGCGGATATCTTCTATCTACCCAAGATTCTTAACCTGATAGATGAAGGCAAGGAGCTTTTTAAAAGCAATTTCAGAGGTATCGTTCTTCTTGTTCAGCCTAAGGAAACCGATAAGATGATGGGACTTATCTGCGACGAGGTATACTCGGTAGAAGAGGCGGACGTAGTTCTTCAGGGTAACACCTTAAGAAGAATATATTCATCTCCCTACATCTGCGGTATCGCTCATACCGAAAGAGTTGAGGGCGAAATCGTAATGCTGGATGCCAAGAAGATGATGAACCTTTATCCCGATATCGAGTTTGAGCTTCCCGAAAAGAAGGAAGAAGAGCTTCAGGCGGCAAAGGATTCCATCAAGGAGGCTATTGCAGAGGTGTTTGTTAATAATGCCGATGATTCAGCCGAAGAGGTTAAGGAAGAAGTCGCAGAAGCGGTTGCCGAAGCCGAAGAGGTCAAGGAAGAAGTCGCAGAAGCAGTTGCCGAAGCCGAGGAGGTCAAGGAAGAGGTCGCAGAAGCGGTAGCCGAAGCCGAGGAGGTTAAGGAAGAAGTCGCAGAAGCGGTAGCCGAAGCCGAGGAGGTTAAGGAAGAAATCGCAGAAGCGGTTGCCGAAGCCGAAGAGGTTAAGGAAGAAGTCGCAGAAGCGGTAGCCGAAGCCGAAGAGGTCAAGGAAGAAGTTGCAGAAGCGGTAGCCGAAGCCGAGGAGGTCAAGGAAGAAGTTGCAGAAGCACCTGCCAAGGAAATGAAGGCGGCAGACAAGCTCAAACAGACCAGAAGCCAGAAGAACTCCAAAAGAGGCAAAAAGAAAAAATAATTGATTTCAAGGGGAGTGTAAAACTTTGTTTTACATCCCCTTTATTGCGAGAAAATATAAAAGGAAGTATCACAATGTCAGAAGAAAGATTACCCACAATAGACGAGGTAAGAGAGTTTTTTAAAAAGGACCGTTTTGCAACGGAAAACGGAGCGGTCATAGATGAGATAGGCGATAATTATGCAGTATGCTCTATAGAGTTATGCGAAAGACATCTCAATGCGATGGGCTCGCTTATGGGCGCAGTACCCTTTACTCTGTCGGATTTTGCTTTTGCCGTAGCGGCAAACTGGAAAAAGCCCTCTACCGTTTCGATAACCTCGAATATTTCTCTTATGGGCACTCCAAAGGGTAAGAAGATAATAGCTGTTGCAAGCTGTGTAAAGGATGGCAGAAGCACCTGTACCTATCTTGTAACGGTAAAGGATGAGCTGGAAAATCTTATATCCCAGACTACGATTACGGGGTATAAGCTCAGTAAGTAAAGGCAGAAAACGAAAAGGCGTTCAGATTTTCTGAACGCCTTTTAAATTGAAATTTGTCGGCGGGTTGCACCCGCGGGCAATTCCGCCTTCGGCGGCGGGTCGTCGAGGACGCCGACCCCTACATTTCCCACCAATATAGCGGAGAGCGTGTAGGGGGCGGCGTCCCCG
>JAFQUH010000053.1 GCA_017408635.1 Ruminiclostridium sp. | reverse complement strand
TTCATTGCTTACCTCCATATCCGAAAGCACCGCAAGGGATTTCTGGGCGTTGGGAGTTTCCTCCTTCTTGATATCGTGAAGAAGTCCCGCAAGGTAGGCTTTTTCGGTATCACCGCCGTGCTTTGCTGCAAGCTCATAACACATTTCAGCAACGTTCATACTATGGGTAAAGCGCTTTTTTGAGAGGGTTTCTCTTAAAAGGTCTACGTATCCGCTGTACTTTTCCTCGTAATCCTTTACTTTACACATACAGCTTACGTTCCTTTATGTAGTCGGCTACCGCAGGCGGAACAAGTCTGTCAATGCTTTCTCCGTTCTTTATTTTATTTCTCACCTCTGTGGAGCTAAGCTCGGTAACGTTTAAATTAAGCACCTTTATTCTACCCATTTCCGCCGCATATTCCACCATATCGCTGTATTCGGAGGGCTCTCTTGCCGCCGCTACCACCTTACATTCTCCGAGTAACGCCTCGTATCTGTACCACTTATCAAAGTAGAAGAGCATATCTCCGCCTATTATCAGATAGAATACCGCATCTGCGGGATAACGCTTTTTAAGCTCTCTTACGGTAAGTATTGTGTAGCTTGTACCACCCATTTCCTGCTCGATATCGCTTATTTCAAACTTACCCTCTTCGATAAGGTCGGAAAAAGCAAGTCTGCACATCTCGGCTCTGTCCTCAAAGGGCAGAAGCGCCGTATCCTTGTGGGGAGATTTGCAGGTGGGGATTATCAGCATTTTCTGTAATTTAAGGTCGGCAAAGGCTTCCTTCACCATATTGATATGTCCGTTATGGATGGGGTTGAAAGCACCGCCGAAAATACCTATCTTAATCATTTAAATCAATTTTCCTTTTCTTCGGATTCTTGTTCTGTCTGTAAAGTACGATCTTTGTGCCTATTACCTGTACTACCATGCTTTCTGTTCTTTCGGCAATCTCGCCTGAAATTTCCTTTGCACTGTAGTCACAGTTTTCCAGCACCTTTATCTTTATAAGCTCTCTTGCTTCGAGTGCCGCAGAAAGCTGCTTTATAAGCTCGTCGCTGAGTGCGTTCTTGCCAATCTGAAAAATCGTTTCCTCTGTGCTGGCTATACTTTTGAGCTTTGCACGCTGTTTGCTTGTAATTGTCATATTATCTCCTATCCTCTTATAAAGAAATACCACACGGCAACTATTATTGCCACCTGAACAAAGAATATAACGGGTATTCCTATCATAAAGCTTTTATGTTTTGTCTTGTGGCGGAATAAAACCATAGAAAGATACATTGCAAGACTTCCGCCAAGTCCCGAAAACAAGAATAACGTTCTTTCCTTTATACGCCATTTTCCCTTTTTTGCCTTTGCCTTATCCACAATCGGCAGAATAAAGGAAATGATGCTTATAATTATTATGTAGATGAGAAAAACTACCGGCAATATATCCTTCATTTTGAAAGCTCCTCTACCAGATTCTGAAGCGCTCTTGCTCTGTGGCTTATCTTATTCTTTTCCTCTGCGGGAATACACGCCATACTTACGTCATCCTCAATCATAAATATCGGATCGTAGCCAAAGCCGTTGTCACCGACAGGCTCTTCACCTATAAAGCCGTGACATTCTCCGCTGACGCAGATTTCCGTTTCATCATCCTTTATAAAATAAAGGGAGCATACGAATTTTGCACCACGAAGGCTTTTGTCAACGCCCTCAAGCTCCTCGAGGAGCTTATTCATTCTGTCCTTATCAGAGGCATTTTCGCCTGCGTATCTTGCGGAATAAACACCGGGTGCGCCGTCAAGAAAATCAACGGCAAGGCCGCTGTCATCGGCAAGCACGGGACTTTTAGCAATTTCGTAAATTGCCTGCGCCTTTATTCTCGCATTCTCGCTGAAGGTTTCGCCATCTTCAATTATATCAACATCGATTCCTGCCTCTTTCATGGATACGGGCTCGTAGCCAAGGGGAGATAATATCTCCTTCAGCTCTCTTATCTTACCCTGATTGTTGGAGGCGATAATAAGTTTCATTATAAATTTCCTTCCTCTTTATTATGCGAATAAAGCTTCTTCGTAATCGGCGGGTATAAAGTCCTTAAGG
>JAFQUH010000052.1 GCA_017408635.1 Ruminiclostridium sp. | reverse complement strand
TCAGCTATTTCTTTTTGTGTTTTTTCTTGTCTTCCGTTCAGTCCGAAACGCATTTCCATAATCAGTTTTTCCCTTTCATCGAGCTTTTCGACAGCCTCGTGAAGCAGCTTTTTCTCTGCTTCATTCTCTATGTTGACGCTGACAACGTCGTCGTCAGTACCAAGTATATCCGACAGCAGAAGTTCATTTCCATCCCAGTCCACGTTAAGCGGCTCGTCAATGGAAACCTCGCACTTCTGCTGATTTGTTTTTCTTAAATACATAAGAATTTCATTTTCAATGCATCTCGAAGCATAGGTTGCGAGCTTTATATTCTTTTCTGCGCTGAAGGTGTTTACTGCCTTTATAAGTCCGATTGATCCTATAGAAATAAGATCCTCTATACCGATACCCGTGCTGTCAAATTTTTTTGCTATATATACAACAAGCCTTAAATTATGTACTATCAGTTTTTCTCTTGCAGTTTCAAAATCAGTAGCAAGCATAGAAATGACCTTCATTTCCTCTTCCTTTGATAGTGGTGGCGGTAATGATTCCGAGCCGTTGATATAATCTACCTCGCAAGCCTTCATCGCTCCGATTCTCATCAGAAAGTCCGTAATAAATCTTTTGATGGATTTCATAATTTGTTATCTCCTTTTGTATTCAGTTTAATAATTTCGGATTAAAAACAGCATCATATTCCTGGAGGGATTCTTCCATAACCCCTACAAGCGCATTTACGTTATACCGTTCATCCTCGCTGATAATGATAACCGCATCTACCTTAAAAGCATAAACGATACCTTCACCTGCTATAGTAGAAACAGGAAGAAGCCTTATACCTTTCACCTTATTAATGTCGAAATCCCCTATATTCTTTATAGCATCCGGCAATACAGGTAAGCATTTTTCTTTTTGGCATATTATAACAGGCAAACCGCTGAAATAATCCACAAGACCGTTTGCGGTATCAGACAAAGCAGAGAGCTTTATTTCTGATTCATTATTTCTTATTACAATTTCGTATTTTCTGTCAGTCCTGCCGTTTTTATCAAAAATAAATCTCACTATCCGGATTATAAAATACGCCGCAGTTGTGGAAAGTATTATAGTCAGTCCATCTATATCAAAATAAACCGCCCCATTACTGTAAAACATATCAAGCGGTGCAACAAAAAGCCACAGACAAAGCATAAGTCCTGCAAATATAAAATTGATAAAAAGCAGGAAAACCGTATTCTTTAAAAAGGAATAAAACTTACCATATCCCATAGCTGAAAAAGAAATAACAATGCAGGAAATTATTTTTAAAAGCGAAGTTAACAGAATACTATCATCAGGCAGAAAGATCACAAAGGAAAATAATCCGCCGATAACAGCCGACAACACCATTCTGATAGCTGAAATACTTTTATGAGTAAGCATACTTACCGATAGAAGTTCAAAATATGTAACGTAAAGATTTATCAGAAAAAGTACGTCAACGTATATCACCATATCCATTCCCCTTGTCTATTATATACCATGCTCTATAAAAATTTTGTCATAATAAACACATGGGTTTGTCTTTAGTTGTCAACAAAAGAGTGAAACGCTCATCTATTTTTTATAATGCATACTATATATTCGGAAAAAGAAAAGACCGAGGAGGCTCAAACCCTCTTCGGTCTATCTGTTATTCTGAATTTATCAGTGACTGATTCTATTCAACAATTCCTCTGCATTTTCGAGTGAAATCTCGCTGTTTTCATCTCCTGAAATTATTCTTGCAATCTCACGCTTTCTTCCCTCGAAATCAAGAGTCTTTATATCGGTATAGGTGCGGTTTTCATCGCTGGACTTACTGATAAGCAGATGTGTATCTGCCATCGCCGCAATCTGTGCAAGGTGTGTAACGCAAAGTATCTGACGGCTTCTGCCAACCTCATATAGCTTTGTTCCGACTTTATGAGCGGCTCTTCCGCTGATGCCTGTGTCAATTTCATCGAATATCATCGTACCGATGTCATCGCTGCTTGCAAGTACGGTCTTTATAGCAAGCATTATTCTCGATAACTCACCGCCCGAGGCTATTTTGCTCATAGACTTGAGTTCCTCGCCTTTGTTTACGGATATAAGCATTTCGACCATATCCATACCGTTTGACGTAACCTTATCCTGTGTTATATCAAACACAAGACGGATATCAGGCATATCAAGAAAGGTCAGCTCCTCCGATATTCTTTTTGCCAACTCTTCGGCGGCTTTTTTTCTGCATCTTGTAAGCTCCGAGCCGAGTTTTTTCAGTTTTTCACCGGTTTCTCTTCTCTGTTCGGACAGCTTTTCTAAAATATCCTCACTATTATTTATTGTATATAATTCCTGACGCCATTCCTCCGCCACTTCCAGTAGCTCGGGTATATCCATTCTGTACTTTCTTTTTATACGAAGAATATCGCTGAGTCTTTCTTCGTATTTAGAAAGCAGCTTTGCTGAATCCTCACCACTATCACCCAGCTTTGAAGAAATTTCAGCTCTGATATCCTCGAGATCCACAAGCATATCAGATACACGCTTTTCTATATCGTTAAAGTCAGGGATAATCTCGCAAAGAGAAGTAACGTTACTTCTCACCCTCTGAAGCAGAGTGTATGCGCCTGTTTCTTCATCATCACCAGAAATCGCCTGAACTGCGCCGTAAAGATTATCTTCTATGTATTCGGCGTTTCTTAATTCTTCTATCTTCTTATTTACTGCATCCTCTTCATCAGCTTCAAACTTATATTCATCAAGCTCGGAAAGACGTTCTGAAAGAATATCAGCTCTTTCGGTCTGCTTACGTGATGCATCTGAAACCTCTTTTATTTTTCTTGATATTGAGGAAAAATCCTTGAATACCGCTTTGTATTCGGAAAGAAGCTCCCCGATATCAGCATAGTTATCAAGTATCTCTCTTTGCTTATCACAGCTCATCAGAAGCTGGTTATCATGCTGACCATGAATATTGATAAGCTCGCTTGCAATTTCCTTCAGCGTAGCGACCGTAGCCGTTCTGCCGTTGATTCTCGCAATGCTTTTACCGTCAAAGGTAATTTCTCTCTGGAGCAGAAGCTCATCCTCTGCATTGAATCCGTATTCAGTCAGCTTTGCTATAATTCTTTCGGGAATATCGTCAAAAAGACCTATTACAACCGCTTTATCCGCACCAAAACGGACAATATCCTTACTGACTCTGCCGCCAAGTATTGCATTTATACCACCGATAAGAATACTTTTACCTGCACCTGTTTCGCCTGTAAAGACGTTCATTTTATCACCAAAGGTTATCGACGCTTTTTCGATAACTGCAAGATTTTCTATTGATAATTCTCTCAGCAAAACGCCGACCTCCCTTTTAAACTATTTCTTTTAATTTTTTGCAAAGAAGCTTTGCATCCGATTCTGTTCTTGTTAAAACAAAAATGGTATCATCCCCGGCAATTGTACCAACAACGTAGGAAAGATTCATCATATCAATTCCGGCACAAGCCGCATTTGCAAGACCTGAATGACATCTGATAGAAACGATGTTCATAGCATAGTCAATAGATACGACCGCTTCGGAAATTATATTATGAAACCTTACGGCGTGCACCTTGCTCGCCTTGACGTAGCAATTTACTCCCGTGTCGCTGACTGCCTTTTCGATATTAAGCTCGTTTATATCACGGGATACCGTTGCCTGTGTAACATTATATCCTCTTTCTTTAAGCAGATATAAAAGCATCTCCTGAGTTTCTATTTCAAAAGTAGATATCAGCTTTAATATTTCTGCCTGCCTTTTCTTTTTCATATCAAACCTCTCTATTTAAGCGGTGTCATAAGCTTATTATGAACAGCGTTATAGAAGCCTCCTCCGTCTATGTCGACAAGCTTCAACGCAAGTAAAGATCTTCTTATCTTTACTATATCGTTCTCATTAAAGTCAAGATCATCGTCACCGTCAACATTTATAATAACTCCGCTTTTTTCATAACCCTTGAAGGAAACTGATATTTCACTATCTGATGAGAATATCATAGGTCTGCCAAACAGTGAATGTGCGCATAAGGGCGTGAATTCTATGCATTTAGCGTCGGGAGCTATAATAGGCCCACCTGCCGCTAAGGAATAAGCGGTAGAGCCTGTGGGTGTGCTGAATATTATCCCGTCTGCACGTATTCTTGTTACTTCAAAACCATCTACGTTAACACAGAACTCAGGTAATTTTGCATACTTGTTTTTTGTAAACACCACGTCATTAACGGCAGTATACGTACCGTTGTTGCCGCAATCCACCTCAAGAAGCATACGCTCCGTTATACTGTACTCTTCTGTTTTCAGGCGGTCAAGTCTGTCAATATCATTATATTCAAGAGTCGTCATAAAACCGAGTCTTCCGGTGTTTATACCAAGTAGGGGCTTTTCGTATTTTGCCGCATATCTGCCCCATCTTATTATTGTGCCATCACCACCGATTGTGATTACCATATCACAATCTCGGATAAAGGCTTCTGCCTCAGGTGAAACCTCTCTACTATCAGAAAAGCCAGAAACTTCAAAGCCGATGGACTTTATCTTATTCATAACCACGTCTACCGTTTCGGCACTTTTCTCTTTAGATACGTTAGCGCATATAAATATATTCATCAGACCTCACCCCTTTTTAAAAAAATCAGATATTCCACGTTTCCGTCACCACCGCTTATAGGAGAAACGGTAATTCCATCATATAAAAATCCACAGCTAATCGCAAACTGCTTTATATCTTCGCAGACGTTTTGTCTGACCTTTTCGTTTTTTACTATACCTTTTTTATTAAGATTTGATTTACCCGCCTCAAACTGCGGTTTTATAAGAGCTATCAGGCTACCGTCATTCTTTAACAATCTGAAGGCAGAAGGTAAAACCAGCTTTAAAGAAATAAAAGAAACGTCAATGCTTATAAAATCGACTGCAGGTATTTCGTCAGTTATATTTCTGATATCTGTTTTTTCCATAGAAACAACCCTGGCGTCATTTTTCAGCTTACTATCCAGCTGATCGCTACCCACGTCTACGGCATATACCTTTTCAGCGCCGCTCTGAAGCATACAATCTGTAAATCCACCGGTAGATGCACCTATATCGATGCATATCTTATCTTTAAGATCTATTCCGAAATACTGAATTGCCTTTTCAAGCTTCAGACCGCCTCTGCCTACGTACTTCGGCATGTCTCCGGTTATTTCGATTTTATCAGAATCAGATACAGCAAAGGAAGGCTTTGTGCAGACGTTACCGTTTACACTTACCTTACCCTCTTTTATCATTGTAGTAGCTACGTTTCTGCTTTTAACTATTTTTTTGTCGGACAGATATAAATCAAGCCTTGTCTGCATCTTATTCTCCGATTATTTTTTTCATTCCTTCGTAATCAAGCCCAACACTTTTCAGCTGGTTTGATACGGTATTATGCGGTATAAAGCCGTTTACTGCAACGATTTTCGTTTTTCCCTTGTATCCTCTTTGTAAAAGATACGAACATATTTTTTCCGATATAGAACCGCTTTGGAAGGCTTCTTCAAAAAAGTATATTTCATCATATGAAGAAAGGATTTTGATTATCTTTTCTTCAACAGGGTATATTTTTACAGCCTGCAGAACGTCAGCTTTATCCGATAATAAAACTGCATTTGCGGTTATTCTGCCGTAGGTAAAAATCACTTTTTTTCTGCCATTATTAATATGTCTGTAGCCATAATATTCCTTCGCACCGCTATCATAGAAAGCCGCCCCTCTGGGGTAACGCAACGCAACAATTCCATCCTCTTCATAAAGCGCCTTTTTCAAGCATAAAGAAAGCTCCTTATTATCAGATGGGGAATATATAGAAACACCAGGAACGGTTGTAAGCATTGACACGTCAAACATACCGTGATGAGTTTCACCGTCTTCACCTACAAAGCCTGCTCTGTCAACCGCTAAAACGATATGTCTTTTTTCTATTGAGCAATCGTGAATAAGCTGATCGTAGCACCTTTGTAAAAAAGAAGAATAAACTGCAAACACGGGAATTTTACCACCCGAAGCAAGACCTGCGGAAAAGGTTACGGCGTGTTCTTCTGCGATTCCTACGTCAAAAAATCTTTCGGGGAATTCTTTATAGAAATACTGCAGACCTGTGCCATATTTCATAGCCGCCGTTATCGTGCAGATATTTTTATCTATACGGGAAATATCGCAAAGCTCTCTGCCGAAAGCCTCTGTAAAAGTGATGGTTTCCGCTGCAGATGAATTCTGCGGAGCCAATCCGTGATACTCACCTGAATTTTCTTCAGCAGGGGCGTATCCCTTGCCTTTTTTTGTATAAACGTGAACAAGGCAGGGCCTTTTCATCATTTTTGCTACAGTCAGTGCCTCTGTCAGCTCCTCGATATTATGACCATCTATCGGTCCTATATATTTGAATCCGAGATTTTCAAAGAGATTGCTCTGATACAAAGCGAATTTCAACACCCGCTTTGTGTTTCTTGCCGCATTACCGAGAGTTTTTCCGATAATGGGAGTGTTTTCGAGTATATCCTTAACCGAATTCTTGGTTTTGTAATATTTCTGCGTAGATTTGAGCTGTGCCAGATAAAGTGCAAGAGCGCCGGTATTCTTTGATATAGACATTTCATTCTCGTTCAGCACAACCACCAGATTACAGTCTGTCTTACCTGCATTGTTTAGTCCCTCGTATGCCTCACCGCCGGTAAGAGCACCATCACCGATTACCGCAACTACACTATGGTCATCACCGTCAAGCTTCATAGCTTCGGCTATACCAAGAGCGGCAGAAATAGAAATACTGCTATGACCTCCGATAAAGCTGTCATGTTCGGATTCATCGCTTTTAGGAAAGCCGGATATACCGTTCTCGGTACGGATGGTATTAAGCCTTTTTGCTCTGCCTGTAATTATTTTATGGGTATACGCCTGATGTCCTACGTCAAACACAAACTTATCCTTCGGCGTATCAAAAACCGTGTGCATCGCTACAATAAGCTCAACCGTACCCAAATTAGACGCCAGATGTCCGCCTGTATTGGTTACGGTTTTAACTAAAAGATGTCTTATTTCAGAGCAGAGTGTCTTTCTCTGCTCCACATTGAGCTTTTTTATGTAGTTTGCCGAGATATTATTCTTTAATAACAATATAAATTCTCCTGATAAATAATAACTTTAAACTACAACTATGGGCATTGCCATTGCTACGAGTATTCCGAGCAATGCTCCACAAAGAACTTCTAACGGGGTGTGTCCGAGATATTCCTTCAGGTCTTTTGTTTCTTCGGAGTTTCTGTCAACAAAGTCATCAACGCCGTCGTCAAATTTATCCATATACTCTTCGTCAAGATCATTGACAACTCTGCGCAGTCTGTTAATTTCTCTTGCATGAAGTCCTGCTGCTCTTCTTACTCCCATTGCGTCATACATAACAACGATAGCAAGAATCATAGCCAGAGCGAATTCAACCGAGCATATGCCACACACTCTACAGGTTGCCATTGCCGTTGAACAAACACAAGCCGAGTGCGCCGAAGGCATACCGCCTGCACCCGTAAGTCTTTCTGCACGGAATTCCTTGGTTGTTATCGCATGAAGTATCGTCTTGATTACCTGTGCAAGTAACCAGCTTGACACCGCAATTACCAGAACTACATTTATCTGATCTGTTCTCATATATTACCTACTTTTTTCTTCCCAATAATTTATTTGTTAAAGCTTTTAGGAACTGATTTTCATCGAATATTTCAAGAGAAGCCATCGCCTTTTCGGTATATTCTCTTGCAAGCTCTCTTGCATTATCAAGTCCCGTAAGCGTAACTATCGTATTTTTGTTCTGCTTTTCATCACTTCCGACAGGCTTACCAAGTGTTTCCTTATCAGAGGTTACGTCGAGTATATCATCTATTATCTGAAAAGCAAGTCCTAAGCTGTAAGCATAATCGTATACCGATTTCTGCTTTACCTCGTCAGCTCCTGCCGCAACACATCCCATCAGACTTGCTGCAATGATAAGCTGGGAGGTTTTATAGGAATACATATTGAGCAAAAGCTCTGTATTCTCTATATCTCCGCCGATATCAACTACCTGACCGCCTGTCATTTTATAAGAGCATTCTCCGAGAATCTGAATCATTCTCTTAACCTTTTCGGGAGAAAGGCCCGATGACGCCAGAACGCAGAACGCTTCTATCGTCAGAGCGTCACCGGCAAGTAAAGCAACTGCTTCACCGTATGCCTTGTGACAGCTTGGTTTACCTCTGCGCATATCGTCGTCATCCATACAGGGCAAATCGTCGTGAATGAGCGAAAACGTGTGTATCATTTCTATCGCAAGTGCCGCAGGAGTAGCGTCAGCTATATTTCCTCCGCAAACTCTGCAGAACTCATAGGCGAGCATAGGTCTTATTCTTTTACCGCCTGCCGAAAGACTATACGCCATAGCTTCGGATAACTTACTATATTCGTTACTTTTCTTTTTTAATTCCTCAATATATCTCTCTGATTCCTTTTCAAAATATGCGGTATAAAAATCAACCATATCCTGATAAGACGTATCAGAGGCGGGATAGCCGCTTTTTAAAATCTCCACCTGTTATTGTCCTTTCTGTCATTTACTTTATATAAACTTATACGTATTTCTAGTCTATATAAGGCAATTTTCAGATTTCGTCAAAATTCTGAACCGTAAGCTTTGCATCAGCTATATAATTTCTGCAAAAAGCAACCAGTTCCACGGCTTCTTTATAAAACTTCATTGAATTATCAAGAGTGATATCAGGCTTCTCCATTTCTGCCGATATCTCATCAAGACGCTTCATTGCTGTTTCAAAACTCATTGTTTTCCCTCTTCTTTTGAAATTTTCTGAACAGTCGCCTCAAAGCAACCGTCCTTTAACGTAACAACAACTGTATCATTTTCAGTCAGTTCATCAACCGACTTTACTATTTCTCCCTGCTTTTCGGTAAAGGAATAGCCTCTGCCGAGTACAGTAAGAGGATTTAATGCAGATATATAATCTATCTTGCTCTGAAGTAAAGTTTCGTATTTATTTATGCACCCTACCGCTGAAGAATAAATATTCTTGGATATAAGCTCCAGCTCTCTGCTATAGGAATCAAGCTTTTTAGCCGGAGTTAAAGCAAGTATATGTCTTTCGGTGTTTTCCAGCTTTTTCTCCTGCTCTTCAAACAAGTTCAGAAGTGTACCCCGTATAAAATTAAACGTAGAATCAATTCCCGCAGTTATATCACCTATCGGTACAGGTGTTACAAGCTCTGCCGCCGCAGAAGGCGTAGGCGCTCTTCTGTCAGCTACGTAGTCAGAAATAGTGGTATCCGTTTCATGACCTACCGCTGATACTGTGGGAATTCTGCTCCTGAAAAGCGCTTTCGCATATTCAACGTCATTGAAAGCGGAAAGATCCTCTGCACTTCCACCACCTCTGCCGATAATTATAACGTCGGCATCGGTGTTCTGTGCCGCTTCTATGCCTTTTATAAGCGAAGCGGGTGAAGTAACGCCCTGAACGGTAACGGGAATAACTATAACGGTAAGTATCGGCAATCGTCTGGACAGAATATTCAGCATATCCTGTAAAGCCGCACCCTTTATTGCAGTTATGATACATACTTTACGTGGTATAGAGGGAAGCTCTCTCTTCTGCGAGAAATATCCTTCCTTTTCAAGAGTCTGTTTAGCCTGCTGGAATGCAAGATACATTTCACCGACACCCTGTGGCATTATCTCCGTTACGTAAAGCTGGTTTGCACCATCTCTTTCATAAACGCCCACACCGGCGTGTATAAGTACACTCATACCGCTCTGCGGCATAAAACTCAGCTTTGAGGCGTAGCCCGCAAACATTACACATTTTATGGATGCTGTTTCATCCTTAAGCGTAAAGTAAATATGTCCCGAAGCCTGGTGTAACGTAAAATTGGAAATTTCTCCATTAACGTACACGTCATTCAGAGCTTTATCGCCTTTTACTATCGTTGCAAGCCTGCGATTTATCTGTGATACGGTAACGGTAAATATATCAGGCATTCGTATTCTTATCCTTGTAATAAGCGTTAAGAACTCCGTTTATGAAGCCTACATCGCTTTTTTCCGCATATTCCTTGGAAAATTCAATAGCTTCATTTATAGCTACCTTATCCGGTACGTTGTCACAATACTTCATTTCGTATATAGCGATCTTCATTATCACCATATTTATAACCGAAATTCTGTCCACCGCTCTTGAAGGAGAATAACCCGAAATTATTTCAGTAAGTTCGTCGTTACGTTCAATAACTCCGTTTACTAGCTTTATGGAATCCTTTGTATGCATAAGCTCAAAGGTTTCCTCACAATCTTCGATTATCTCTTCAAGTGTACCTGAATTAAGCTGCATCTGAAAAAGAATAAGCAGAGCAGCCTCTCTCATTTCGTGTCTTGTTAATTTCTTGTCGTTCATCAATATATATTCCTTGAATTTTATTCGGTAGCTTCCGTTTCGTTAAGCATAATATCGGCTATCTTGACATTCACCTTTGATACGGCTACGTTTGCCATATTCTGAATAGCTGATTTAACGCTTTTCTGAATCGCGGTAGCTACTGCACTCGCCTTATAACCCTGAAGTACGATTATACTTACTGTAATCTCTACAGCGTCATTTTTAAGCACCGCTTTTACAGGGGGTATAAACTTACCTGCAAGCTGTGAAACCTTATCGCCTGTAGCAAGGCGGTCGCCGTCTGTAGCAACACCGCTTATTTCTGTTGCCGCAACCTCGGCTATTTTGATCAGAACCTCATTGGAGATCTTAAGACTTGCTGTTGAACGTGTAATCTTATCTGTCATAACATTGATATCCTTTCTGATTCTTTACTGTATTTGGTCAAATTACAAAAATATTCTGATATTTACCCATAATACAACCATCTTAATAATTATACACTAAAAAAGAATAAAATACAAGTGGTAAAAGAAGATTTTATGAATAGATTTTATAATATTCCTGACTGTCATCATCAAGAAGTAACCTTATCGCCGTTAGAGCAAGAACGCTATAAATATTTTTTTCACTTTTTAGCGGTCTCGGTAATTCAAAAGGTTGTACAACTCTGCCGGATAAGGTTGTGAGCTTTCTGTTAAGAGCGACTGTAAGAAAGTCGTCGGTTACGCTTGTGTAGGAAAAGGTATCCATCGCAGAGCAACCGCAGGTGATGACAGGAAAATCGCTGCAAAGCAAGGTATCCATCTGAATATCAGACGTAGAATCGGCAATACAACACGAAAAAGTGCGGTGTCGCATCCTCTTATAATCAGAAAAACCGCCCAGCACGGCTATTTTGCTTCCATTAACAAGTACGTCAGGCTCATCGGATAAAATCATATTTACGGTTTTCCCTTCTCCCGATGCCCGTTGCCCTTTTTTCGTAAAACGTCTGACGTAAAAGCTTTTTTCCAGCTCATCGGCTATAAACGTAAAAAGTTCTTCCTTATCGTCGATAACTGCAATATCCATAATTTTCACCTCAATACAATAACAAAACAAAAATCATAGTACAGTATCTGCCTTTATTTGATTTATATACAATAAATCCTCCCGACGAAGTCGGAAGGATTCAGACTGAAGACAAACTCACGCACCACAAAAATGCGGATAATTTGCAATGAATTTACGACTATACAGGAAAATAGAAATACAAAAGTTTTGGAGAGCCGTGAAAACGGCTCTCCAAAAGCATTTTTGCTTACTTCGTCACCCGCCCCTCAACTGTACCTTATGCGAACACCTTGTCGTGCGTCGTCCTGACGCACTTTGTGTGTTCGCTATACGGCATCCTTGCCGTTTATACGCCTGTCGGGGCGGGTGACGATTTTGACCGAACAGGTCAAAATCAATGGCTGACGTGCGTGTTTCGTCGTCTGACAGTGTGTAGACAAACGACTTTGTCTACACACTGAAATCCTCCCGACGAAGTCGGAAGGATTTACCTTTTATCTTACTTCAACCACAAATTTCATAGCTGTTCGTTCTTCGCCCTCTATATCCACGGTTGTGAATGCAGGGATGCAGACGATATCAACTCCTGTAAGAGCCATATAGCTTCTTGCTATTGCGATGGATTTTACCGCCTGATTCAAGGCACCCGCACCGACCGCCTGAACTTCAACCTCGTTTTTTTCACGGATCACAGCCGCTATAGCACCCGCTACCGATTTTGGAACTGATCTTGCTGAAACCTTTACAATTTCCATTTTAACACCTCCGTAAAATTTTCACGTCAGCATCTGATTCGTTTTATTGAACTGCAGACACCGGTCTTTTCGTTTATTTCCATAACAACGCCGCATATCGTATGCTCGCCCTGGGCATATTCATAGCGTTGCGGATAGCCTGTAATCATATTGTTTATTATGATATCCTTTCTTATTCCAAGAACGGAATCAATAACACCCGTCATACCTACGTCGGTAATATAGCCTGTGTGACCGCCAAGTATCTCTTCATCCGCAGTCTGAACGTGAGTGTGTGTTCCGAGTACGGCTGATACCCTACCCGTAAGATAATGTCCCATCGCCCTCTTTTCAGAGGTTGCTTCAGCATGAAAATCAACGATTATCGTTTTTGAAGTTATCTTTTCAAGTATTTTATCAATGCAGAAGAAAGGATTTTCAAGATTCTGCATAAACACTGTCCCAAGAAGATTTATAACTGCCACAGAATATGAGCCGAAATCCAGTACGGTATAGCCCTTTCCGACTACCTCATCAGGATAATTGGCAGGTCTTAATACAATATCGCTTTCCTCATAAAAGGCGTCCATTTCCTTACGTCTGAAGCAATGATTTCCCGTAGTTACCACGTCAATACCGCTATCCAGCAGATATTTTGCGGTAACCGGAGTTATTCCGTTTCCATCCGCAGAGTTTTCTCCGTTAACTATAACGAGCTTTGCATCATACTGACGCTTTAAAGTCGGGAGCTTATCTCTTAAATTAGCACAGGACTTCTGTCCTACTACGTCCCCGATAAATATAATATTCAAATTCACACATCCTGATTATAGTAATAAAACAAGCGGCTGATAGAACAAAGCCGCTTGTTATCTGTATTCTGTACTTTTCAGACGGTTTTGTTATTATCTTACGTTTATAATTTAATTATAACAAAACAATAAAAGGAATGCAATATATTTACTCAATAAAATAATGTAAAATGCCATTAATTTTATCAGTATGAGGATATTGCGCTCCTCTGCAGATACTCAACGATGCCGTCTACGATAGCCTGAGCTATTCCATCCTGGTGAGTAGGATTAGCAAGTGCCATAGCATCCTCGTAATTACTTACAAAGCCCATTTCAAGAAGTACAGACGGGAAATCCTGTTGCTTTGTAGTCCACATATAGCTGTACATATCCCCTCTGTTGCAGTCTTCTCCATCGTAATAAACATTATTGGTAAAGTAGGCGGATACGTTGTCTGTTATAGCCTCGGCAAGCGGCTGAGAATAAGACGTGTAGTAGAAGCACTCTGTACCTCTTGCGGATTCATAGCCTGCCTTATTTGCGTGAATAGCGATATAAAGGTCGCATCCGTATTCTCTTGCATAATACGGTCTTCTTATCGTATCATAGAACTGGCTTTCCGTTTTGAGCCTTACTACGTTTACACCCATTGCAAGAAGCTTTTCTTCGACAAGCTTTGATACGGCAAGATTTGCTCCTGCTTCTTCAATATGACCGATTGCACCAGGATCATCCCAGTCATACTCGGTTTTTCCGTGTCCCGGATCAATTACTATCGTCATATTCGTTATATCATTAGTAAGTATCTGGAATTTAAAATTAAGATTTCCCTGCTCATCGTAGGTTGCGCTATTTCCTGCATAAACACCAGGCTGTCTTAACTTGAGAACCAGTCTGAATTTCGGAACGTCACCCACTACAACCTGTTCCCATTTGCCCCAGCTGAATACAGAGCAATTATCGAAGGACGGAAGTGCAGTTACTGACGTTACGTTATCAAAGGTTATGAAAATATAATCAGCAGTAAACTCGTCAAGATAGAAATCTCCGTCATAGCCTGAATAATATTCATTGCCGACAGGTGTTACCTTAAAGGAAATTCTGTCTTCAAGCGTCATAGATATTACAGAATCGCCGTTAGAGTTACCTATAGAATTGACTACCAGAGGATTAAGTCCGAGACCAACACCCTCGACAAGCTCGCAGTCTTCTGCGAGGAATCGCTTACCTGAAAGTGTAGTATAGTATTCATCCCATCCGCCATCATAATAATCCAGCGTACCCATAGGCAGCTGACCGCAGTCGGGAGGATTTACCGAGTCGGTATTATAACCGTCGAAAATATATGCAAAATCTTTATTGATTTTTATAAAGGATACTTGCTGATCTTCCTTTATGCCCGCAGAAAGAGTTCCGACGATCTCGCCTGTTCCAAAGGAGCTCTGATCCTCAGGAATAATCGTTTCGATTTTTACCTCTTCCTTGGGCGGCTCTTCTTTATTAACGATAACCTCTGCGCCTATATAAGTACGTGCATAACCCATATAAGAAGCGGTTACTTCGATAGAGCCGAGATACTGTTCTTCACCGATAATACCCTTAGGCACCTTGTATTTTCCGGTAAACGAAGCATATGACGAGTTGATATCAACGTCATCACTCTTGGTATTTTCCTTGAGCTTTACAGTATCTCCGTTGATTGTGGCTGTAACTGTTGCACCTTTATAAGCAACAGCGTGTAAGGAGATATACGTTTCACCGTCAACTCTCATTACCTTACCCTCGGAAATAGCAGAGCCGACAGATTTCAATACGTTGATTCTTCTCTCGATATTATAATACAGATACTTATCCTTATGGCTGATAGAGAAGGTGTTCATACCGATTTCAAGAGGTTTTTCAAAATAGAAGTTACCCGCTTCATTCAGCTCAAGCTTTTCTCCATCAAAATAAACGTCGAAATTCTCATCAAAGGTACCCATAAAGGATACGGAGGTTTCGTCTGTAGAATAATTCAGATAATACGGCGACGTCATAACCAGCTCTTCAAAAAGACTGTCAATGTTGATCTGCTCGTTAAAATACTTGACAAGCGTATCGGTAGTACCCATAACGTTATCAGCAAAAGATGATAATGAATAGAAGACGCTGCCGTTACAGTTTTCGTAGCCGTCTGCAATAGCAAGCTGCTTTAAAAGCTGATCCTCTGAATACCAGCCGTCTTCTGTTCCTATTTTTTCGTTGTGATGAACGAAATACACGGGGATACCGGAAGAAGCAGCCAGATCATTCCACCAGGCAGTATGTGTTTCAAAGGGCAGAATCTCGTCTGTCAGCGAGCCTGATGCATCTACGGAAATAAAATCAACGTATTTTTTCGTTACGTATGATCTTGTATCAGCAAAGCCATCCTTATATGCTTCAAACTCCGAATATGTAGCAGATCCGCTCTCATCGGTATCTGTATTTGCCCAGACGTCCGATGCATCAAGCCCTACCGCTATCGTGTTATCTGTAAGATGTATAACGTCACACACCATTTTAAAACGGGATTCGATGACGTCGTAAAGCCAGTTCCTGTAACCAATACCTGATCCGGTTTTCATGTATTCATCATAATACTCGTTTGTATTTGCTCCGTAGAAGCCTGTCAATATAATACCGTTGCAGGGATACTTAAGCGCAAATCTATGTGCCTCGCTGACAAGATAATCGTTTTTGTATTCACCTTCCGGGCAATTTTCCAAAGCCTTTGAAACGTCGAAATACAGATATTTGTGAAGTCCGTATTTTGTTGCCACATCCAGTGCTTTTTTCAGCTTATCATCCTCATTGTTCATGTTTGTATCAAAATAAGAACTTTCACCATAAGGGTATATATAAACGCCATTAAGACCATAAGATACCAGCTCATCCATCCTTGCAGACAGCTGATTCTCATAGTCTTCGTCACCTATTTCTCCGATGTTGAGTAAAACCGCCTTCAGATTCTCGCTGAGGGATAGCATCGGCTTGATTATCTGCGGAGGTGTCTTCTCACTCTCCTCGATAACCTCTTCGCCTGCAACACCATTGACGGTATCGCCCGTGATTTCTTCTGCATAGGCAGTTACGCCGGTCAGCAACGATGCCGCCGCCATAACACCCGCAAAAAATTTCAGTATTCCTGATTTCATATTCTTCTCATTTTCCTCTTTAACTTATGACAACAGGGGCTTTATCGCCTCAATTTCATCATTTACGGCATCCTCTACACTACTTTCAGGTGAAAAAATAAACTGATAGCTATATAGAATTATTCCGCCATAATTGTCTGTTGTCCTTGCTTTTTCTATCTGTCTTTTTATAATCTGCTTTTCTGTTATCCATTCGTATTTACCGCTTCCGGCCCAGGTATCTTCCGTTCCTATCTTGTAGACTGCAAGACCGGGAATCAGTTTTTTGCCTGTTCCCCTGAGCATCTCATCCCATTGGTCAACAACCTCGGCATAAGGCTGACCACCGTTTTGAAAGCCGTAATATATCTGGGGTGCCATATAATCTACGTAACCATCTTCACGGCTCCATTTTTCCACATCAGCGTATAACTCGTTAAGATTGTTATGCACGTTTCCTTGTGCGCTGACACCGAATAATGCGGTATTATTGTGGGATTTTACGGCACTATACATTTTATACACCATTTTTGTACAATTGTCAAGTCTGAACTGCGATAAATCGCTGTATCCCGATTCTGAAAAGGATTTATTGTCGAACCAGCTCTCTTTTTTAGGGTAAAAATAATCGTCAATGTGAACACCGTCGACGTCATATTTTGAAACCAGCTCTGCAACACCATCGGCAATCAGGTCTGTAACCTCGTCATAAGCAGGATTAAGATACCAATAGCTGCTAACCTTACTTATATAATCGCCATCGTTGTAATTATACCACTGCTTTACAAGATACTTATCGTCGATAAGCGGCGCATCGCTTTCCTGCGAGCATCTTAATGGGTTTACCCATGCGTGAAAGGAGATGTTTCTCTTATGTGCTTCCTCTATCATAACCTCAAGAGGATCGTATCCGGGATCTTCGCCGATATATCCCGTGCAGTATTTCGACCAGGGATAGTAATCAGATTTATATATCGCATCTCCAAAAGGTCTTACGTGAACGTAGACTGTATTAAGTCCAAGTGCTGACGCTTTATCGTAATACTCACCTATTCCCTTTGCAAACGTGCTTTTGCTCTTTCCCGTAAGTATCGGATAAAGCTCAAAATAGGATATCCATACGCCCTTTGTTTCCGCATGATTCAGAGCCTGATAACTATTAACAGGTAAATCCGTATTATCAGGTAGGGGGGCAGGTTTAACAGTCGTTGTAGTGGTTATTGTTGTTGTTATCGTCGTCGCAGAAGTTGACGGCGTTGTTGTCTGAATGCTTTCGCTACTTGGCTCTGTGGCTACAGTAGTTGACGTCTGAAGGGTTGTTGTCTGAGCTTCTGTAGTTGATAACTCAGGCTTCTTTTCAGTTGTGGTTACTATCGTACTCTGTGTTAATTCAGACTGACTCACAGAAGAAGTAGCCTCTGTTCTGTCAGTTGGTACAGAAAGTTGTGTATCAACGTATATACCGGTTATTTCTCCCCCGTCATAATGTATATACGAATTAGCATCGGCGGATTCGCCTTTTATGACAATTGCCTTACCGCAACCTGCCGAAGCTACAACTACAGTAGCTGCAAGAATTACGGCTAGTATCTGTTTGAATTTATTCATAAACTGAAGCTTTCCTCGTATACTGCAGATATCGCATTAATTTTGCAATATTGCAGTTTCTTTAAACTCATTATATGTTAAACTAAAAAGTCAATATGCTTAAAATAACAGGAATATACAATTATCCCTAGTACTGAAGTCGTGAAAATAATATTCCCGGTTTCACTTTTTTATTAAAATCTTTCACAAATTTACAATAAATATTTTGTATATTTTTCCCTCAAATCCTTGTTAAATTATTGACTTTTGATTTAAAATATAGTATAATTCATTATGTATTAAAAAAATCAGGAGGCAACCAAATGGAAATGAACAAAACCAAGGGACTTACTCTTACCGAAAAGATCATCAAGAATCACATTATTGACGGTGAAATGATAAAGGGTACGGAAATAGGTCTCAGAATTGACCAGACACTTACACAGGACGCTACAGGAACAATGGCATACCTCGAATTTGAGGCTATGGGTGTTCCCCGTGTTAAAACAGAAAGAAGCGTCGCTTATATCGATCACAATACACTTCAGTCAGGCTTTGAAAATGCAGACGACCACCGTTTCATCGGCTCTGTAGCAAAGAAGCATGGCATTTACTTCAGCAGACCCGGTAACGGCATCTGCCATCAGGTACATCTTGAACGTTTCGGCGTTCCCGGAAAGACTCTTATCGGCTCTGACAGCCACACCCCCACAGGCGGCGGTATCGGTATGATTGCTATCGGTGCAGGCGGTCTCGACGTTGCAGTAGCAATGGGCGGCGGTGCATACTACATAACAATGCCCAAAATCGTAAAGGTAGAGCTTACCGGCAAGCTCAATCCCTGGGTTGCCGCAAAGGATGTTATCCTTGAGGTTCTCAGAAGATTATCCGTTAAGGGTGGCGTAGGTAAGGTAATCGAATACTGTGGCGAAGGCGTAAAGACCTTATCAGTTCCCGAGCGTGCTACTATCACAAATATGGGTGCAGAGCTTGGTGCAACAACCTCAATCTTCCCCTCTGACGAAATCACAAAGCAGTTCTTAAAGGCTCAGAAGCGTGAAGAAGTATGGGTAGAGCTTTCTGCCGATCCCGATGCTGAATATGATGAAGAGCTTACAATCAACCTTTCCGAGCTTGCTCCTCTTGCGGCTTGTCCTCACTCACCCGACAACATAAAGAGCGTAGAAGAAATCGGTCCTATGAAGATAGATCAGGTATGTATCGGCTCCTGCACAAACAGTTCTCTTCTCGATATGATGAAGGTTGCTCACATCTTAAAGGGCAAGACAGTTCACCCCGACGTATCTCTTTCAATTGCTCCCGGCTCAAAGCAGGTTCTCAATATGCTTGCCGAAAACGGTGCTCTTGCAATTATGATCGACGCTGGTGCAAGAATTCTTGAAAGTGCCTGCAGTCCTTGTATCGGTATGGGACAGTCACCCAACTCCAAGGGTATCTCACTCAGAACCTTCAACCGTAACTTTGAAGGCAGAAGCGGTACAAAGGATGGTCAGATTTACCTTGTATCTCCTGAGCTTGCGGCTGTATCCGCTATCGCAGGTGTACTTACCGATCCCAGAACACTCGGAGAAATGCCTGATTTCCAGCTTCCCGAGGAATTCATTATAAATGATAACATGATTGCACTCCCCGTTGACGAAAAGGATATGGATAGTGTAGAAATTCTCCGTGGTCCCAACATCAAGCCCTTCCCCGAAACTGCTCCTCTTCAGGAAACAATCGACTGTGGTTGTTCTTTAAAGGTTGGCGACAACATCACAACCGACCACATTATGCCCGCAGGTGCAAAGATTCTTCCTCTGCGTTCCAACATCCCCGCTATTTCAAATTACTGCTTTACAGTATGTGACGAACAGTTCCCCGAAAGAGCAAAGTCTATGGGACAGAGCATTATCGTCGGTGGTGTAAACTATGGTCAGGGCTCATCCAGAGAGCACGCCGCTCTTGCTCCTCTCTATCTTGGCGTAAAGGCTGTGCTCGTAAAGAGCTTTGCAAGAATCCACAGAGCAAATCTTATCAACGCAGGTATCCTTCCTCTTACTTTTGTAAACGAGGCTGATTACGAAAACATTGCTGAAGGCGACAAGCTCGTTATCGAGGGTGTAAGACAGTCCGTTATTAACGGCGTTACCGAACTTACAGTAGTAAACAAGACAAACAGCAAGGAAATCCCCGTACTCTGCGAGCTTACAGGCAGAACAAAGGATATTATGCTTGCAGGCGGTCTTTTAGACTATACAAGAGAATCTCTCAAGTAATAAAAATATAAAGGAGAAACGAAAATGGCTGATAAAATTCAGATGACCACCCCCATCGTTGAGATGGACGGCGACGAAATGACCAGAATAATCTGGAAGATGATAAAGGACGTTCTTATCTGTCCTTACGTTGATTTAAAGTCAGATTATTACGATTTAGGTCTTGTACACAGAAACGAAACAAACGACCAGGTCACAATAGACTCTGCAAACGCCACAAAGAAGTACGGCGTAGCTGTTAAGTGCGCTACAATCACACCTAACGCACAGAGAATGACAGAATACGATTTAAAGGAAATGTGGAAGTCACCCAACGGCACTATCCGTGCAATTCTCGACGGTACTGTTTTCAGAGCACCTATCATTGTAAAGGGCATCACTCCCCTTCTCCCCGGCTGGAAGAAGCCTATCACAATCGCCCGTCACGCTTACGGCGACGTTTACAAGAACTCCGAAATGAAGGTTGCTGACGGAAGCAAGGCTGAACTTGTTGTAACAGACAAGGACGGCAATGAAACAAGACAGCTTATCCACACCTTTAACGGCTCTGACGGTATCATTCAGGGACTTCACAACATAAACGGAAGTATCGCTTCCTTTGCAAGAGCATGCTTTAACTTTGCTCTTGATACAAAGCAGGATTTATGGTTTGCTACAAAGGATACTATTTCAAAGAAGTACGACCACACCTTCAAGGATATTTTCCAGGAAATATTCGATGCAGAATACAAGGAAAAGTTTGACAATGCAGGTATCGAATACTTCTACACTCTCATCGACGACGCAGTTGCAAGAGTTGTACGTTCTGACGGCGGCTACATCTGGGCTTGCAAGAACTACGACGGTGACGTTATGTCCGACATGGTAGCTACAGCCTTCGGTAGCCTTGGTATGATGACCTCAGTGCTTGTATCTCCCGATGGAGTATACGAATACGAAGCTGCTCACGGCACAGTTACACGTCACTACTACAAGCACTTAAAGGGCGAAGAGACTTCAACAAACTCCGTTGCTACTATCTTTGCATGGACAGG
>JAFQUH010000051.1 GCA_017408635.1 Ruminiclostridium sp. | reverse complement strand
TATTTCTAACCAACTTTAATATCGATATATAGTACTCAAAATCAATATTCAAGCGACGCATCAAGGCAACATTAAATAAGACACTACCAGAATTAAAATACTCTGCAGCGATTTCTAAATACTTACTTCTGTCATATCTGTCGATATAGACGTCAACCTCCTGCATTAAAAACCTGTTAAGATCACTCATATATGCCGTGCTTGTAACCTCAAAGGGCTCGCCTGAATAACTGTCTACCACGTGGCATATTGCCATCTGCGGATGTCTGCCGTTGAGGGTGGTGCTATAGTCAAGAGTCACTCGTATTATAACACCGCTGCACTTCTGCCCCGTTTTCTTGAGATTATTTCTGTCGGGACGATTTTTTATAGTGCTTATTGTTGCAAAAATTCCGGCAAATATAAAAAGACCACCGACTAAAAATAAAAACAGAAAAGGACCTGCAAAGCCTTCTTCGGTTATCATGCTTATTCCGAAAAGTATAAGTAAGACGCCTACCACGACAAAGATCATCAGATAAAAAATAGTCGTACCGACTGTATTTTTAGGTTTCATAAATCTGCTCCTTATTCCCCTTAATCATAGTTATGCCGTTTTGTTCAGAAACCCTTATAGCTTTCGGCTGCCTTCTTCATATCAACGTAATAGACATCCGGGTTAATTGTATCTATATAGATATCCACCTCTCTGCCTACAAGCAAGCCAAGCTCGTTATAGAAATAGTCGCTTTTCACAGTTTTAGGACCATCCAGCGAGCCGTCGGAATACTGGCAGATCGCCGTTACGGGATGAACGCCGTTTATATTTACTATAGGGTGGAACTCCGTGTTTATAATAGTTCCATTATAAACTATGCCCTCTTTTTTTAACCGCTTTAAATCAAACACTTTTTTTAATTCGGTAATAAGATGCATTATACAGATGAATACAAAAAAAGCACCGAATCCTGCGAATAAAAAGAAACCTACTCCATATTGGGTTATATTCTCTAAAGCTGCTTTAACGCAGAAAAAGACTATTACAACACCCGTCAGGAATACAATACAAATCGGAATAATATTTGCTTTTTTCTCAGCTTTAAGTTTCATAACAACCTCTTATCTTCTGTAGTCGGCTACGCCTGTATTAGCGTAAAAATCTGCTATAGCTCTGTCTATATCCACGTGGTGATTTGAAGGATCAGTATCGTCCATATATACAACCACGGGTGCGCCTATCATATTTCTTATATCCTTATATACGTTCTGTGAGCTGAAGAGAAACCTCTCCTGCGTCAGAGGGTTTATTACCTCGCAGTCAGCTCTGTAGGGATGTCTGCCGTTTACCTTTATATTCGTTATAACTCTTACGTCTATAATGGTGCCTGTGTAGGCTGTGCCGTTTTTTATAAGGCTGTTTCTTTTTTTATTTGCAGAAATAAGCCTTACGATAATTATTATATCAACAACCAGGAAAAGACCGCCAAGACCAATCATTATAAAGGTTGAAACAGAACTACCTCCCGAGCTTATTCTGGTCGGATTATCAGGATCGTAATATACCGTAACGCTTCCGCCCTCACGCATTGTAGAGTTATATGAATCTAATCGGTTTTCGTATCTTTCGTCGTCAACGATATATTCCACGTATACCCTGTGTCTTCTCACTCTGTCACCATCGGAATCCTTGGTATAATAAACCTCTATTTCGGTTATTGTGCCCGTAGTCTTTTCGGCAATTGCCATAAAGCTGTCGCTATTTACTTTCAGTACTACGCCGACGGTGATAAAAAGTATCGCCATAAGAGATAAAATAAAAATTGCTATCCGGTTTCCCGCACCTGTACCTTTTTTCATATAAACCACCCCAAAGTCATTTATTGGTACTATTGTAGCATATTATTACAAAAAAAGCAAGGCGAAAAATTCGCCCTGCTTAATAATTATACGCTTTCAGAACTGCTTTAATTGATTTGTTTTTCTCTGCCGGAAGAAAAGATTTTATATATCGCAATTCCAGCCAGAATAACTCCGCCGCAAAGAAAAAATATGTATATGGTTTTATCTCCCTTTGATATCTGACCTGGATTTTGAGCATTGTAATATATCTCGATAACTGAGCCTACCTTCATTGACGGATTGTAATTGTCAAGCAGCACGTGATCGTAGGGTTCTCCATCTACCGTGTAATCCACATAGACCTTGTGTTTTGTGACATATATGCCTTTTCTGTTTCTTTCGGTGTACTCGTCTATATCGCAGATTCTTGCCTCTGTCATTTCAGCGGCATTGATGAAATTATCGGAGAACGCATAACCAAAAACTCCGACCACAATAAAGAATATCGACGCCAGCACAAAGCTGATTATATCTATTTTTTGTGAAAATCTGATCTTTTTCATATATCTTCTCCATATTCTGATAATAGATATATTTTAGCACAACTTACAAGAAAAAGCAAGGCGGAAAATATCCACCTTGCTTTTTTCATAATCTCTTTTTTATTTTGGCAAGCGCACCCTTTTCAAGCCTTGACACCTGCGCCTGACTTATACCTATCTCGCTGGCTACCTCCACCTGTGTTTTACCTATAAAAAATCGGAGATTAAGGATATGCTTTTCTCTGTCGTCAAGCGCCTTTATCGCATCCTTGAGTGCAAGCTCCTGAAGCCAGTCGGTATCATCCTGCTTATCGCTTATCTGATCCATCATATAGATGGTATCTCCCGACTCTGAATAGACCGGCTCGTAGAGGGAGATCGGCTCGCTGACTGCCTCCAAAGCAATTACTACATCCTCTCTTCTTGCATCTATCTCCTTTGCTATCTGCTCTATCGTCGGCTCACGGAGATTGTCGTTGGTTAATTTTTCCCTTGCCTGCATCGCCTTATATGCAAGATCTCTCATAGATCTGCTTACCCTGACAGAGCCTGAATCACGAAGGAATCTGCGAAGCTCTCCCATTATCATAGGTACGGCGTAGGTGGAAAATTTCACGTTGAATTCCGTACTGAAATTGTCGATTGCCTTCATAAGTCCTATGCACCCCACCTGAAAAAGATCGTCGGGATTTTCTCCTCTTGTGGCAAAACGCTGGATAACACTTAAAACAAGCCTTAAGTTACCGTTTATAAGCTCCTCTCTCGCCTTTGTATCACCATCTTTTATACGACTGAGAAGCTCCATTTTTTCTGATTCCTTAAGCACCTTTAATTTAGAGGTATTTACACCGCTGATTTCAACCTTGTTATAATACAAAAGATCACCGTCCGTCCATACTTTTCTTGTTAAAAGTATGGACTGTAGCGGTGGCAATTATTCTGTCAGATTGTGGGAGGATATAGCTTGCATTGACAAAAGACTGCTTTTGCAGTCTTTTTTTATTGGTTGTACAGTTTTAGGGACACTTGGCGTGATATAATAACTAAAAGCATACTATTTTACAGAAAGGCGAGTCGGTTATGGAATATTTACTTAAGCTTAATAAAAGCCAGCTGGAAGCGGTCAAAAACACGGAAGGCTTTCTTCGTGTCATTGCGGGAGCAGGAAGTGGAAAAACAAAGCTGCTGGTATCCCGTTATGCGTATCTTGTGAAGGAATACGGTATCGACAGTGCAAATATATTATGCGTTACCTTCACCAACAAAGCCGCAGGAGAGATGAAAAGAAGAATAAGAGCGCTGATAGGCGATAGCTACGACACCTCGCTTATCTGCACCTATCATGGATTCTGCGTCAGAGTTCTACGGGAGGACGTGGAAAAGATATTCTTTCCAAAGGAATTTCAGATAATCGATACCACCCAGCAGAAAAATATTCTTTCGGAAATTTATCAGAAATTCGAGCTTAAGCTGGATTACGGCAGTTTTGAAAAGATGGTAAGACAGATAGAGCTTTATAAATCCACAAACAGAGATTACGTAAACAATATGTGTTGTACCGACAAGTGTCAGATCATGAAGGACGTACACTCTCTTGACGATAAGATCATAGAAGAATACCTTCAGATACAGAAGCATCTGTATGCGCTTGATTTCAGCGATCTTATATATTTTACCCTTAACGTATTCCACCGCTGTATTGACGTACTGAAGAAATGGCAGGACAGACTGAATTACATACAGGTAGATGAATTCCAGGACAGTTCGTCTACGGAAATGGAGCTTATAGATCTGCTGTGTGCAAAGCACGGAAATCTTATGATAGTGGGAGATCCCGATCAGAACATATACGAATGGCGAGGCTCGGACGTAAAGCTTCTCGTTGACTTTGACAAAACCCACACTCCTACGAGAACCATCTTTCTGAATCAGAATTACCGCTCCACACCGCAGATACTTAAATGCGCCAATACTCTTATCGAAAAGAACGAGCTCAGGCTAAAGAAAGACCTGTTCACAAGAAACGATTCCGGAGCAGAGGTATTTCACTATCACTCTAAAAACGAATATAGCGAGGCGGGTTGCATAACCGACGTAATATCCGATTTAAGAAAAAAGACGGGTTGTGATTATTCTGATTTTGCCGTGCTATACCGTTCAGGCTTTCTTTCGAGAATCATAGAAAAGAAATTCACGGAAGAGGGCATTCCCTACGAAATTTTTAACGGCGTCAAATTCTATCACCGTATGGAGATTCAGGATATAATGGCATATCTGCGGCTTATCGTATTTGATGACGACGTATCCTTAAAGCGTATCATAAACAAGCCCCGTCGCCGCTTCGGAAGGATGAAGCTACAGGCACTTCAGCAGCTGCAGAAAAACTGTTCTCTTTACGAAACCCTGAAGCAGAACTTAAGCAACTCTGCCTTCAAGGGCAGTGGTGCAAAGGAATTCATATATATCATCGACACCTTAAGGCAATATGCAAAGGATCTTTACGTATCAGAGATGGTACAGAAGATATGCGAAATGAGCGGATACGAAAAGTACATCCGTGAGCTTGGCGATATGGAGAGATTTGAAAATCTTTCGGAATTCAAAAGGATTGCGGGAGAATACGAAACAAACCTAGGTGAAAGCATTTCGCTGAAAGAGTTCATCAATCACATTTCATTACAGAGCGAGGATGAAGATGAAAAGGAAGCCGATACCGTCAAGTTTATGACCATCCATGCGGCAAAGGGGCTGGAATTCCCGAACGTTTTCGTTTTAGGTCTTTCGGAAGGGATATTCCCCTCCTCAAAATCTATAGAGGAAAGAAAGCAATTAGGTCTTGAAGAAGAAAGAAGACTTTGCTACGTAGCAATAACCCGAGCAGAAAAAAGACTCTATTTACTGGATAGCGAGGGCTTTCTGCAAAACGGCAAGGTAAAGCTACCCTCAAGATTTTTCAAAGAGATTGGCGAAGAAAATTACACCCGTATAGGTGCAATATCAAAGGAGGTCCAGGAGGCGTCAGATACGAAAAGTGCAAAAAACGACTATTCATATAATGACGAGCCTGTGCTTAAGAATATCGGTGACAGAATATCACATCCTGCCTTCGGAGAGGGTGAAATCATCGGGTACGAAAAGAACAAGAACAGCTACCGCATAAAATTCGATAAGCTGAACAGCGAAAGAATAGTTTCGGTGCTTTTCTTCAGCAAGGAAAGAAAGCTACCCGTTATACCTTCGTCACAAGAAGAAAGTTATCCTCCTTCTGCACCTGCTGATATTCCCTTGCCTTTTGAGGAAAACCCTTCTCCCTCTGTGCCTGTTGATATCCCCTTGCCTTATGTGGAGATTCCATCTCCTCCTGTGCCTGCTGATATTCCCTTGCCTTTTGAGGAGATTCCATCTCCTTCTGCACCTGCTGATATTCCCTCACCCTTTGAAGAAAATCCTTCTCCATCAGCACCTGCTGATGTTCCCTTGCCTTTTGAGGGAAAAGCTCCTCCCGTTGTTTCTTCCTCTGCAAAGGAGGAACAGGATTGATAGGGAGAATTGCCGTAGCCGGTGGGGGTCAGGGGCAGAATCTGCCACAGACTCTGGCCGGCCTTTTTCAAAAAATCTATAAATGCATAGGCCTCCTTGCCCATGGTGCCAATACCGTAGGGGCTGGGTAAAGAAGTAATGTGCATCAGGATGCCGCTTTGACGCATAATGGAATCTCCTTAAAAATATAAGATGGCGCAGCCGGTACTCATTCTATGCGCCTTTGGGGGCAGGGGTGAGAATCGTGCAAAATGACGGATTTGTATTCGTCAAAAAACATTCGTTTCCCCCACAAAATACTACTTCCCAGTATGATATAAAGAATAATACTTTTCCTCACTTTTGTCAAGTAAAGTGGGGATTCTTCGGCACATAACAGAAAAAAGCGAGAGGAACCTCCCGCTTTTTCGTTTATTTTATGGTATATTCCCCATCCTTGGTGCATTCCAAAGAGCAGCCAAAGTAGGTTTTCATGGCATCAAGCAGGTAGTTCGTGTCCTGAACGCCGGCGGTTTCGCAAGCCGAGTGCATGGCCAGCTGGGCAAGACCGATGTCAGCAGTGGGCACGGCTACGTGAGAAAGAGAGATGCTGCCCAAGGTGGATCCGCCGGGCAGGTCTGCCCGGTTGTAATAGGTCTGTACCGGCACATTGGCCCTTTGGCAGACTGTTCGCAGCACCGCGGCGGCAACGCCGTCAGTTGCGTAACGCAGATTTGCGTTGAACTTCAAAACCACGCCGCCATTTACCACCGGGGCGTTGGTGCCGTCGGACAGCTCCGGGTGGTTGGGATGCAGGGCGTGGGCATTGTCGGCGCTGAGCATAAAGCTATGGCGCAGCATTTGGGCCATGTCCCAGCCGCAGGTGATGCAGATCCGCTGCAAAATGCTTTCCAGCAGATCCGAGCAGGCACCCTGTACGGAGGAGGACCCAACCTCCTCACTGTCAAACAGACACAGCACAGGCAGGCTGCCTGTGGGTTGGCTCTCCAGGAGACCCTGGGTGCAGCACCAGGCGCACATCAGATCGTCCAGAGCGGGAGCGGTGATAAACTCTTCGTTCAGTCCACACAGCCGGCTTTCCTGCCTTACATATAAATACAGGTCATGGCCCAGGACCTTGCCACCGGCGGCTTCTTCCAGCAAGCCCTGCAGCTTGCCGGCAGTATCTTCACCGCCTAGCAGAGGCAAGGTATCCACCGCAGGATTCCAGGCGTAGCCCTCGTTGACCTTCCGGTTTAGGTGGATCGCTACGCTGGGGATCACCAGCAGATCCCGGTCCAGGTCCACCAGCTTGG
>JAFQUH010000050.1 GCA_017408635.1 Ruminiclostridium sp. | reverse complement strand
ATTCATCATATTTCCTAAAGTGCCGCTGAAGTCACCTGCCGTGCCTGTCATATCGGTTGCGGCAGCAGTGCCTGTATAACTCTGATTGGGAGCTACAGCAGGCATTGCTGCATTTATTGTCATACTCTTTCACCTCCTTTCAAGGGAAAATTATATTAAATCGGTTTTAACCGTATTTAAACTATTGTTCTTAAAAAAGGGCGCAACTAGGACTTATAGTACCCTCTTTATACATTTTACCATAAATCAGACAAAAAGTCAAATATTTTAGGTTAATTTTCACGAAAAGTTGAATTGGAAACAAATTCTTCTATAAACAATTCCGATTCCTTCTGTTCCTCGTACTTGTATTGCTCTATCTGTTTTTCCTCCAGCTTTTCTATCTTGGAGACCTCCTTGGTGGCGTCAACCACTCTCTGAAGCTGTGCCTGTACCTCCTCCTCCTTCTGCACGATTGCCGCTTTTATGCGGTAAATATCCTGCTGGAGCGAGGAAATATATCTCTTATGCAGAGATATTCTCATTACGTTAGTACCCGATTTCAGCAGCTCCTCCAGTTTTTCTATTGCCTGCTCATATTCAAGGTTCTTGTTATCAAGCGCCTTGTTTATATCGGCAAGCTCGGCACGGAGTCTGCCCAGCTGATTCTTTTCGCTGTCCAGTATCTGCTCGTTGTACTTTTTTAAGGATTCAAGAGTGAATTTGAATTTTTTCATAGGCTAATTATTTATGATACTGCTTCCTTGAGCATTCTTATGGTATCCTCCATATCAAAGGACTCCTTTACGCCCTGTGTCAAAAATCCGTTTATCTTGTCTATCTTCTTTATTGCTTCGTCAAGTGCGGGATTTGTACCCTTCTTATACGCACCGATAGCAATAAGGTCAGCGTTGTTTGTGTACATTGACAGAAGGTTTCTCAGCTTACCCGCCGCCTGCTGATGCTCCTTATCGGCAATTACCGACATAAGTCGGGAAATGCTGGGGAGTATATCGATAGCGGGGTAGTGGTTCTGTGCCGCAATCTTTCGGCTTAAAACTATATGTCCGTCAATGATACCTCGTACAGTATCCGAGATAGGCTCGTTGGTATCGTCACCCTCGACAAGCACCGCATAAATGCCGGTTATACTGCCCTTTTCAAAGCAGCCCGCTCTTTCAAGGAGCTTGGGCATTGCCGCATAGATGGAGGGCGTATAGCCTCTTGCTATAGGCGGCTCGCCTGTGGAAAGTCCTACCTCTCGCTGTGCCATCGCAAAACGGGTGAGGTTATCCATCATCAGCAGTACGTCCTTACCCTGCGAGCAGAAATATTCCGCTATCGCAGTTGCGGTCATAGGGCATTTATTTCTCATCATAGCAGGCTGGTCAGAGGTAGCGACTACTACCACGGATCTTGCCATACCCTCTTCGCCCAGGTCGTTTTCTATAAATTCTCTTACCTCTCGTCCACGCTCTCCCACAAGTGCAATAACATTCAGGTCAGCCTTGACCTTTCTGGCTATCATCCCCATAAGAGTGGACTTACCAACGCCCGAGCCTGCAAAGATACCCATACGCTGTCCCTTGCCTATTGTCAGCAGTCCGTCAATGGCTTTTACGCCAAGCTCTATCGGCTCTGCTATTTTAGGTCTTACCAGGGGGTTTACGGGTACGCCTGCAATAGGCACGCTGTCGGTATATTCTATCGGCGGACCTCCGTCAAGGGGATTGCCGATGGCGTCGATTATTCTTCCTATCAGCTTGTTACCGGTCTTTACCATCAGCTTATCACCGGTATTATCAACGATACTGCCCGGGCCTATGCCCTCAATATCGGTATAGGGCATAAGCAATACCCTATGGTCGCTGAAGCCTACCACCTCTGCGAATATGTAACTCTGCATATCCTTTGAATAGATACGGCACACGTCACCCATATTGCAGACAGGTCCGCTTGACTCTATGGTAAGCCCTACGATTTTTTCAATTTTACCCATATACCGATAGATATCGGTACTTTTAAGCTCTTTTGTAAATCCTTTAAGGTCCATTAAGAGTCGCTTTCCTTTCGGTAGCCTTTGCTTTATTCCTGATTCTCTTCAAGGGGAGCTTCCGCCACGGAAGGCTCTTCGGTCACGGGAGCTTCCGCTTCAGCCGTTTCCTGCTCTTCCTTCTTGCGCTTTCTTCCCGAAGGTGCCTTGCGGTACTTACCCTTGCCCAGCTCCTCAATCATTTTGAGCTGTGTCATAATTCCTGCATCGGTTATCTCACTGCCGTTATCGAGTATGACAGTTCCGCTGGGTGCGTCCTTAAGCACCTCGATCTCCACCGTCTTTACGTTGGTCAGCAGTTTTTTGAAAAAGTCGGCGTCGGCAGGCATTTCCTCGCTTATATCCGTTTTGGCAAGCGTTATCTTTACAAACTCACTGCCACGGAACGCCTTGCCCGCTTCCTTTACCGTCTTTTTAACTATCGCCTTGTCCTTCTGTCCAAGACTGTTTAAAGTCACACGGTTTGCAATTTCCATCACCGTGTCGAAGATTTCGCTTTCGTATTCGTCATAAAGCCCGGCTCTTTCAGCAACTATCTGCTCGGAAATGCTCTTCAACTCAAGAAGCATATCCTTACATTTCATAAGTCCCTTTTTATAGCCGTCTTCATGTCCCTTTGCAAAGCCGTCAGCCTCCGCCTTTGCGAATATCTCCTCCGCCTGTCTTTTAGCCTGCTCGGCATATTCCGCCGCCTGCTGTTCGGTGGTACGGAAGATATTTTCCGCCTTCTGCTTTGCCTCGGCAAGAGCCTTTTCGCCCTCGTCACGATAGAACGCCTTTATTCGCTCTACTTCTTCATCTATTACCTGCTCTCTTTCAGCCTGAGCCTGCTTTGCCGCCGCCTTCTGTGCCGCAACCGCAGTATTTTCCTCCGCTTCAGACAGCGTTTCTGCCCTATCAGGCAGGTTTTCCTTACTGCCTATCGTGTTATCTATAACTACAGTTCCGCCGCTTTGCGGACTGCTTGCCACGGGATAACCGACAAAGCCTCTCGGAGCTTTATATATTCCTGCCAAAGCAGTTTCCTCGCTTTCGCCAAAGTAAAAATTCTGTCATCCGATAAAGACGACTGACGTCCGTCCTTAAGCAATGACCTCGTCTTCCTTACCGCCCTTGGAGATAACAAGTACGCCCTGATCTTCAAGTCCACGGATGATGGAAACGATTCTCTGCTGTGCTTCTTCAACGTCACGCATACGGATATTATGCAGATACTCAACGTCTGTCTGGGTACTTTCACGCATACGGGTTGACATATTGGAGTAGATGCACTCTGCAACCTCGGGTGTAGAGCCCTTGATAGCGATTGCAAGGTCCTTGGAGTCAACCTCGGGTATAAACGCCTGAATAGCCATAGAGTCGAGAGATACGATATCCTCGAATACGAACATCTTGGAACGGATCTCGTCTGCCAGCTTTGGATCACGCAGATTCAGTTCATCGAAGATATGCTTTTCCGTAGCTCTGTCTACGTTGTTGAGAACGTCAGCTACGTAATTGATACCGCCGACCTCCATACTGTCGGTGGTGATAAGGCTGGCAAACTTCTTTTCAAGAGTCTGCTCAATGGACTTGATAACGTCAGGTGAAGCCCTGTCCATCTTCGCCATTCTTTCAACTACGTCGATACGAGTCTTTTTAGGAAGCTCGCTGAGTATCGCCGACGCCTGATCGCTTCGTGCATAGGAGAGTATCAGCGCAATAGTCTGCGGATGCTCGTTCTGTACGATAGCAAGCAGGTTTTTATAGTCAGCCTTTCTGACAAAGGCAAATGCCTTCGTCTTGAGCTGTTTTGTAATCTTTTCAAAAAGCGCCTGTGCCGCCGCCTCACCAAAGGCTTTTTCCAGTACGTCACGGGCGTATTCAACACCGCCCTCGGAAATTACCTTCTGGGTAAGGCAAAGCTCGTAGAACTCGTTCAGTACCTCATCGACCACGTCCATAGGATAATAATCCATACGGGCAAGCTCGAAGGTTACCTGCTCTACCTCCTCATCGGTAAAATGCTTGAATACCTCGGAGGCATTCT
>JAFQUH010000049.1 GCA_017408635.1 Ruminiclostridium sp. | reverse complement strand
TGCCCGCGGGTGCAACCCGCCGCTTATTCCATTTCGTCTTCTTCATCTCTGGCATTCCAGAGCTCTACAAGGCGTTCCATTTCCTCTTCTGTAAGGGAGATGCCCTTACCCATTCTGCTATGGTCGGGTGACCAGGAACGGATATCGTATTTAGGCTCACGGTCGTTCCAGCTTACCATATTAAGCTCGATATTGTACTTACCCTCGCTGATTACGCCCAGTTCCTTTGTAATTTCATACTTGAATTCTGCCATTTTATTTTTCTCCTTTTTGTTTTTTATTTTTCTCCTTCGGCTTTTTCACCTTCGGGAGTCTTGTACTGTCTGCTACCACCACGTTGTCAAATACACAACTGTAGCGGGGTGGAATGAGCTTATTCAGGTGCATTTTCCCGAAATACCAATGAGAAAATTCCACGCTGTCCTGAATCCTGTCAAGATATGTATTTATATGATTTCTGTTAGTACTGCCCACTTCAATAAATTCGGCAATCTTTGAGGAAGGCTCGTAGGAAATGATAAAATCCACCTTGTTATTATTTTCCGCAAGGTTTCTTATACCCTCCTCCAGCTCCTCTTCGGTGTGGATCTCGGCAATCCATTTACTCTCCTCGTCAGGCTCAAGGTAGGAATTATTCTCCTCGCTCTGCCCTCCTCCGAAGGTGAATATCTTTTTGCCTGCTATTTCATAGCATTGTCCACGCATAAGCTGTCTTAAATTGCCGCTTATCACTCTTACCTTGCCACCGCACCATTCTTCTGTCGGGTACTGCGTCAGAAGACGGTAGTTTTCGTGTACGCCCTCTACAAAAAGAACGTTATATTTCTTTTTGCCAAGCGATTTCAGTATCTTCTTTTCCTTGTCGTCACCGCTCCATATACAGCCGAAATCCCCCGTGATTATAAGGGCGTCATTCTTTTTGAGCTTTTTTAAAAGCGGGTTTTTGAACCTTGTCAGATCTGCGTGCAGATCTCCTGTTACCATTATCATATTGTACTTCCTTTATCTGCTCCAGTCAATAGGAGTGAGATTATTTTTTGCTAAAAATTCATTTATTTTTGAAAAATGCCTGCATCCGAAAAAGCCGTTGTATGCCGATAAGGGACTGGGATGGGCGGCTGAAAAAATCTTATGTATGGGATTTTTTATAAGGGGTGCCTTTGCCTTTGCATTTCCTCCCCACAGTACGAAGGCTACGGGAGTCTGCTTTTTATCAAGAAGCTCTATTATCCTGTCGGTAAGTATCTCCCAGCCCTTTCCTCTGTGACTGCCTGCCATACCCTCCCTTACGGTAAGAGAGGTGTTTAAAAGTAACACTCCCTGCTTTGCAAGTCCCGTAAGATCGCCGCTGTTCATATCCCTTGTGATGCCTAAATCAGACTGCATCTCCTTGTAGATATTCTTTAACGATGGCGGCGGTACTACTCCCTCCTGTACAGAAAAGCAAAGTCCGTGTGCCTGACCTATGCCGTGATAGGGGTCCTGACCTAAAATAACCACTCTCGTATTTTCATAGGAAGTATATTTCAGGGCATTATATATACTGTCGGCAGGGGGAAAGATACTGCGGCTTTTATATTCTGTCACAAGAAAGCTACGGAGCTTTTTATAATACTCCTGCTCCCATTCGCCCTTTAAAAGCTCGTCCCAGTCGTTGCCGATGTTAACCATTTCCGTCACCTATCTTCCTTCTTGCATAATCAAAAAGATACTGCTGGGCAATACCCTCATAGCCCTTTATACATTCGGGCAGTCCGTCGGGATAAAACTCGGCTATGACTCGCTTTATCCATACGTCCTTCGGCAATGCCTCGGTCTTGTAATAGCCAAAGAGAAGCACGCAGTCGGCTACCTTTTCGCCTACTCCCTTTATCTTTTTGAGCTGTTCCTTTGCCCTTTCATAATCCATATCGTAAATATCGGATAATACTATTTCTCCGCTTTGCAGTCTGCTCATCGCATCCGCTATGTACTTTGCACGAAAGCCTGCCCGAAGGGGTGCAAGCTCCTCGGCGGTAACGCCGTAAAGCCTTTCCTCCGTGGGAAAGAGATATCCGAAATCCTTCTTTTCTCCGTACATCTCGCAGAGCCTTTCGATTATCCCCGATATTCTTTTTATGTTGTTATTCTGGGATATGATAAAGCTGATAAGCGCTTCAAAGGGGCTTTGTCTTAAAATCCTGATGCCGCTTTTTTCCTTGCAGGCTTCCTTTAAATGCTTATCGGCGGAGAATCTTTCTATCAGCGCCTTATAGTCGGTATCCATATCAAAATAATTATTCCAGAAGGGGATATCCTCTTCCTCTATATCGTGGATAGTTATTCTGCCCTGCTCCTTTGTGAGCGTTAAATATCTGTCACCTACTATGCCGTGATATACTCCCTCTTCCTCTCTGAAGCGGAACGCCTGCCCGCAGAACAGTATCTGGTCAGGCTCAAAATTGTCACAGGTGAAGCTATAATCCATAAAATCTATCCTTTAAATGCAGAAATTTCAAAAATTGCTTGATTATTTGCTTCTTTTATAATACAATATAAATATGAAAAAAACAAGTCCAAATTTTTGCTGAATTTTATTTTTTGTCAGAAAGGGACTTGAAAAGTCGAAGGAAATATTATACCGAAAGGAAGAAATACCATGAGAGAAAGCATACTTACAATACCCGTAAACGAAGTCTTTGAGCCAAGAGAGGGTTGTCCCATCTGCCGTATGAGAGATACCGTTGAACAGCACATCTGCGAATACATAATGGGTGCGGCTATGATGGAGCCTGACGTAAGAATCGAAACCAACAAGCTCGGCTTCTGCTTTACCCATTTCAGCCAGCTTATGAAACAGAATAACCGTCTTTCCTTAGGACTTATGCTCAACAGTCACCTGGAAGAGATGAGAACGGATATTTTTGAAAAGAAGGGTATCTTCGCACCAAAGGACGCCAAGGCTAAAAAGGCGGCGGCTATCACCGAAACCTGCTTTGTATGCTCTAAAGTACAATGGGGTATCGATCATATGCTTGAAACGGTATTCACAATGTACGCAAAGGATGGCAAGTTCAAGAATCTTTTTAAAAGCCAGGAATTTTTCTGTGTTCCCCACTATCACTATCTGGTTGAAAAGAGTGCAGATAAGATGGCAAAGGCGGACAGAGCCGACTTTATAAAGACGCTGGATGAGATACTTGTAAACTATGCAAAAACTCTTAACAGTGACGTAAATGACTTCTGCAACAGCTTTGACTACCGTAACGCAGGCAAGCTCCACAGTGCAGAGATGGAGCATGTAAGAACCTCCGTTGAAAGAGCGGTGGCATTCCTCACCTCAAGAAAGCCCGAGGGCAAATAAATCCTTGCCGATAACTTCAGAGGGCTTGTATTTTACGACATAAAAAGCCTTATTATTAGTAAATGTGCTTATTTTTATGGTAATATTTACTGAAAATAGTGTGAAATATATTGAAATTTTCTTTAAAATATAGTATAATAGTAGAACTACATAAGTTTTTTTAAACCGAAGGTCCGTAAAAAATATACAAGGACAAATTAAGAAAGGTAACAAATATGACGAAAAAGAACACGGCGGCTACTATAGTTACGATAATAGTTGCCCTGCTTGCGATAGGTGCAACTCTGTTTCTGCTTTACAAGATGTCACAGGAGCAGGCGCAGGAAAACGACTACGTTTACGTACCCACAGAGGAGATAAACAACGAAATGAATGACAATGCAGTAATTCTTGTAAAGAACAACTGCGAGGTATTCAGGGTATTTTTACAGTACGGTCTTGCCTATGAGCCTGAGCCCTACAACAATCTCCCCGAGGATAAGCTCTATACTGTAAAGAGCGATAAATACACCACTATGGCAGATCTTGAAAAGCTGGTAAAGTCCACCTTTGTGGAAAAAGAGGCTGAAAGGATACTGACAAACGTAAACGGCAACGGTGCGGTCTTTGCTGAAGAAACAAACTACAGCGGCGAAAAGGGTATCGGTCTTGCTATGGAGATGGTGGACAAGGACGGACGCTTCAAGGGTATCGCCTACGATTACTCCTGGACAAGTCCGAGGGTTATATTAAAGCCCCAGTCCGCTACCGCATGCAATATCGAAATTGAGCTTACAAAGGAAACTGCGTCTGAAGAAAGCTCTGACGGTAATTCCATAAAGCTCAATGCAACAATGACAAAGGTAAACGGCAAGTGGCTTCTTGAAAAGCTGGTTTACTAAGTCGTATGGATAACAAGAATAAAAACGAAAATCCCGTAAAGACCTACGCTATCGTAAGTCAGCTGGGCTTCAATATAATCACTCCGCTCCTTATATTCATCTGGGGCGGTAGCGTACTGGTAAGCAAAATGGGACTGCCCGACTGGGTAATGGCTCTTTTTGTAGTTATCGGTATAGTGGTTATGATAAGCGGCACCGTAACATATCTTGTGCAACTGATAAAGCGCTACGACAAGGGCGATGACAAGAAGGCACAGAAGGTAGTAAGCTCAAGACGGGACAACGATTATTACGATGATTCTGTAAGAAAAAAATACTGATATGAATAAAAAAAAGAAGGAAAGCGTTACTGCAAAGGAGATAAAGGCTCTTTTGCCGTTCTTTATCGGCGGACTTGCTCTGATTATTCTTATCTGCGTTCCTCTTATGATAGGCGGTATAGGTAACTATACGCTTATAACGGGAGCGGTGGCAGGTACGCTTGTAGCCTTTATAAACTTTGTATTGCTGGGGATATCCGCAGAAAAAAGTCTTTATATGGGCGAAAAGAAATCACAGCTTTATATGAATGGCAGTTATGCCGTCAGATATATCGGAACGTTTATAATACTCGGCGTGCTGATGTATTTTAAACTCGTAAATCCCGTAACGGCACTTATACCGCTGTTTATTCCCAAAATAGCGTATACCGTGCTGGCTCTTAAGGAAAAGAGCGAATTTTAAGTAATCCGAAAGGAAAAATCGTTATGGCAACAGATCTTTTAAAAACCGCAGCGGAATTTTCCGTAAAAGGTCCCATATGGTCCTTTGACTTCTATATAGGTAGCTGGCACGTTATAATCAGCGAAAGTATAATCGTTCAATGGATTGTTATGGCGGTTCTTGCGGTGATATTTTTTATTTTAGGAAGAAATCTCAAGGTACATGCTACCTCAAGACGACAGATGGCGGCAGAATATCTTGTAGGCTTTTTCAGAAATATGGTAAGAGATACAATGGGCGAAAAGTATAATAAGTATACCGCTTACATCGGCGCACTTTTCTGCTTCTCTATCCTGAACAGCTTATCAAGCCTTTTCGGTTTCCGCTCTCCTACCTCGGATTTATCGGTAGTAGCGGCATGGGGAGTTATAACCTTTGTACTCACCCAGAGAAACAAGTTCAAAACAGGCGGTGTCAAGGGCTTCTTCAAGGGCTTTATCGAGCCTCTCCCCTTCATGCTTCCCTTCAACATAATCGGTGAAATAGCAAACCCCGTATCCCAGACGCTCCGTCACTTTGCAAACATCCTTGCAGGTTCGGTTATCGGCGGTCTTATCTATTTCGCATTAGGACAGATTGCAAACGGACTTGGTGCCATCGGTCTGCCGGCAGTTCTTTCACTTTATTTTGACTGCTTCTCATCATTTATTCAGGCGTACATCTTCTGCACTCTTACAATGGCTTACGTTTCAGGTGCGGATTGTTCAGAGGATTAAGATATATAAACCCTATGGTTTTTATATAAATTTTTAAAATTACCTGCTTTGCAGGATAAAAAACGGAGGACTATTAAATGGAAAACTTATCACAGGCTATCGTACTCGGTGCATCAGCTATAGGTGCAGGTCTCGCAATGATCGCAGGTCTTGGCCCTGGTATCGGTGAAGGCTACTGCGGCGGTAAAGCGGTAGAAGCAATCGGCAGACAGCCCGAGGCATCAGGTGCTATCACAAGAACAATGATCATCGGTGACGCCCTTGCAGAAACAACAGGTCTTTACTCACTGGTTATCGCACTTCTTTTAATGTTTGCTAACCCCTTTATCGGTCAGCTTTAATTAAAAAACCAAAGTAAAGCCCACAGGAAAGGACTGAAGAACAATGATAGAAATGCTTAAATTGGCGGAAGAAACTGCGGCAACGCAGGGAGAATTCTCGCTGGTAAGCATAGACCCCAATACTATCGTCTTCACTCTGATAAATACGCTTATCATCTTCCTTATCTATTTCCTGTTTCTTCACAAGCCCGTATGCAAGATTCTTGACGAGCGTGCGGCGGCAGTAAACAAGGATATGGATGACGCCCAGAAGGCGAAGGAAGAGGCTGACAAGGTAAAGGCTGAATACGAACAGCGCCTGCAGGAATCCAAGGATGAAGCAAGCAGAATCGTGGCAGAGGCTACCAAGAAGGCACAGCAGCGTGAAACTGAAATCATATCAGCTGCTAACGATGAAGCGGCACAGCTTAAAAAGCGTGCAGAGGAATCTATCGAAAAGGAAAAGAAGAAGGCTATAAACGAAATCAAGGAAGAGATCTCCGAGATGGTAGTAATGGCGGCTTCAAAGGTTGCCGAAAAGGAAATTTCCGAAAAGGACAACGAAAAGATTATCGATACGGTTCTGTCACAGATCGGAGAGAGCGACTGACAGTCACTTATTTGAAAGGAGGGGACGAGGATGCACACAGCATATAAAACCTATGCAGAGGCTTTATTTTCTCTTGTAACAGAGGAAAAGGAGTCTGATCTGACGCAGGTTTTTGATGACCTTAACGGCATAGCAGGTATCTTTAAAGCGGAGCCTGATTTTATGAAGCTGCTTAAAGTACCCACGATCCCTGTAGACGAAAAGCTGGCGGTTATAAAAGAGGCGTTTGAAGGAAAGATTCATACCTACGTACTGAATTTCCTTTACGTGCTTACCGAAAATAACAGAGCGGACAGCTTTTCAAAGATACTTGAACATTTCACAATGCTCTATAACGACAGGATGAATCTTGCAGACGTTACGGTAACCTCTGCAAAGCCTCTCGGTGATGAGATAGTTGAAAAGATAAAGGCAAAAATGACAAAGGTTACGGGAAAAACCGTAAACCTTACGCTTAAGACCGATCCGTCAGTAATAGGCGGTGTGGTAATAAGCTACGGCAATACTGTCATTGACGGAAGCGTCAGAGCAAGACTCGAAAAATTAAGGACAGATATTGCAGGCACTATTGCATAAATGCAAGGCTAAAAACACAGAAAGGATGAATCTCCAATGGATTTACGCCCAGAAGAAATAACCGGCATAATCAAATCCCGCATAAGAGATTACGGCTCAAAGCTCCGTTTAGAAGACACCGGTACAGTCGTTACCGTAGGTGACGGTATCGTTCGTATACACGGTCTTGAAAAGTGCATGATGAATGAGCTTTTAGAATTTGAAAACGGCGTGCGTTGTATGGCGCTTAACTTAGAGCAGGACTTTGTCGGTGCGGTTATGCTTGGCTCGGACGCAGGAATAAGAGAAGGCGATACAGTAAAGCGTACAGGCTCTGTAGTTGCCGTTCCCGTAGGCGACGAGCTTCTCGGCAGAGTAGTAAACGCCCTCGGTCAGCCTATTGACGGTAAGGGTGCAATACTCACCACAGAAACAAGACCTATCGAAAAGATAGCTCCCGGTATCATCACAAGAAAATCAGTAAACGTACCCTTACAGACAGGTATCAAGGCTATAGACTCCATGATTCCTATCGGCAGAGGTCAGCGTGAGCTTATTATCGGTGACAGACAGACAGGTAAGACCGCTATTGCCATCGACACGATTATAAATCAGAAAAAGACAAACGTAATCTGTATCTACGTTGCAATCGGTCAGAAGGCTTCTACCGTTGCAAACGTAGTAGAACAGCTTAAAAACGCAGGCGCACTCGATTATACCATCGTAGTTGCCGCTACTGCAAGTGAGCTTGCTCCTTTACAGTACATTGCTCCCTATTCAGGCTGTGCAATGGGTGAATATTTTATGGAGCAGGGCAAGGACGTACTCGTAGTATACGACGTTCTTTCAAAGCTCGCCGTAGCCTACAGAGCACTTTCACTCCTCTTAAAGCGTCCGCCGGGACGTGAAGCATACCCCGGTGACGTATTCTATCTGCATTCAAGACTGCTTGAAAGAG
>JAFQUH010000048.1 GCA_017408635.1 Ruminiclostridium sp. | reverse complement strand
GTATCAAATTTTTGAAAAGCGGTCAGAAAAGTTTCCTGCAAAATATCATCTGCATCAGCCTTTGATGACAGCTTAAACCGCACGAAACGCTCGACAGCATTTTTACATTCATTCAGCAGTATTTCAAATTCGGTCATATCGTCACCTCCTTGTGTTTACTAAAAGCGCTTTCACTAATATAGACGTAGTTGGAGGTAGAAAGGTTCAGAATTTTTTGAATTTATTCCAAATAGGTGCGTAACGTAACGGTACTCGGCAATACTTCCGTATTGTCACAATTTTATACAAAGATATACCGTCTGATTATCATTCATTCTGATAATCAGATGTTTGTTTTTATTCCCCAAGAAGAATAATTCTCACATTCCTTTCAATCTCACTATCATCAAGACTAGACGAGACCAAAGGCTGAATTACCTCTCGGCTTTCTCTTGTGTGTGGAAGTGTGGCGGCAAGCAGTTCAGCTTTATCCTTGCTTCCACGTTTCAGATACAAAAAGCACAAAACTGCACGAGTTGTAGCTTTTTGCTTCTCATTTTGGGATAACGATAAGCCTCTTTCCATCAATTCAATGGCTTCTTCAGGCTTATCCGCTAACGCCAAAACACCCGCAAGTCCCAAAATCATACCGGCATTATTCGGATAAATACGAAGCGCATCACGATACACCTTTTCTGCCGATACATAATCTTCTTTTTTCTGGTGATCTGTAGCCAACTTATGTATATCCCGCTGAGTCTGTTCGGCACGAATTGTATCCATGCCCAATAACATATCAACACTCGTTTCAAAGATATTTGCCAATGCTGGTAGGAATGTAATATCAGGATAACATTCAGCACGTTCCCACTTTGAAACGCTCTGAGAAGTAATACCAAGAAGCTCGGCGACATCTTCCTGTGTAAGATTTTTAAGCAGACGATATTTTTTCAGATTTTCGGACAGGTATAACATAGACATTCTCCTTTTCTGTGTTTGGTATAATTGTCCGATCCGCAGGGAGCAAATCTCCGATCCGCAGGGAGCAAATCTCCGATTTGCATATCTGCGAGGACAATTGAAATAAGTATATAATAAACGCTTGAGTTTATTATACCATAACCGCAAGGTTATGGTATAATCGTCCGATCCGCAGGGAGCAAATCTCCGATTTGCGCATCTGCGAGGACAATTGAAATAAATGTATAATGACCACTTGTGGTTATTATACCATAGAAAAAGGAAAATTCAATAACGCATTGGTTGGTATTGATTCAACTCATTAGAGCCTTATTTTTCATATGCCTTCAAATAAAGCATACTGTCAGGTGTGACGCTGCAGTAAAACACGCAATATCATAATCATCAGGATGACAGCAGAAATATATTTTCGACTTCTTATCAGGGGAAGAGTTATCTCGTGTTATATGTTTAAGCATAAGCTACTCCTTTGCTATAATATATAATGATTATATCACAATTCTGCGACTTATACAATATAACAGTCCCTTATATAAAGCATAATACATAAGATAAATCAAGCCGCCTTACAGTAAATTCTTTTGTGCAAATTCCCACTTGACTTTTACCACGCTTTACTGTATTATTATTAAGGTGTATAATTATAAGTTAATTTCATTATATATAAATATATAATCTTTTTCGGGAGGAAAAGGAAATGACAGAAAACAAACTCCAGATGCCCGAGCTTTTCGGCTCTGACGTATTCAGCGAAGCAGTAATGAAGACCAAGCTCCCAAAGGCTACCTTCAAGGAGCTTATGAAGGTCATTCACGGTGATGCAGAGCTTACGCTCCCCGTTGCCGAGGTAGTAGCCAGTGCAATGAAGGACTGGGCAGTCGAAAAGGGTGCTACCCACTACGCCCATTGGTTCCAGCCTATGACAGGTATTACTGCAGAAAAGCACGATAGCTTCATCTCTCCCGTCGGTGACGGCACTGCTATTATGGAATTTTCGGGCAAGGAGCTTATAAAGGGCGAGCCTGACGCTTCCTCTTTCCCTTCGGGCGGTCTTCGTGCTACCTTTGAGGCAAGAGGCTATACCGCCTGGGATCCCACCTCCTATGCATTTATAAAGGATAACGCTCTTTACATACCCACAGCCTTTTTCTCCTATTCAGGAGAGGCTCTTGATAAAAAGACTCCCCTGCTTCGCTCTATGGAGGCGGTTTCAAAGCAGACGGTAAGAATATTACGACTTTTCGGCAACAACGACGTTAACGCCGCTATTGCTACCGTAGGCGCAGAGCAGGAATATTTCCTCGTTGATAAGAACAGCTACGATAAAAGAAAGGATCTTATCTTCACAGGCAGAACGCTTTTCGGTGCCGCTCCCGTAAAGGGACAGGAGCTGGAGGATCATTACTTCGGTACGATCAAGCAGAGAGTCGGAAAGTATATGGAGGATCTTGACAGACACCTCTGGGCATTAGGCGTAGCTTCCAAGACAAAGCACAACGAAGCCGCTCCCGCCCAGCACGAATGTGCGCCTATATTTGAATCCGCAAACCTTGCCGCAGACCACAATCAGCTCACAATGGAGATTATGAAGAAGGTCGCTTTAGAGCACGGTATGGTGTGCCTGCTCCACGAAAAGCCCTTCCAGGGTGTAAACGGCTCGGGTAAGCACGATAACTGGTCGCTGACTACCGACGATGGTCACAACCTTTTAAACCCCGGTAAATCTCCTATGGAGAATGCCCAGTTCTTAACCTTCCTTGTAGCTATCATCAAGGCGGTTGACGAATATGCAGATCTGCTTCGTGTATCGGTTTCCACCGCAGGAAACGACCACAGACTCGGCGGTAACGAAGCACCTCCCGCAATTGTATCAATATTCCTCGGTGACGAGCTTACGGAAATAATCGACGCTATCGTTGAAAATACCGACGTAAAGTCAAAGCGTTCACAGTTTGATATCGGTATCTCAAACCTTCCCAAGTTCCCCAAGGATACCACCGACAGAAACAGAACCTCACCCTTTGCCTTCACAGGAAACAAGTTCGAGTTCAGAAGCGTCGGCTCTTCTCTCAATATTTCCGACCCTAATATCGTTCTCAATACCATCGTTGCAGAGGCTCTTGACGAGTTCGCTACAGAGCTTGAAAAGGCAGAGGATTTCACCTCGGCACTCCACGAGCTTCTTGTAAGAACTATCAAGAAACACAAGCGTGTAATCTTTAACGGAAACGGCTACGATGACGCCTGGGTAAAGGAAGCAACCGAGGCAAGAGGTCTTCCCTGCTATCCTTCAGCAGTTGACGCTATCCCCCATTTCTGCGATGAAAAGAATATAAAGCTTTTTGAAAAGCATAAGGTATTTACAGCGGTAGAAGTAAAATCAAGAACAGAAATCCAACTTGAAAACTACTGCAAGATAATAAATATCGAGGCACTCACCACCGTTGAAATGGCGTCCAAGGAGATTCTCCCTGCAGTAATGGAATATGAAAAATCCCTTTGCGAAACTCTTTTAGTAAAGAAGAATGCAGGTATCGGCTACAACGTCGAAAGCAACCTTGCCTCCAGTATCAGCGTACTGGCAGAGGATCTGAACAATAAGATCTACGAGCTTGAAGCAGTCATCATAAAGGCTCACGGCATTACAGATATCTACGAAGTGTCAAGATGCTATCACGACGAGGTATTTGCCACAATGCAGGCACTCCGTGCAATTGCCGATCAGCTTGAAACTATGGTAGCTGAAAAATACTGGCCCTTCCCTACCTACGAGGATCTTTTATTTAACGTATAAAACTAAAACCAGCCGTCAATTTTTGGCGGCTGGTTTTCTTTTCAAAAAACATCCCTGCTATTCTAAATAGCAGGGATATTGATTTTACATAGTATTCGCTGAAATTGTAGCCGTATCAGAAATGAACTTTTTACCGTTCACAGTCTTATACGCCTTTACGGTAACCTTATAAGCCTTGCCTGATGCAAGTCCTGTAATCTTATGGGATACTGAAGAGGCTGTAGTCAGAGTTTTTACACAAGTCCATTTCGTGCCATCATAGATATATACCATATATCCGTCTGCATCGGCATTCTTGTCCCATCTTACAGAGATAAAGTCTGTGCCTCGGTTGGTCATGCGGAGGTTCTCAACCTTCGCAAGTACGGGAACACCTGAAATAGCGGAGCTATAGGTACTGTTTATTGTAAGTGTGCCGTTTGTAGCGTAGCTCTTGATTCTGAACTTGTAGGTTGTTCCAGGAATAAGACCTGTAGCTTTATATGACGTGGTTGCATTAGAATTGATCTTCGCAAGCTGACTCCACTTGCCATCTCTGTAGATGTCTATAACATAACCGTCTGCAGAATCGACCTTATCCCAGCTTACTGTAAGACTGTCAGCACCGATACCCGATACCTTGAAGCCTGATACCATTGCAGGTGCAGTATATCCGGGAGCAAAGCCTGTGTACTTGCCGTAGCAGGTGCCGTTGGCATCCGTCTTATACGCTACCATTCTGTAGCGGTGGAAACTATTCGGCTGAAGGTTTGCTACTGTGTAGGAGGTCGTCGCATTACCCTTGATAGAAGCAACGTTCTTCCATACTCCGTCAACCTGCTCCTGAATGATATATCCCGAAGCACCAGCATTCTTTGTCCAGGTGATAGTTAAGAAATCACTACCTCTGCCTGTAATCGCAAAGCCCTGTGTCTGTGCGGGAGCAGTGGAGATTATCAGAGCGCTTGTGTAACTACTATAAGCTGTGCTTTCTCCGTCTGTAACGTAGGCTACCGCTCTGAACTTGTAGTTTGTGTTAGCGGCAAGTCCTGTTATCTGATAGCTTGTAATAGTGTTATCCTTGATATTTGCAATGTTAACCCAAGCATTATTCTTGTACTGCTGGAGGATGTAGCCTGAAGCGGCTTCATTTTCAGCCCAGCTTAAAGTGATGCTATTGTAGTTTCTTGACTTTAATGCAAGGTTGGAAATTGCAGGGAGAATCAGCTTGTCAACAAAATTATCCTTGTAATTATGTGCACAATTAATACATTCGTGAAGGGTGTAGCCCTG
>JAFQUH010000047.1 GCA_017408635.1 Ruminiclostridium sp. | reverse complement strand
GGTGGGTGACGAAGTAAGCAAAAATGCTTTAGGGGAGCCGTTTGCGACTCCCCTAAAATTCTATGTTGCGATTTTTATTTATACACCTGAATTAATATAAATTGCCTGCATTTTTGCGGTGCGTGAGTTTGTCTTCAGTCTGAGCTCTGTTGCGAAAGCAACGGAGCTTTATTTTTTTCGAAATATACGTATACGTATTGCAAAATAGTTAAGTATGTGATATAATATAGGATGTATCCTATTAATTGCAGGAAGGAAAGAAAGATATTGTGAGCAAAATACTTATTGTCGATGACAACAAGCTGAATCTTGTGATAGCGAAAAACGTACTTAAAGCAACCTATGACGTAGCTACCGTTACAGGTGGCGAAGAGGCTATCGCATATTTTGAAGACGATACCTGCGACCTTATATTACTTGATATTATTATGCCGGTTATGGACGGCTTTGCAGTTATAGAAAAGCTCAAGGAATCGGAAAAGGCCAGAGATATTCCCGTAATTTTTCTTACCGCTGATAATGATGCGGCTACAGAATCAAGATGCTTTACCTGTGGTGCGATAGATTTCATAGTAAAGCCCTTTGTGGCAGAGGTAATGCTTTCCCGTATAGGCAGGGCGTTAGAGCTGGAACAGCTACGTAAAAATCTTGCCGACAAGCTGGAAAAGAAAACCCGTGAGGTCAGCGATATGAAGAGCAAGTCCCACAAGGACTCTCTGACGGGACTGTGGAACAGAAGCTATACCGAGGAAGCGGTAAACGAGCTTTTGGAAGAAGACTCTTCGGGTGCTCTTCTTATGATAGATATGGATAACTTCAAGGCGATAAATGACAATTACGGTCACATTGCAGGTGACAGAGTGCTTGTTATGTTTGCCGATACTATGAGGGAATTCTGTACGGAGGAGGATATTCTGTGCCGTATAGGCGGCGATGAGTTTGTGGCTTTTGTAAGAAGTGCAAAAACAAAAGCAGAGCTTTCAAACCTTGCGGGAGATATCCTTGCAAGTCTTTGCAGAAAGCTACAGGAAAGCAAGTTTGACACCAATACCTCCGTTTCTATAGGTATTGCCCAGCATTCCGCCGACGGAGATAATTTCAAGGAGCTTTACAATGCCGCAGATAAGGCGCTTTACTACGTAAAGCAGAATGGAAAGAATTCCTTCCATTTCTATAGTGATAAGAGCAAAGCGGAAACACAGAGAGCGGAAAAGTCGGTGGATTTAAGCCACTTAAGTGCGCTTATGAGCAGAGCGGATAGCGGCAAGGGTGCATATCTGATGGAATATGACAGCTTCCACCACGTGTATAATTTCATCCGCCGCTTTGTGGAAAGAACAAGCTGTAACGTTACAACGGTGCTTTTTACCGCAAATCAGGGAGCCGGTGAGGAGCCTGACGCTACAGAGGTAGAGCTTGCTCTTGACCTTCTTGAAAAGGCTATCTACACTTCGCTGAGAAGAGTTGACGTATCCACGAGATATTCAAGTAAGCAGGTAGTCGTAATGCTGATAGATACAGGCTCTGAAAATGCAGGAGCAGTCGCAGACAGAATACTCGACGTGTTCAGCAACCTCTACGTGGGCAATAAGGTAAAAATAGAATACGGCATAGCGCAGATGGATAAGAAAAAATCTGCCAGTCAGGAAGAATAAAAATAATCGGGAAGGTCCTTACAACCTTCCCGATTTTATTTTTTCCGAATTAATTACAAGGTCACCGCTGATATAGTCGTAGTACCTGAAACGTATCTTGTTCCGTTTACCGTCTTGTAGCTCTTTACGGCGATTTTGTAAATAGTACCGCTTTCAAGACCGTTTATTCTGTTGGATACGGCGGAATTG
>JAFQUH010000046.1 GCA_017408635.1 Ruminiclostridium sp. | reverse complement strand
TTACAAACAGACTGCCCTGCAAAACAGGGCGGTTTTTTGTTTTATATCGTTCTTTTAAAATCCTTCTGTCCGTATAATGTATATGGACAGGAGGCTTTTTATGTTATCTATAGGAAAAACGGAAATAAAGTTTGATTTTACCTTCTTTGCAGTCGTGGGATTGCTTGTATTCATTGATACAAGCGGTACGGCGGCTCTTTCGCTTATAGCGTCACTTGTTCATGAGGTGGGGCATCTTATAGCAATGCTTTTGTGTAAATCAAAGCTCTCTTCAATAACCTTTTATGGGGGAGGTATATGCATAACGGGTGATTCGGAAACTCTCACGTTCGGAAAAAGACTTTTTATAATGTCGGCCGGATGCCTTGTGAATTTTATAATCTTTGTAATCGGAATACTGATATTCTGTGATGATCAGAAAATGCTTATTTTTTCAGTTGTGAATATAGTAATTTGTGTTTTTAATCTGATACCTGTAGGCTATTTTGATGGTGCAAGAATTCTTGATATATTATTCAACAGATTTTTAAATTTCAGAGCTTCGGAGATACTTAAACGGATTATCACGATAGTTTTTTCCGTCACTATTTTTGCTCTGACGCTTATATACTGCTTTATTTATAAGGGTAACGTGAATCTTTCCTTTTTGTTTGTGGTTTTTTATCTTATTCTTACACAGTTTGTCGGTTGATACTTGCTTTAATTCTAAAAATGTAGTACAATATATAAGACGATTGTCAATACATAAGAACGGAAGAAGAAAATGATAAAGGATAAACTTGATAAAATACTTATGAAGGTGCAGAAGCCTTCACGATACATAGGCGGAGAGGTAAACTCCGTTATTAAGGATAAAAGCCAGGTGGATATAAGATACGCCTTCTGCTTTCCTGACACTTATGATATAGGAATGTCGCATCTTGGTATGAAGATTCTTTATTCGCTTAAGAACAGCAAGCCGAATTACTGGTGCGAGAGAGTATTTATGCCGCTTCCAGATATGGAAGAGGAAATGAGAAAAAACGATATTCCTTTATATGGACTTGAAAGTCTTGATCCTATAAAGGATTTTGATTTTATCGGCTTTACTCTTCAGTATGAGCTTTGTTATACAAACGTACTTTCTATGCTCGATCTTGCCGGACTTCCCGTATATTCAAAGGACAGAAAGAATCTGTTTCCTATAGTAATGGGCGGTGGTCCTTGTGTGTGTAATGCTGAGCCTATAGCGGATTTCTTTGATCTTTTCGTTCTTGGCGAAGGGGAAGAGGTCAATTTAGAGCTTATGGAGCTTGCGCTTTCCTTTAAGAAAAACGGCGGTACAAAGCAGGATTTTTTAGAAAAGGCGGCACAGATAGAAGGCGTGTACGTTCCTTCTCTTTATGATATTTCCTATAATGATGACGGAACTGTTAACGCTATTACGCCTTTACGTAATGCACCTGCAAAGGTAAAAAAGCGTATAATTTCGGATTTTGACAGCGTTTATTCTCCTGATAGCTTTGTAGTTCCTTTCACACAGATAGTTCACGATCGTTCTGTGGTTGAGGTGTTAAGAGGTTGTATCAGAGGATGTCGTTTCTGCCAGGCGGGATTTATTTACAGACCCTTCAGAGAAAAGTCCAAGAAAACAATAGTTGAGCAGGTTAAGAATCTGACCGAATCCACAGGCTATGACGAGGTTTCCTTATGCTCGCTTTCCACAAGCGATTATAGTGATATAGAAGGACTGCTTTGCGATATCACCGATTATACGGATGCGAAGGGAGTAAATCTTTCACTGCCTTCGCTCAGAATTGATAATTTCAGCGATGAAGTCGTAAAGAAGATAAAGAGCGTAAGACAGAGCGGACTTACCTTTGCTCCCGAGGCAGGCTCGCAAAGACTCAGGGACGTTATCAATAAGAATATCACAGAAGACGATATAATGAAGAGCTGTAAAATCGCTTTTGAGGGTGGCTACAGTTCTGTTAAATTATACTTTATGCTTGGACTTCCTACGGAAACGCTCGATGATATCGGTGCGATAAAAATACTTGCAGATAAGATAATAGATCTCTATTATACAATCGAAAAGCGTAGCAAAAGAGGTATAAGTATTTCTATTTCTCTTTCTACTTTTATACCAAAGCCTTTTACTCCCTTTGAGTTTGAGCCGCAGGCAACGAAGGAGCAGATCGACGAAAGACAAAAATATCTGCTTGATATCGTTCGTTCAAAGGGTGGCAAGAGAATAGACGTCAGCTGGAGTCATTACGAAACTACTATTCTTGAAGCGGTATTCGCAAGAGGCGACAGAAGAGTTTCAGCGGTTATCTATGACGCATGGAAGAACGGATGTAAGCTGGATGGCTGGAATGAATATTTCAAGCCTGAAATCTGGGACCAGGCGTTTATAAATACGGGAATAGACAAGGCTTTCTACGCTAACAGAACAAGAAGCTACGATGAAATAGCACCCTGGGAACATATGGATATGCTTTTTACAAAGGATTTCCTTATAGCAGAAAATAAGAAGGCGCATGAAGAAAAGACTACTGCTCATTGTCGTGAAAAGTGTGCAGGCTGCGGAATAAATAAATGTCTTGGAAAGGCTTGTTTTAACTATGGAAAATAATACAACGGCAATAAGAATATTTTTTTCAAAAACAGGAAGAGCAAAATATATATCCGCTCTTGATCTTATAAACTGCTTTCAGCGAGCTTTAAGACGAACAGATATACCTGTATGGCATACACAGGGCTTCAACCCTCACACGTACGTAAACGTAAACCTCCCGTTATCTCTCGGTACTGAAGGTATAAGAGAATCGATGGATATAAAGCTTACAACCGAGATGAGCTTTTCAGACGTAAAGGACAAGCTGAATGCCGTGCTTCCCAGGGATATCAGAGTTACAGAGGTTGCTTTACCTGTGAAAAAGCATACGGAAATCGAAAAGTCTGTTTATCAGATTTCAATAAAGTGTAATATGGATAAATTCAAGGAATTCTGTAATCTCCCTGCTATTGAGGTTGAAAAGAAAACCAAGAGGGGAGTATCGATGGTTGATCTGAAGCCTCATATAAAAGTTGAGAATATTTCAGATGAAGGATTTGTTCTGTATCTTCCTTCGGGATGTGATTTTACTGTAAATCCCTCTCTGTTATTTGACGCATACGAAAAGTACAGCGGTGAAGAAATAGAGAAAATCGATATAGTAAGAAGCAAAATTCTATGTAAGGATGGCTCTGAATTCATATAATAACAGATATTTTTTAAAAAAAGATATAAAAAAGCAAGAAATTAATGAAAATTTAACAAAAAACTATTGCAAATTTCGTTAAAAGGTGCTATAATATTAAAGCATTTGAAATCCGTTGGTGGAAACTGTAACTATAATTACAAATTTTACCAGCGTGTTTAATGCCATTAGTGCAATGCACAAAGACATTAAAACGGATAGTCCGCTGCATTTAACGATAAAAGATATCGTTATCCGTACTTTAAAAAAAGACGGAGGAAAAAGCCGATGTAAGAATACCCGAAAACCAGGAGGAAAAAATGGACGCATTAAAAATGATTGCACAGGACAGCTTAAAGGAAGCTGCTCCCCAGTTCAACGTAGGTGACACAGTAAAGGTTCACGTACGTATCGCAGAAGGTGACAAGTTCCGTATTCAGATTTTTGAAGGAACAGTTATCGCAAAGAAGCACGGTGGCATCAGCGAAACTTTCACAGTTCGCAGAGTTGCTCACGGTTGCGGTGTAGAGAGAGTATTCCCCTTACACTCACCCACAGTAGAAAAGGTTGAAGTAGTAAGAGAAGGTAAGGTTCGCAGAGCGAAGCTCTACTATCTGCGTGACAGAGTTGGTAAGGCTGCAAAGGTTAAGTCTAAGATCTAATCTTAAGCGTTTTATCCTGAATCGAAATTGTAATGTGATAACGAACGAAAGTTCGTTATTACTGCAATTCGATATTTCTTTTTTTATTTAACAGAAGGGACACAATATGGAAGAGAAAGGCTTGAACGAAGAAAAGATTTCAGCTGAAAAGAAAATGAATTCTTTTTATTTTGAATTCTATGATTGGATAGCATTTATTTTTTCTGCTATGCTGTGTTTTATTTTGATATTTACAATTGTAGTCAGACCGATTATTGTAGATGGCAGATCGATGTATCCTACACTTAAACATAAGGATATGCTGGCGGTTTCCGACGTGCTTTATGAACCGAATTATGAAGATATAGTCGTAGTGTACGCACCACGTTTATACAACGCCGTATCGGACACCTACGGCAAGGCGGTTGTCAAACGCGTTATCGGATTACCCGGTGACACTATCCGCATTGATTTCGGTAAAGGTATTGTTTACAGAAATGGCGTAGCACTGGATGAGCCTTATACAAATTCGATGACTAATCTTCAGCAGAATTTTCCTAATAACAAGGATGTAATAATTCCCGAAAACAAGTTATTCGTGCTTGGAGATAACCGCAATGAATCAAAGGACAGCCGAAGCTATGATATAGGTATGGTCGATGCGAGATGCGTCGTTGGAAGAAATCTGATTCGCGTATTGCCTGTAAATCAGTTTGGCACAGTCAGATAAAGGAAGCTGGAAATGGGAGAAGTATCAAACATTCAATGGTTTCCCGGTCATATGACCAAAACCAAAAGACAGATAGAAGCTAATCTTAAGCTCGTGGACGCTGTTGCAGAAATTGTAGATGCAAGAGTACCCGAATCAAGCCGTAATCCTATTATAAGCGAGATTACAGGAAATAAACCACGGATTATTCTTTTAAATAAGTGCGATTATGCCGATGACAATGTTACGGCATTATGGCAGAAGAAGTATACGTCAATGGGCTTCAAGGTGCTGATATGTGATTGCAGAAGCGGTAAGGGAGTAAATTCCTTTATACCTGCGGTTAAGTCCGTTTTATCAGAGCTTTTACAGAAGAGAAAGGCGAAAGGCTTTATTGGTCGTCCTCTTCGTGTAATGGTTGTCGGTATTCCGAACGTCGGAAAGTCATCCTTTATCAACCGTCTTTCCAGAAGCGGTAAGACAAAGGTAGAGGACAGGCCCGGTGTTACGAGAGGACAGCAATGGGTGACTCTTGATAAGGATGTAGAATTACTTGATACGCCCGGTATCCTCTGGCCGAAATTTGACGATCAGCAGGTAGCAATCAGGCTTGGTTATACAGGTGCTATCAAGGATGACGTCATGGATGTTTACGAATTATCCGACAGCCTTATATCTTATCTTAAAGAAAATTATCCTAAAAAGACAAGAGAGCGTTATAAAATCGCAGAAAACGAGGATATAACACTTGAAATAATAGCCAGAAAACGTGGTATGCTCATTTCCGGCGGCGAACCTGATTTAGAGCGTGCGGCGATAACTGTACTTGATGAATTCAGGAGTGGTAAGCTTGGAAAAATCTCACTCGAAAGACCTGAGTAATTTATATCGTTTTGATAGTATTATCAGAAAAGAAGTCGGTACCATCTGTGGAATAGATGAAGCGGGAAGAGGTCCTCTTGCCGGAGACGTCTACGCTGCGGCTGTAATTCTCCCCGAAGGAGTGGAGTTTGACGGGCTTGACGATAGCAAAAAACTCACAGAGAAGAAAAGAGAGCAGCTTTTTGATGAAATTATCGAAAAGGCAGAAAGCTACTGTATAGCAACTGCATCTGTTGAAGAGATAGATACATTAAATATTCTTGAAGCCACTATGCTTGCTATGACAAGAGCCTTTGAGGGGTTATCGAAAAATCCTGATATGGTACTGATCGATGGCAATAAGTCACCTGATCTTCCGGTTGAAACCGAAACTGTTGTAAAGGGAGATGCTACCAGCGCTTCTATAGCAGCAGCGTCAATTTTAGCAAAGGTTGCCAGGGACAGATATATGAAGGAAGTTGCTCTGAAATATCCGCAGTATCAATTTGAAAAGCATAAAGGTTATGGAACAAAGCTCCATTACCAGATGCTGGATGAATATGACGCTTCAAAGGTTCACAGAAAGAGCTTTCTGAAAAAATATTATGCCGCAAAGGAATAGTTCGAAAATGGCGGTTGATAATGATAAGACACGCAAGGGTAAGCTTGGTGAGGATTACACCGTACGGTATCTTGAAAAAAACGGTTACAGAATCGTCGCAAGGAATTATCGTAAGCGTTGCGGCGAAATAGATATTGTTGCTGTAAAAGATGATATCATAGCCTTTGTTGAAGTAAAGACGCGTAAATACCGTAGTTTGGTAAGCGGTGTAGAAGCGGTAGGTTACAAGAAGAAGGGCAGAATTATCGCTACGGCAGATTGTTATTTATATGAAAACGGATTGGAGTATCAGCCGAGATACGATATAGCAGACGTAACGGTATCGAATACTGAAAATCCGTATGTTATAGCATTTAATTATTACGAAGATGCGTTTGATACAACAGGCTATGAAACGCAATTTTAAGAACAAAGGAAGTTTGTTATGAATTACAGAAGTACACGTGACATAAGTGTAAACGTAACAAGTGCAAAGGCTATTTCTCAGGGTTTATCCTCTGAAGGCGGCTTATTCGTACCTGAAAATTTACCTAAACTCACAGAAGAAAAAATCAAGGCAATGTGCGAGATGTCATATGCTGAAAGAGCGTATGAGGTTTTCAAGCTTTTCCTTACAGATTTTACAGATGACGAAATTCGTCACTGTGTAAATAGCGCTTATAGTGATAAGAACTTTGCTACTGAAAATATTGCAGAGATTTCTCATCTTTTAACAGGTACATATATTTTAGAGCTCTGGCACGGACCTACTTGTGCATTCAAGGATATGGCTCTTCAGATTTTACCTTATCTTCTTACTTGCTCTGCAAAGAAGACAATAAGCGATAAGAAGATTTCTATTCTGGTTGCTACAAGCGGTGATACAGGTAAGGCTGCTCTTGAAGGTTTTAAGGACGTTGAGGGTACCTCTATAACAGTATTCTATCCTGAAGACGGCGTAAGCGTAATGCAGAAGCGCCAGATGACGACTCAGGAAGGTAACAATGTAAACGTATGTGCGGTTGTAGGTAATTTTGATGATTGCCAGAACGGCGTAAAGGCTATATTTACAGATGAAAATATGATCGCAGAGCTTGAAAAGGCAAATACGGTATTTTCAAGTGCAAACTCTATAAACTGGGGCAGACTCGCTCCCCAGATTATCTATTACGTTTCATCCTACGTACAGCTTTTAAAGGATGGCGAGCTTAACTTCGGTGATAAGCTCAACGTAGTAGTTCCTACAGGTAATTTCGGTAATATTCTTGCCGCATTCTATGCAAAGCAGATGGGTATTCCTATAGGAAAGCTTATTTGTGCATCTAATGCCAATAATATTCTTACCGACTTTATAAACACAGGTATCTATGACAGAAACAGACCTTTCTATACAACTGTTTCTCCTTCAATGGATATTCTTATTTCAAGCAACCTTGAAAGACTTCTTTACCACCTGACTGGTGAAGATGATAAGCTTATCAACGAGTGGTTCGGAAAGCTGAAAACAGAAGGCAAGTACGAGGTAAACGATGAAGTAAAGGCTTCATTAAAAGACTTCTTCTATGCCGGATGCTGTGATGATAAGCAGACAAAGGATACTATAAAGAAGGTATTCGACGAATATAGCTATCTTATGGATACTCATACAGCAGTAGCATACAAGGTTTACGAGGATTATAAGAAGGCAACGGGAGATGCTACGAAGACTCTTATTGCATCAACTGCAAATCCTTATAAGTTTGGTTATGCGGTGTATGAGGCACTTGGCGGTGAAACTGCCGATATTGACGAATTTGAGCTTATCGGTAAGCTCGAAAAATTAACAGGTACAACCTGTCCTAAGGCTCTTTCCGATACAAAGGATAAGGAGATTCGCTTTACAGGTTCTGTTGACGCTAAGGATATGTCAAAGGTAGTAATTGATTTTATCAATAAGTAAAATATAAGGAGATTTCGGGTGAGAGTATTCGCAATGGGTGATTTACACCTGCCTTTCGGGGTGAATAAGCCTATGGATATTTTCGGCGGCTGGGATAACTACACAAGCAGAATAGAAGAAAACTGGAACAATCTTGTTTTGGATGATGACGTTGTGGTTATACCAGGCGATTTATGCTGGGCTATGAGTCTTGAGCAGGCGATACCCGATTTCAGATTTGTAAGTCATACACTTAAAGGGCATAAGGTTATTCTGAAGGGCAATCACGATTATTGGTGGACTACCAATTCTAAAATGAGTAACTTTCTGTCACAGAATAACTTCAATAATATAACAATTCTTCATAATGACGCATTTGTTGCGGGAAACATTGCAATATGCGGTACACGAGGATGGATAAACGATGACGGTGAGCCTCAGGATGCAAAGCTGCTTTCAAGAGAGGCGTCAAGGCTTGAAACGTCGATAAAAAAAGCCGTTGAAACAGGACTTGAACCGGTCGTGTTTATTCATTATCCGCCTATTTACGGTGGTGAAAAGAACTACTATATTCTTGAAGTGCTGAAAAACTATAACATAAAAAGATGCTATTACGGTCACGTTCACGGTGGTTGGTGCTTCCCGAAGGCTTTTCAGGGAGAGTGTGACGGCACAGAATTCCGTATGGTATCAGCAGATTACGTCAAATTTACACCTGTACTTGTGCAGGAATAAAAAAATACAAAATACA
>JAFQUH010000045.1 GCA_017408635.1 Ruminiclostridium sp. | reverse complement strand
CCCCAAACAAGGTCGCAGGGGCGGTAGCCCCCGATTTTACCCCCTTTCCTCAGGGGAAAGGGGGTTATGGGGATTGGGGCGACAATAACCCCAGCGGAGCGACAAATTTCAATTCAACACCCACTATTCCGCACAGTATCTGTCTGCCAATTCCAGCAGATAGTCAAAGCATATTTCTCCGCTTTCGCATTTGTAGAAAAACCGACTATCACGGATGGTATCCTTACCGTTTATTCCTATGCTGTCAATCGCATTACCGTCCTTATCCTTAAAGGTCAGGCTGAAGGAAAAACCGACATAGTTAAAGGAAAATCCGTTTCTTTTCAGCTTAAGTGACTGTATATTGTCAACTATCGTGCTTATCTCTTCCCTGTCCTCTATAACCATTTGTTTTCCCGTGCTACCGCTGAATATCGTGACGGATGCGACCTCGTTCTCCCTGACGTCTTTAAGAAACGTTACGGGAGAAAAATACCACAGACATACGGCAAGGAATATAAGGGCTATAACAAGAAAAAACATACATATTATAATGTATTTCTTTTTCATATAATCACACTCCTTTATTCAGCTACAGTCTGCCGGAACAAACCGCAATTCAAAATATGCCGATACGTCAACCCGCCGTTCAATGAATTTTGCCGGCTTTTACATTCGTTAAAGGTGGGAAGCTCCGGCGGGTGCAACCCGCCTTCACCTATAATACAATTAAGGATAGCATATTGTTGATGAAAAATCAAATTTTTTCAAAAAAAATTTCCCACCGCTTTCAGCGGTGGGATTATTTCAGCTTGTAAGTTATTTATCAGCAGATGCCGAAGCCTAAAATTTCAGCAGTTACCAGCTTGCCGTCGATATCAACAAGCTCTATAGTAACCTCGTGAACGCCCTCGTCACCTGTGAATACCTGAACTGCAACGGGGTTGTTCCAGGCGTCGTCAGCCTGTGTTGAATAGCTGCCGGTTTCCTTGCCGTCAACCGTAACCTTAAGCGATGCGCCTCTCTTGGACTTTATGCACTTGTAAAGGAGCATAAGAGTCTTACCCTCGAAGGTGAACTTCATAGGTGCCGCATCGGGAGGAGCAATCATTGCTCCCCAGCCGTTAGGGAACTGCTGGATCGTATCCTTTTCACCGCTGAAGCTGCCTGTATCAATCATAGTAAAGCCTTCAACAGGGTTAGCGTCGTCAAAGAACTTCATACCATAGAAACGGGTGTTATTTACCCAGTTTTCAGGGATAGCCTCGATATCACCGATACCGCCTTCGTCAATCTTCTTCTTTGCTTCGTTCATCATATTCATGATGAGGTCCTTGGTCATTTCGTGTCCCCATACGTTAGGGTGGGATTCATCGTCGGAGTAATCCTCCCAGGTCATTCTGCCCTTGTCAAATTCTACAGACAGAACGTTGTTTAAGGATACCATAGGCAGACCGTAAGCCTTACCGATTTCAGACATATGCTTTTCGCAGGTGTGACCGCTCTTTATTACTGTGAAATAAAGTGCAACCGCAGGACTGTTATCCTGCTCTAAAAGTGTGCGGACAAGTGCCTCGTAGCTATCCTTGTATTCCTGCTCGAAGCCGTCGTTTACTGCAAATTCTACAAAGGTAAGGTCAGGCTTGTGACAAAGCACATCTCTGCCTGCTCTTATGTTGCCGAGGATACTGGGAGTACCGCTCATACCTGCGTTTACGTAGTTTATCTTTGCATTGGGGTACTGCTCACATAACGCCTTATATGTAAGCTTTGCCCAGCAAAGCTCTGCGCCTGCCGTCATACCCTCTGTAATAGAGCCACCGATAAAGGCCACCGTTACCTCTTCGCCCTTTTCCAGTTTTTCATAGAATGCCTTCATTCTCTGGAGATTGCCAAGGCTTAAAAGAGAACGGTCGATCATCGCCGAATAGATGGGATCAGCGTCGGGAGTTTCGCCTTCAGGCTTTTCTGTAACTGATTCGTTCATAGAGGTTTCCTCCTTGCTTTCTGTTTCGGGAGCGGAGCTTTCGGGTGCTGATGTTTCTGCATCGGAGCTTTCGGGTGCTGATGTTTCTGCATCGGAGCTTTCGGGAGCAGAGGTTTCATCCTTGCTCTCGGTCTGTTCTTCAGAGCTTTCTTCCTTTGATGCTTCCTCCTTGCTTTCAGTTTCAGACTGGGTAGCAGAGGTTTCCGTATTACTGCTGCTGTCTGTAAGTGAGGAGCCTGTTTCGTTGCCGCAGCCTGTTAAAATCATAGCCGCCGCAAGAAGTAATGCTGTGAGCTTTATTCTTTTCTTCATGGTTTTTTCCTTTCCGTATAATTATTTACCTAAATTATATATCATTTTACTCAAAAGGTCAAGTAAAAAACAGTAACAAATCGAAAAATATATTAATAATATAAAGCAGACGGAAATATACCGCCGATATATTCCCGATAGTGCGGGAATATGACAGAAAAATATAATCAGATTTGCATAAAACGGTTTTACGGGTTAAAAATAACAACACAAAAGGAAATACACCGTAAATTTCAGGAAAGGAAAGGGTTATGAATATAAAAAGAGGAGAAATCTATTATGCTGATTTAAGTCCCGTGGTAGGTAGTGAGCAAGGCGGAATGCGACCTGTTCTGATAGTGCAGAACGACGTGGGAAACCGTCACAGTCCCACCGTTATAGCCGCCGCTATAACAAGCCAGCGGGATAAATCCAAATTACCCACTCATATTTCTATAACTGCAGGCGAATGCGGTCTGCAAAAGGATTCCATCGTGCTTTTAGAACAGGTAAGAACTTTAGATAAGCAAAGACTGAAGGAAAGAATGGGCGAGCTTGACGTATCTTCCATGACAAGAGTAGATAACGCCCTGTCGGTGAGCTTCGGACTTTCTGAAACAAGATAAAGGCTGAAACTTTTTTATAATATCCTCCGACTTCTCTTATAAAGGCAAGATAGCCTATAGAAAGAAAAGAACAAAATGAAAAAAGGAGGACGTCTTATGAAAAAGCTTTTAGCCGCATTCATAACAACAATTGCTGTTCTCTCCTGCACAATATCCGCATCTGCCGAAGGTGTGACACCAGGCTCATCATCAGGCAATACACCCGGTACGTCCAGCGAGAACCTGCCTACAGGTATAATACTTACAGTAGTTCCCACTGCACTTGCTGCAGGAGCGCTTGTTTTAAGCGGAGTAGCACTTAAAAAGAAGAATAAGTAAATTCCCCGGATAACAGACACCCCGTGAAGGAAACTTCACGGGGCGTTATGTTATATATCTGTATTGATCGTGTCGAATTGTAGTTTATCGCTCCGCTCAGGGTTATTGTAGCCCCAATCCCCCTAACCCCCTTTCCCCTGAGGAAAGGGGGAAAAATCGGGGGCTACCGCCCCTGCGACCTTGTTTGGGGCTTCGCCCCAAGCCCCGTGTAATACGGACATTGCGAGCCTTTTATTATTTTGAATTGCCACAAGATTTTATAAAGGAAATGTAGGGGGCGGCGTCCCCGACGCCCCGTTTTCATATTACACCAATCTCCCCGATAAACTACAATTTGACACAACAAACGTGTGCCCCCGCCGTTCACAAGGCTTCGCAACGCACAACCTGATAAAAGGCGGAATTGTCGGCGGTCACCGACCGCAAAATTTCAATTTAACAATCACACCTACATAAAAAGCGTTCGGATGATCCGAACGCTTTTTTATCCATCGATTGCCCGCAGGCAGATTTCAAATCAGCAACAACCGTTTCCACAACCGTTTTTGCTACCCTTAAAAAGATTTGCGATCCAGTAATATACGGGAATTGTAAAGAATATCACCCAGCCGGGATGCCACAAAGCCATAAACATACCCATTGCAAGATAGATAAACACAACAAGCACGGGAAAGGCAAAATGCGACAGCTTTCTTTTTCTTATAGCGTCAATAAGGGAGGTAAGAACGGGGATAAGCAGAAGAGTAAGCCAGCTATACCACCAGCCATTCATAAAAAGTCCCATACTTAAAAATACTATAACACAACCGAGAGTTACCGTTTCGTGCAGGTGCTTTGCCTTACGGAAGGCAATAGCCTTTGTAATGCCGTCAAAGAAGGGGATAAGCAGTAAGCAAAGCCAGCTGTACCACCAGCCGTTCATAGAAAAGCCAAGAACTAAAAAGGCGATAAAGCAGATTGACACTATCGGAAGAGTGATAAGAGCGTGCTTTTTCATTTTCTGTGCCACGTCCTGCTTTTCTCCGTTGATGAAAACGCCGTTTTCGCCAACCACTACATTCTCGCCTGCGTTTTCGTTAACTCTTATACCGTCAAGTCCCACGTGAACTGACGTTCCCTTATGGTCAACCACGTGAATTCCGTCAAAGCCTACGTGAACTCTGTCACCGTTATCGGCGTGAACGTTTATTCCGTCCTTTTTATCCCATTTATAACCTTCCTCGCCAGAGTCGGAGGCTTCGGTATAGGTATTCTCATTATCAAAGCCTGATTCCTCGGATTCGGTAGCAGGCTCCTCTGTTTTTTCATAGGAGGGTATTTCGTCATCCGTCTTGAGTAACTCGTCAAGGGATACGTTATATAATCTTGCCAGCAGGATAAGATTATCGGTATCGGGAGAAGCCTCGCTTCTTTCCCACTTGGATACCGCCTGTCTGCTGACGCCGATTTTTTCTGCCAGCTGTTCCTGGGAGAGTCCCATCTGCTTTCTTAAATTTACAAGTCTGTTTGCCACTTCGATATTCATATGTATGTCCTTTCTGCTTTTGAGCCTTTGTCATTTTTTTCGGAACGTTCTCTGTGTCCTTACTATAGCATTTTTCCCTCGGTTGCGCTATACATTCTGGGTTTCAAATGAAAAATTTTTTCGCAACCGACGGTTGCGAAAGGCTCTGTTAAGCGAAAAATCGCAAAAATCCGCTATATTTTTTATAGCGGATTTCTGAAAAATTATTCAAGTCCGTTCAGCTTATTTTCTCTTATGTAACTTTCAAAATCCACGTAGGCATAGTCTAAATCGACGTCACCTTCGATTCCGTCGATGCTACCTTTCCAGGAATACTGCCACATAAAATAGTCCTTATCATAGGCAGGCTTATCTGTATCGACGTGAGCCACCCATACGGGATACTCTTTTAATCTATCCGTGTCAAGATGACTGTCAAAGAAGGATGCATAAGAATAAACCATAGGCATATAGCCTGCTTTTTTTATTTCCTCACAGAAGGCTATTGCCATATCAGTAAGGGTTTCCTTTGTATAATTGTTTTTTTCGTACCAGGGATCTTCTATATCAAATATTACAGGATAGCTTATATCATAGCCGTCAATAAGGCTTAACACAAATTTTGCTTCTTCCCTCACCTGCTCTATGGTTTCGCCGTAGCAATAGTGGTAAACACCCACGGGTATATCATTCTGTGCCGCACCGACGAGATTATTATAAAGCATATCGTCAGCCTTTGAAGGATCGCTCTCGTTTAGAGGACCTCGGCTGCTGCGGATTATAGCAAAATCCACAAGTCCGCTTGCCTTTACCTTTGCCCAGTCGATTTCACCCTGCCATACTGAAACGTCTATACCCTTAAGCTGTTTTCCCGTATAGAGTGAAAGTCTTGAAACTGTGGCGGCGTCCTCGTCGTATTTTCTTCGGTTATCGGTAACTGTTCCGCTTTCGGTATTACGGAAGGAGCCTGTCATAGAATAACGGCAGTTTTCCGCCAGAGTCATTATACCGCTGTTTGTAACCTCGGCGTCATCTCCGATGGTGAGATTCTTATTGAAGGTGGTAAGTCCCGAAAGTCTTGCCACTCCCTTTATATCAACGTTTCCGTTATAGGTACTGCTCTGCGCTCTGTTATCGTAGCTACCACCCAGCTGAAGATCGCAATCTGCAACGAGCCTTGCCGTCTGTGCTACAGTGGTAGTACCATCAAAGCTGACTGCGGCACCGCTATGACATAGCAGATCTCCCTTTACCGATAACTGCGACTTATCGTCTGACGCAAGCATACCCTTGACGGATATCACCGAGCCTTCCGCTATGTTCATACCTCCGCTTACTATGACCGATGCACCATCCTCAACGTAAATGCTTCCCAGAGTTTCCAGCGTACTGTTTTCGCTGACTGTAATGCTGGCGCCTTCCTTAAGAAGAATTGTACTGTTTTCAGGAAGAGAATAATTTCCTCTTACCGTTACGTTATCTGATATGTAATAGGTCCAGTCAGATGACAGCGGCGATTCTCCGTCCCAGTCGTATGGATTCATTGCCGCCGCCGCAGGAAGAGATACTATACTTGTAATAAATACGGCGGCAAAGCCCGCCGCTTTTATACGATTTTTTATACTCATATAAAGTCCCCTTCCTATTGATATTATATTACTATTTTCTCATAAAATCGACAATTTGTCAATACAATATCGTATAAGTTACACAAATTACCATCAATTCAAGCAAAAATATCCCTGCGGTAATATCATATTACCGCAGGGATGAATTGGACGCTTTAGCACGAAACAACCCCCGGTTCTATGCTGTCAGTGGATAAAGAAGTATTTAAACTTAAAGTCAAAGGTTGCGTAGTAATCCTACGCAGCCTTTTTCTTTTTGTCGTACTCCCAGCTATCCGCAACAACTGTAGCTTTTGCAACATTAAATCTGAAATGGATTTCGATTTTCTGCTTTCTGTGTCCGCTG
>JAFQUH010000044.1 GCA_017408635.1 Ruminiclostridium sp. | reverse complement strand
CCCATACCGGGGCGGGCGGCAATAATTATAAGGTCGGACTTGTTAAGTCCGTAAATATACTTATCAAGGGTAGGGAAGCCGGATTTCAGTCCCTTACCGTTCTGTCTTTCAGGATCAGCCGCCAGAGCGGATAAGTCGTTTAAGATATCGACGATAACGCCGTTTATCTTTACAAGACCTCTTACCTGATTATCGTTTCTTATCTCATATACTCGTCTTTCAGCAAGCTCCAGAAGGTTTGTGGTGGGAGCACCGCTGTCGGAGGAGTTCTGCAGAATTTCTTCCGCTACTGCTATAAGCTGTCGTCTTGTATATTTTTCTTCTATTATTTCAATGTATCTGTCAATGCTTGAAATACTAGGAACGAATTCCATAAGCCTTGTAAGATACACCTTTGCTTCATCACTACTGTCAAATACAGAGTTTTTGTTGCACGCCTCAAGCACCGTAACGATATCGATGGTGTCGCTGGCGGCAAACATCTGTGACATAATCGTGTATATAGCGCTATGTATTTTTATATAGAAATGCTCTGGATGGAGCTTTGCAGAAGCCTTTGGCATATTGTTCTGACTATCCAGTAATATTGCACCGAGTACCGATTGCTCGGCATCGAGATTGTAGGGCTTGTTTGCTCCGGAAAAATCTGTTTCAGCCAATCTATGTCACATCCTTTCTATATATATTCAGCCTGGTATTATTCTTCAACTACGTTTACGTTGAACTTTGCTACGATGCCTGTAAAGAGCTTTGCTTCAACCTCAAAGGTACCGAAGGACTTGATATCTGTTCTTGTGCTTATCTTTCTCTTATCAACGTCAAAGCCGAATTCCTTCTTGATAAGTGCGCTGATATCCTTGCCTGTAACAGAGCCGAAGAGCTTGCCGCCCTGACCTGCTTTAGCGGTAAATTTTAAGGTCTTGCCGTCAACGGCATCCTTTATCTTCTGTGCATTAGCCGCCTCAACGTCGAGCTTGTGCTGTGCAGAAGCCTTCTGTCCTTCAAGGTGGTTTAAGTTTTCGTTGGTAGCTTCAACCGCCAGCTTTTTCTTTATAAGGCAGTTTCTTGCGTAGCTATCCTTAACCTCTTTAACTTCACCCTTCTTACCTGTACCGGCAATATCCTGTAATAAAATGATCTTCATAATAAATCTTCCTTTCTTATTTTACTGTATTTTCGTTTGAATTTACCTTTATTATATTTGTATAATAATCATCAATAGCCGCTTTAAGCTGCTCTTCAGCCTGCTTTATATTGCTCATTTTAAGCTGTGCGCCAGCCATAGTCTGATGACCGCCGCCACCGAGAGCCTCCATAATAAGCTGTACGTTGAATGCACCCATACTTCTTGCACTTACGGAGATTTCGTTATTCATAGTCTTGTAAAGTACAAAGGATGCGTCTACGTTGTTTATAGTCAGCAGATCGTCAGCCGCCTGCGGTGCGGTAATTCTCATATCCTCCGCATAGAAATCGCAGGGAGCGATCGCACATTTGCGGTATACCTCCGCATCTGCCACTATCTT
>JAFQUH010000043.1 GCA_017408635.1 Ruminiclostridium sp. | reverse complement strand
GGCAGAAGTTTTTACTTCTGCCTTGATTTATTTATTTATTAACCGAATATATTCAGCAGTACGCCTGCCGCTACGGCAGAACCGATAACACCTGCTACGTTAGGTCCCATAGCGTGCATTAAAAGGAAGTTTGAGGGATTTTCCTTTGAACCGACTGTCTGGGAAACTCTTGCCGCCATAGGTACTGCGGATACGCCTGCAGAGCCGATGAGGGGGTTTACCTTACCCTTTGTAACAATATACATCACCTTGCCGAAGAGAACGCCGCAAGCTGTACCTACACAGAATGCAAGAAGACCGAGAACAACGATGATGATAGTCTTTAAGCTGAGGAAGTTTTCAGCTGTTGCAGTAGCACCTACAACTATACCTAAAAGGATAGTAACAATATTCATAAGCTCGTTGGAGGCTGTCTTTACAAGTCTGTCAACAACGCCGCTTTCACGGAATAAGTTACCAAGCATCAGCATACCAACAAGGGGAGTAGCGTCAGGAATAACGAATGCAACAATGAGTGTTACTGCGATAGGGAATATGATCTTCTCTCTCTTTGTAACAGGACGAAGGCTGTCCATCTTTACAAGACGTTCCTTCTTTGTTGTGAGGAGTTTCATTATAGGAGGCTGAATGATAGGAACAAGCGCCATATATGAGTATGCCGCAACGGCGATTGAGCCCATAAGCTGAGGAGCGAGCTTTGACGTTAAGAATATCGCTGTAGGACCGTCAGCACCACCGATGATACCGATAGAAGCCGCTTCCTTGAAGGAGAAGGAGATCTCAGGGATGCCTGTAAAGCTTAAGAAGCAAGCACCGAGGAAGGTTAAGAAGATACCAGCCTGAGCCGCCGCACCGAGCAGTAAGCTCTTGGGGTTTGCAATAAGGGGACCGAAGTCTGTCATACATCCGATACCGAGGAAGATAAGGGGCGGGAATATCTGCGTTTTAACGCCGATATAGATTATATCAAGTAATCCGCCGTGGTGTAATACTTCACCGTAATTTACGCCGTTTAATGCAACCTCTTCGGTCATAAAGAATTCCGGGTGGAATACGCCCGAGCCGGGGATGTTTGTGAGCATCATGCCGAAAGCGATAGGTAAAAGCAGTAAGGGTTCAAACTGTCTTACGATTGCGAGATATAAAAGCAGGAAAGAAACTGCAAGCATAGCTCCCTGCTGAATTGTTATATTGCAGAAGCCTGAATTGAACCAGAGTTCCTTCAGGGTGTTCAGAAATACTTCGATGATTTCCATTGTGTTCTCCTTTAAAAATTATGTTGAAGCTGTATCAGAAAGGACGTGTGTTGTCGATTACGCCTGCAGTACCCCAGCTTGATCTGGGCTGCTTTTCGCTACGCTTTATTTTCTTGATAGCGTAGGTCTTGCCGTCCTGCTCGCCGTATGCGGCAATAGCGGCAGAGATAACTGCGATGATTTCGCTGTCATCCTCTTCATACACCTCTTCTTCGACAACCGGTGCAGGTGCTGCAACAGGAGCCTCAGGAGCTTTTTTTGTTTTCTTTTCTTTTTTCTTGCCTGCGTTACTGATAAGTCCTATCAGATAAATAAATCCGATAAGAATGCACAAAATCAGGAATACGACTACAAGGCCGGTGATTACAGTAGCCCACATACCGCTCATATTCTGGGATGCGTACTTTTCTGTGATAATCGCCATTGTACGAAGTAAATTATCCATCCTCACGTACTCTCCATTCGTTATTTTTGTTATATAGTGCTTCTTTTCTAAAAGAAACACAAGATTAATATTATTATACTACATTTCTCCGACAAATTCAACTATAATTTTGCGAATTTTTTAACAATTTTTTTATTTTGGGCTTTCGGCTTTACTTTTTGCCGTTTCTTAATTCCGAAAACCGACTGCCACGGTTTACATATGCGGCGATTTGTGGTACAATTAAAATACCTGAAAAAAGGAGTAAATGATATGGAATATTTAAAAAGTGACAGCGTAAGATTATCAGAGGATGAAAGATCCGTAGTTATAATAGACCAGACAAAATTACCGGGCAAAACCGAATATCTCACTCTTTCAGAAGCCGACGAGCTTTATAATGCGATAAAACTGCTTAAAGTAAGAGGCGCTCCCGCTATAGGTATCTTTGCAGGCTACGCTATGTACGTTTTATCCCTCAGTATAGAAACAGAGGACGTATCCGCCTTTCTTGTCAGAATAAAGGAATACGCCGCTTTTCTTGATTCGTCAAGACCTACCGCAGTAAATCTCAGTATGGCTACAAAAAGAATCGTTGATACCGCTGTGCAAAACAAAACCCTATCCGTGTCGGAAATAAGGGATAAAATAAAAAGTACCGCTATAGCGATACATAAAGAAGATATAGAGATGTGCCGTAAAATATCAGAATACGGACTTACTCTTGTAAAGGACGGCATTAATATTCTTACCCATTGCAATGCAGGTCCGCTTGCCACATCAAGATACGGTACGGGACTCGGCACTCTTATGCTGGGCAAGGAAAAGGGTTATACCTTCCACGCCTTCTGCGACGAAACAAGACCTCTTCTGCAGGGTGCAAGACTTACCGCCTACGAGCTCGACAAGGCGGGAATAGACGTAACTCTTATCTGTGACAATATGGCAGGCTTTCTTATGAAGCAGGGGAAGATAGACGCCGTATTTGTAGGTTGCGACAGAGTTGCCTCCAATGGTGATACCGCCAATAAGATAGGAACAAGCTCCCTTTCTGTACTTGCACATTATTATAACGTACCCTTTTACGTATTCTGCCCCTCGACGACAATAGATTTTTCTGCCAAAAGCGGTGCGGATATTGAGATAGAATACAGAGAGCCTGACGAGATACGCAGTATGTTTTACGAAAAGCCGATGGCACCCGACGTAAAATGTCTTAATCCCGCCTTCGACGTGACCGACGGAAAGCTGATAACCGCAATAATAACCGAAAAGGGTATCTGCCGTTATCCTTACGAAAAATCGTTAGCAGAGCTTTTTCTCTCTTAATCAAGGATTCTGAAATACCGTTCTCCCGTAGGTTTGGTTTCCTTTACACGAAGATTTTCAATAACTACGTAACGCCCCTGTTCGATGCTCTGAATCATCTTGTCTATGCTTTCCTCATAGCCCTCCGCTTCCATTTCCACCGTGCCGTCGGAGAGGTTTCTTACCCAACCGCTGACGCCGTAGCTGTCCGCCGACGCTCTGGCACGGTAACGAAAGCCTACTCCCTGGACTCTGCCGTAAAATATATAATGTCTTCTTATCTTTTCCATAACTACTCCTGATCGATTTATTGATAATAGTATATAATAAAAAGCAGTTTTTGTAAAGAATTATCTTGCAATTTTGCTGGATTTATGATATAATTTTAGTATAAAATATAGCTATTTTAATGAAGGCTATTAAGAAAGGACGGATGATTATGATCATTACAGTATCAAGACAATACGGAAGCGGCGGCACAGAGCTGGCAAAGGAAATAGCAAAAAGGCTTGATATTCCTTTCTATGATAAGTCTATTATCGATATGACCGCAAAGGAAAGCGGTTTTGATCCCGAGTTTATCAAGCGTACCGAAAACTCGGTTACCTCCAGTCTGCTTTATAATCTTGCAGTAGGCAGTATTTATGCACAGCCCCTTACCGATCAGCTTTATGCGGCAGAATGTAAGGTCGTAAGAAGTGTTGCAACAAAGGGCGACGGTGTTATCGTCGGCAGATGTGCAGATTACATATTACGGGATGAGCCTAACGTACTTAAGATATTCGTTCACTCTACTACCGAAGACAGAGTAAAGAGAGTCTGCGAAAGAAAGGGCGTTTCTGAAAACGAAGCCAAGGAGCTTATGAAGAAGAACGACAAGAACCGCAGTAAGCACTACAAGTACTACACAGACAGAACCTGGGGTGCAGGTCAGAATTACGATCTTTGCATCAATATGGCTGTATGCGGTGTTGAAAAAGCGGCGGATATCGTGATTTCGCTTATAAAGAAATAATTTAACTGATAATTATACGGCTGTCATAGGCTTTACGGTGACAGCCGTTTTTTAAGGATGATTCTAATTGGAATTTATTATGCTTTTGTCGGCTATCATAATCGTCTTATGTATAGCAGGCAATAAACTTTCGACGAAAATAGGCGTTCCCGGTCTTATAGTGTTCCTTGGACTCGGTATGCTTTTCGGTAGTGACGGAATCCTGAAGATTCCCTTTGACGATTTTATCACCACGGAAAGATTATGCAGTATATGTCTTATTTTTATTATGTTCTGCGGTGGCTTCTCGGCAAACTGGGAGGCGGCAAAGCCCGTAGCGCTTAGGGCAGGTATTCTTTCCTCGCTCGGCACTATACTGACAGCTCTTATAACTACATTAGGTTGTCATTTTCTTATAGGCTTTGAGCTGAAGGAGAGCTTTCTTATCGGTGCGGTTATATCTTCGACTGATGCGGCGTCTGTGTTCTCTATACTCCGTGGAAAAAAGCTGAACTTAAAGGGTGGTCTTGCATCGCTCCTTGAAATCGAAAGCGGTAGTAACGACCCCTTTTCATATATGCTTACAGTTATTGCTCTTGCAATAATGGGTACAAGTGATATATCAAGTCTTGGCGTTACAGCACTTTGTCAGGTGCTTTTCGGTGTGCTTTTCGGCTTCGGAATAGCATATCTTGCCGTGCTTGTTTTAAGAAAGACAAAAATTGCCCACAATGGCTTTGATACCATATTTATGATAGCGGTAATATTTGCCGCCTACGCCGCTCCTGCAATGATTGGCGGTAATGGTTATCTGAGCGTTTATATAGCAGGTATCTTTGTCGGTAACAGTCCGATAAAGCACAAGGCGGAGCTTGTACACTTTTTTGATGGAATAACAGGTCTTTGCCAGATACTCCTGTTCTTTATATTAGGACTTCTCTCCAACCCTTCGGAACTTCCCGAAATTGTTCTTCCCGCGCTTGCGGTATTCCTTGTGCTGACATTTGTTTCACGACCGGTGGCAGTTGCGGCAATATGCTCGGTAGGTTACACTATAAAGGAAAAGCTTTTTATTGCCTGGGCAGGACTCCGAGGTGCTTCATCTATAGTTTTTGCTATTACGGCGGTGGTAAGTCAGTCTTACGGTGATAACAAGATATTCAATATAGTAATGTGCGTCTGCCTTATATCAGTTGCATTTCAGGGAACTCTGCTTCCGTTCTTTGCAAAAAAACTCGGACTTATCGACGATGGCACCAGCGTCATGAAGACCTTCAATGACTATCAGGATGAAACTCCGCAGTTCAATATGATGAGAATATACGTATCGGAAAATTACAGATGGTGCGGAAAGAAGATTTCGGAGATATCACTCCCGGAGGATTCTCTCGTACTTATGATAAAGAGGAACGATACAACGCTTGTTCCCAGAGGAGATACCGTTGTAGAGGCGGGAGATGACGTGATTCTCAGCATTCCTTCCTATTATGATAACGATGATATTGCGCTTAAGGAAGAGAAGATAGATAAAACTCACAGCTGGGCGAATAAAAAGATTGCAGATTTAAAACTACCTGTAAACAGTCTTATTATAATGGTAAAAAGAGACGGTGAAACCATAATCCCGAATGGCAGTACGTTGATACTTCCCGAGGATATTCTTGTAATAAACGATCAGAACTGATTTATATTTATCAGAAAGGGCTTCTTATGTATATAGTAAATAATATCAAAGGACATTTTAATACTATTACAAATCATAAAAGAGAGGTAATGCGACTTTGCTTCAAGCTCGGATTATACAAGCAGGGCATTATGCACGATCTTTCAAAGTATTCTCCGAAGGAGTTCTTGTCGGGGGTGATATATTTCACGGGAAATAAAAGTCCTAACACTCTTGAGCGACAGATGACCGGTAAGAGTGAAGCTTGGCTTCATCACAAGGGGAGAAACAAGCACCATTTTGAGTATTGGATAGACTACGGCAGAGAGCCGGGCAGTCCGATGCAGGGAATGAGAATGCCGATACGCTACGTGGTAGAAATGTTCTGCGACAGAATTGCCGCCTGCAAGGTGTACTATAAAGAAGAGTACCACGACGGCAGACCTCTTGAGTATTTTCTTAAAGGTCACCACAGATATATGATACACCCCGACACCAAAAGACTTCTCGGTAAGCTTCTCGTTATGCTGAAGAAGTACGGCGAAGAAGAAACGCTTATGTATATAAAGTATGCAATACTGTAATATATTTTATCCGACGTATAATTTTCTCTGCTTTGGACAGACTACGGTTGTACGTCGGATTTACATTTAATACCTTATATCAAAGGGATAATTTACCGTTTTGTGCATTGTGACATTTAAAAGAGAAAAAAGTCGAATTTTATTTAGGTATTTTTGATTGTTGACAAACGGAGGATATCGTGATATAATGTATAAGCACTCTTCGAGAGGGAGTCAAAAAAGAGCGAAAAACACGATGTCAGAGCGGATTTGGTTATCGCAGCGAAACAGAGTGAAAATAAAGCTCAAAAAACTTTTTTAAAAAAATAAAAAAAGTGCTTGACAAGAACGAGAAGATGTGATATAATAAATAAGCTGTCCGCTGAGGGCGGCGAGAGTTCCTTGAAAATTGAACAATACAGAATTAAAACAATTACCTTGAGATT
>JAFQUH010000002.1 GCA_017408635.1 Ruminiclostridium sp. | reverse complement strand
GCGGAACTGCCTGACGCTGCATGTTCGCACCCATGAGTGCACGGTTTGCGTCGTCGTTTTCAAGGAAGGGGATCATTGCTGTAGCAACGGATACAACCATTTTAGGTGAAATATCCATAAAGTCGACTCTTTCACGTTCAACTTCAAGGATTTCTTCACGGAAACGTGCATTTACACGCTTTCTAGCAAATCTGCCCTGCTCGTCGAGAGGCTCGTTTGCCTGTGCTACTACGTAGTTATCTTCCACGTCTGCAGTCATATATACAACTTCGTCAAGAACTGCACCTGTTTCCTTGTCTACTCTGCGGTAGGGTGCTTCGATAAAGCCGTACTTATTGATCTTTGCAAAGGATGCAAGATAAGAGATAAGACCGATGTTAGGACCTTCAGGAGTTTCGATAGGACACATTCTTCCGTAGTGGGAATAGTGTACGTCACGAACCTCGAAGCCTGCACGGTCACGGGAAAGACCGCCGGGGCCGAGTGCAGAAAGTCTTCTCTTATGTGTGAGCTCTGCAAGAGGGTTATTCTGATCCATGAACTGTGACAGAGGAGATGATCCGAAGAATTCTCTGATTGCTGCCACAACGGGACGGATATTTATAAGTGAGTTGGGAGAGATAGTATCGGATTCCTGAGCCTGAAGTCCCATTCTTTCACGGATAACTCTTTCCATTCTTGCGAAACCGATTCTGAACTGGTTCTGAAGCAGTTCGCCGACTGAACGGATACGTCTGTTACCTAAATGGTCGATATCGTCAACTGTACCAACGCCTTCGCAAAGGTTGATAAAATAGCTTACCGTAGCGAAGATATCGTCAAGTGTGATGTGCTTGGGAACAAGTCTGTCTGCATTCTCTCTGATAGCGTCTGTAAGTGCTTCTTCGTTGTCGCCGCACTTTTCAAGAATTTCAGCGAGTACCTTGAAGGAAACCTTTTCGTTTACGCCAAGAGCTTCTGCGTCGATAGTTGAAGGAATATAGCCTGCAATATCAACCATACCGTTACCGAGTACCTTTACTTCCTTACCTTCGGTGGAAACAACAACGCACTCCATAACGCCAGCCTGCTCGATAGCTTCAGCCTTTTCAAAGGTGATATATTCGCCTTCGTCAGCGAGGATCTCGCCTGTTAAGGGGCTTACGATGGGGTTAACCGTCTTATAGCCTGCAATTCTTGATGCAACGCCTAACTTTTTATTGTACTTATAACGGCCGAATCTTGCTAAATCGTATCTCTTTGCATCAAAGAAGAGTGCGTCGAGGTGGCTCTGTGCAGATTCTACCGTAGGAGGCTCGCCGGGTCTTAACTTTCTGTAGACTTCAAGTAAAGCCTCTTCTGTATTCTTTGTAGTATCCTTTTCGGTTATTGTCTGTACGATACGGGGATCTTCACCGAATAAATCGATAAGATCGTCGTCTGTATTGACACCGAGAGCACGGATAAGAGTGGTTGCGGGAATCTTTCTGTTCTTGTCGATACGAACATAGAAAACGTCATTGGGATCCATTTCATATTCGAGCCATGCACCACGGTTAGGAATAACTGTGGACTTGAACAGCTTCTTACCTGTCTTGTCATAATCAAAATCGTAATAAACGCCGGGAGAACGAACGAGCTGGGATACGATAACACGCTCTGCACCATTGATAACGAAGGTACCGCTATCTGTCATCAGAGGGAAGTCGCCCATGAATATTTCGTTTTCCATAACCTCGCCGGTTTCGGTATTGCGCAACTGCGCTCTTACTCTTAAGGGCGCCGCATAGGTCACGTCTCTTTCCTTGCATTCTTCGATTGTGTACTTGGGGTTATCGTCGATTCTGTAATCAACAAAGCTCAGTACAAGCTTGCCGTTGGCGTCGGTAATAGAGGAAACGTCCTTGAACACTTCCTTGATACCTTCGTCCAGAAACCACTGGTATGAGTCCTTCTGAATCTCGATTAAGTTAGGCATTTCCTGTACTTCTTCGATGTGTGAAAAGCTCATACGGGTATTTCTACCAAGATTTACCTTCTTGACATTCACCATTGGTTTTACCACTCCTTAAAAATTTAAATCATAAAAATCCGCTGGATTTTGCCTTGGATTCCGCAGTATAATCAGGCTTTACGCCATTTTGTACTGTGCGAAGAAAAGCTCTTCGGATATGCATAAACGCATATCAATCCATTATGATACATTATATAATGATACCACAACTTTCCTTAATAGTCAATAGTGTAAAAGGATGAAAAATTACCGATTTACAGGGTAAATTCGACAGGATTTATTAAACATTATGACGAAATGCCGGATTTTATATATTTATTTTATATATGTATATGTATTTCAGAAATGATATGTTATCAGTAACAAAAAAGGGAAAGTAATACCGCACTCTGTACAATTATTGCACGGAAATATTATGCAAAATCACGATTTGAAAACTTTTTAAAAAATCCGTCTAACAAAAATGTTTCCAATTACGTTGTATATTGTGAAGAGCAATCTTCACAGCATCCCGAAAGCGGTCAACCCTTTCTTTTTTCTGATAACCTTCCACTGATATTTTTCTGCACGGAGCATTTTCAGAATCTTGTAATAATTCTCTGTGATATTCGTCAGACCAGACCTTCAGAATCAGTATTTCACCTCACTAGAATTCCTAATAACAGCAATTACTGCAGGCGTCAGAAAATTGGTTTTACATCTCTATGGTAAACCTACTCGCCATGTTGAAGAAAAGCAGGAGTAAGCAATCTGTCTTTGCCATAACCCTTCAGTATCGGAAGAGATGAGTCAGAATATAAATTGGTGGTATATAGCCGGAATAAATAATGTCAGCATAAGATTTTAATCTGACGAAGCTATATCAACACCTCCCCACCCTGAACCCCAAACTACTCTTCACACAAAAAACCTCCCGATTTTTTCGGGAGGTTTACTTTTTATATTCTGTTATTCTTCCAGCACTACCTTTGTAGTACCTCTTAATATCGGCGGATAGCTGAGCAGCAATTCGCCTGAAGAGTAAAAGGTTATCTTACTTCCTCTTACAAATTTATCAGGCGTTACCGCTTCGCCCTTTGAATCTACAAGCTCCATGTCGGAGTTAAGTCCTATTGTAAGCTGATCGTCGGAGAAATCCTCCTTGCTCACCTTTACAAGTATGCTATAATTTCCTTCATACTCGGAAAGCTCTATCACTTCGCCCTTATATTCCTTTATTTCAGGCTTACTCTCGCAGGCGGTCACGAGAGATATTACAAACGCAAGAGATAACACAAGGATACAGGAGATAAGCTTTTTCATTTTTCTGAATCCTTTCTCCGCTTTACGCCTTCTTTATAACAGTTCCCTGTCTTGTTTCTTCGACTGTGTAGCCCATTGCTACTATCTTGTCACGAAGCTCGTCGGCAAGAGCGAAATTCTTATCCTTTCTTGCCTGCTTTCTTTCCTCTGCAAGAGCAAGGATTTCCGCAGGTAACTCTTCCGCTTCGGTTTCCTGCTTTGTAGCGCTGTTCTTTGCAGTTTCAAGAAGGGAGAGAGAAAGCACCTTGTCAAAATCGTCAATAAGAGCGAGCTTTGTTGCAGGTGTCGTATCTGCCTTTAATACATCGTAAAGGGCGGTGATACCAAGAGATGTGTTTATATCGTTATCCATTGCAGTTACAAAGCCTGCCTTAAGCTCGTCAAACTTTGCCTTGTCAACCTCGCCCTGAGGCTGTGACTGTAATGCGGCAATCTTTGCGATGAGCTTATTGAAGGCTACTGCGGCATTGTCTAGGTTTTCGTAGGTGAATACGAGGGATTTTCTGTAGTGGGACTGCAGGCAGAAGAATCTGTAGACAAGGGGTTTATAGCCCTTGCTTTCAAGCAGAGATACGGTTAAGAACTCACCGCTGGACTTACTCATTTTGCCGCTGTTTGTATTGAGGTGCAGTACGTGGAACCAGTAGTTGCACCACTTATGACCGATATACGCTTCACTCTGGGCAATTTCGTTTGTGTGGTGAGGAAAGGCGTTATCGATACCACCGCAATGGATATCAAGATATTCGCCTAAGTGCTTCATACTGATGCAGCTGCATTCGATATGCCAGCCGGGGTAGCCGATACCCCAGGGGCTATCCCATTTAAGCTCCTGATCGTCAAACTTGGACTTTGTAAACCAGAGAACGAAGTCAGCCTTGTTGCGCTTGTTCTCGTCCTCTTCAACGCCTTCACGGACGCCTACCGCCAGGTCTTCTTCCTTGAAATCGTTGAATACATAATATTTTTCAAGCTTTGAAGTATCGAAGTAGATATTTCCGCCTGCTTCGTAAGCGAAGCCCTTTTCGATAAGGGACTCTATAACCTTTATAAAGTCGTCGATACAGCCTGTTGCAGGCTCTACCACGTCGGGAGTTTTGATATTGAGTTTTTTGCAGTCTGCAAAGAAAGCGTCTGTATAGAACTTTGCAATCTCCATAACCGTCTTATGCTCACGCTTTGCGCCCTTAAGCATCTTATCGTCACCGGTATCGCCGTCACTGGTCAGGTGTCCTACGTCGGTGATGTTCATTACACGCTTTACGTCAAGTCCCGTATAGCGCATATACTTTTCGAGAACGTCCTCCATAATATAGCTACGGAGATTTCCGATATGTGCATAGTGATATACGGTAGGTCCGCAGGTGTACATATTAACCTTGCCCTCTACGTTGGGGATAAATTCTTCCTTTTTTCTTGTGAGTGTGTTGTAGATATACATTATCTTCTTTCCTTTCTGTCAGTCGTTTTTATCTTGATTTTGTTTTTTCAGCTCGTCAACCTGTGCCTGCAGCTTTTCAATCTTACCAAGCATACTGCAAAGCGCCTGGGATACAGGGTCAGGGATGTGAATCTGGTCGAGGTCGTAGTTTTCCACCTTCTGACCATCTCTTTTCACTATCCTTGCAGGAACACCCACCGCTGTACAGTTCGGCGGCACCTCGCTGAGTACAACGGCATTGGCGGCAATCTTGGAGTTATCTCCCACTTTAAAAGGTCCTAAAACTCTCGCTCCTGAGCCTACCATTACGTTGTTGCCGAGGGTAGGATGACGTTTGCCGGTATCCTTACCGGTACCGCCAAGGGTAACACCCTGGTAGATAGTGCAGTTATCACCTATCTCGGTGGTTTCGCCTATAACTACTCCGCTACCGTGGTCGATAAAAAGTCCCTTGCCTATGGTAGCACCTGGGTGTATTTCAATGCCCGTCTTGTGTAAAGCACGCTGGGATATCCATCTTGCTATGAAATAGTGCTTTTTCAGATACCATTTATGCGCTCTTCGATAGGCTCTTACCGCCTTGAAGCTGGGATAGAGGAAAAAGACCTCCAAATCGCTCTTTACCGCAGGATCTCGCTCTCTTACAGATTTTATATCTGCCTTTATCGTATCAAACATAAAATTCCTTTCATAAAATAAAAAATAGCCCCGTCGTAAAGACGAAGGCGATAAAATCACGGTTCCACTTCGATTCGAAATTTCCTGAAGGGAAATTTCCTCATTGCTCTTTAACGCAGAGATACGGGCAGAGATACTTTTTGTTCCCCCTGTCAGCCTGACAATGCATACAGCCGCACTTTGACGGATATTATCTGCCGCTTTCCACCCTCACGGCTCTCTGTAAGAATTTTCCCCGCCTACTCTTGCTGTATATGGCTTTTCTTATATCATAAAATAAGTTTAACATAAAGACGTCATTATGTCAAGCGAAAATATTGACAAATTGTCGTAATAATGGTATTATATTTGTATATGTATTTTTTTAAAGAGGTGAGCTATATGTCAAAACAGATTCCGACCAGACGAGAGCTTCGTGAAATGGAAAGAAAAAAGCAGGAAGAAAAGCTCAATCGCACTATTGCACGAAACTGGGTGATATGCATCGGCTCGCTTGCTATCATAGTTTTAGCAATGTTTGTTTTAAAATAAATAATATGCATAAGAAATAAAAATATACAGGCAATTAAGGAGATGTAACACAATGAAAAAAGCAGTTGTTGTCGGCGGAAGCAACGGAATAGGTCTTGCTATCGCTGTCAACCTTATAGAGAAGGGCTACTACGTTCTCATTGCGGACAAGTACGCACCCGACGAGAATGCGTTAAAGCAGGAAAGCTACGAATATATACCCTGCGACCTTCTTGACTATGACGAGGATTTATTCCACAGATTATCGGAGGATGAGGATACACAGCTTCTTATGATAACCGCAGGCTTCGGCAGAGTGGCGGATTTTGAATATCTTCACGAGGCGGAAATAGAAAATATGCTTCGTGTAAACACGGTTGCAGGAATCAGGATAATAAGGAGCTTTTATGATAGAATAAAGTCGCAAAAGAGCTTCTACTGTGGTGTTATGGGCTCTATCGCAGGACTTGTAAGCTCGCCTATGTTCTCGGTATACGCCGCTTCAAAAGCAGCCTTATGCCGATTTACGGAAAGCGTTAATATTGAGCTTGAGGCATATGACACCAAGAACAGAATACTTAACGTTTCTCCCGGCAGTATAAAGGGTACGAAATTCAACGGCGGTGAGAATCAGCCTGATTTAACAAAGGCGCTTGCTGAAAATATAGTAGAGAAGATGCTTTGCGGCGAAGAGCTTTACATTCCCGAATACGACGAGATATATAAGGGCGTTATAGAAAGGTACCGAAATGATCCCCACGAATACGGTATGCATAGTTACAATTACAAAAAAAGCTCCGGCAGAGCAAAGAACGAAGCGGGAGTCTGCATAGGATACCTTTCAGGTACCTTCGATCTTTTCCACGTGGGACATCTCAACATTCTGCGCAGAGCGAAGAAGGAATGCGACTACCTTATAGTAGGTGTTCACCCTGACGCAAGTCACAAGGGTAAAAAGACCTTTATTCCTCTTGAAGAAAGAAAGGCTATCGTAGCCTCCTGCAGATACGTTGACAAGGTGGTTGATTCCTGTCCCGAGGACAGCGACGCCTGGGACAAGCATCACTACAACAAGCTATTTGTAGGTAGTGATTATAAAGGAACGGAAAGATTCCTCCGCTACGAAGAATATTTTTCAGATAAAAACGTAAGCATAGTTTACTTCGACTATACCAAGGGAACAAGCAGTACACAGATAAGAAATACTATTATACAAAAAACAGACAAACCACAAAACTAAGGAGACACTATTATCATGATATTACAAAAGCTATTATTCCCCAGTACCGACGTATGTGCCCGTAGCGGTATGTACTACAAGGGTGCTGATATAACTATTGTTTCAGACGAGGAATACTGCTGTATTCCCTGCGGTAAGGAGCTTGAAGCCTTCACCTACTTCAACGGCTTATCTGTTGAAAAATGGACAAGATACACGATCCTTGACAATCTCAGTTTAAGACTTGAATTAAAGGGCGAATTTGTAATCAGCGTACATCAGGCATACAAGATGCACAACAATATAAAAAATACTATCGTAGCTGAAAAGCATATAAACGCCGAGGAAAGAGCTTCCTTCAGCATACCCGTTCCCCTTAAGGAAAAGAGAGGTATATTCTACTTTACCATAAAGGCAATGAGTGAGGTAGGCTACTACTACGGCGGAGCATATGAAACTGAGGTAGACGAAGCAACTCTGCCCGATATAAAGATTGCCATCGGTATATGCACCTTCAGAAGAGAAGCATACGTTACAAACAATATGAACGTGCTTCGTAAGAACATCTTTGAGAATCCCGAAAGCCCTATGCACGGACATCTTGAGGTATTTATCAGCGATAACAGTAAGACGCTGGGAACAAGTCTTGATACAGACGAAATCCACGTATTCCCCAACAGAAACCTGGGTGGTGCAGGTGGCTTCACCCGTTCTATGATAGAAGCTAAAAAAGCAAGTGCGGAAAAGCATTTCAGCCATATTCTTATGATGGATGACGACATCCGTATGAATCCCGATTCGCTTCTGCGCACCTACACCATTCTGCGCCTGCTGAAGCCTGAACATAAGGACGCCTTTGTAGGCGGTCATATGCTGAAGATCGACGCACCCTCCATTCAGAGCGAGGCGGCAGATCACTGGGATATGGTAGCACATCACCCCGTAAAGTTCAACTATGATTTAGAGTCCCAGAATTTCCTTATAAAGAATGAGATAGAGGATACCGTAAACCACTTCGGCTGGTGGTACTGCTGTATGCCTATGGACGTAATCAGCGATAACAATCTGCCTCTGCCTATCTTTATAAAAAGAGACGATATCGAATACGGACTCAGAAACGGAAAGACCTTTATTACCCTCAACGGCATCAACGTATGGCACGAGCCTTTCGAGTACAAAAGTGCGTCCTATCTTGAATATTACTATTTCAGAAATATGTGCATTATGAACTCAAGACACAGACTCAGCTTTGACGCTGACCGCCTTATTTCTGAAGTCAAGAAGAGGATTTTAAGATTTATACTCACCTACCGCTTCAAGGATGCGGAGCTCAGCCTTCTCGGTGTTCAGCATTATCTTAAGGGTATAGACTGGCTTAAGGCACAGGATGCTGAAAAGCTGAACGGCGAAATTATGAAGCTGGGCTACAAGAAGGAGCCCTTAAGCGAGCTTGATTACGTATTTATCCACGGCACTTATGAAGGCAATATCGCCGCTCCCAAGCTCAGCCGCAAGCAGAAGTTCATAAGAAAATACACCCTCAACGGCTGGCTTCTTCCTGCCAACAAATCGGTAGTCGTTCCTGCCCATATGCCTTCTATTCATCACTTCTACCGTGCAGGCAAGGTGCTGAATTACGAAGAAGCATCTAATACAGGCTTTATCACAACCCGTGACAGAACTGCCATGAAGCGCATCAGAAAGATGCTGAAAAAGACGATAAAGCTGATAAAGAAAAACTACAAGAGAGTAACCACCGAATATCGTGACAGATACGACGAGCTTATCAATATCCGCTTCTGGAACGATTATCTGTTCAATCCCGGCGAGGTGGAGCAGATAACTTCAGTTCTTGAGGATAACAAAAGACCGAAGAACACAAAGGCACAGAAGAAGGAGCTTCGTGTGGCACGATTTCTGAAATTCGTGCAGGGCTGTCTTTTCCTCCTTCCCGTAAAGAAAAAGCGTGTAATGGTATATATCCACGATCGTAAAGGCTTTACCTGTAACCCGAAATATATCGTAAAGAAGCTGGTTCAGTTATACGGTAACAAGCTGGAGATAATCTGGGCGACAATGCACCCTGAAACCTGTCAGGAGATCAAGGACCTTGGCGTGAAGGTAATAAAGAACAATACTGCAGAGCAGTTCAGATTATATCTCAGAACCAAATTTTTTATCACAAACGACGCATTTCCCTCCTGGGCTATGCATCGTCCTATGCAGAAGTGGATGAACACCTGGCACGCAGGTATGAATTACAAGCATATCGGCTATGATTACCTTGCTCCCCAGAGCCGTATCGGTGCAAAGCTTTTCCGCATAAAGAACAAGCAGCCTGATTTCTATCTTTCAGGTAGCGGCTTCTTTACAGAGGATACCTCAAAATCCTTCAGACTGAATAAAAAGGTATTTGTGAAAACCGGTCTTCCCAGAAACGACGTATTCTTTGAGGATCCTGCTCCCGTTGATAAGAAGGTACGTGAGTTCTACGGTATCGACGCAGGTAAGAAGCTCGCAATCTTTGCTCCTACCTTCAGAAGAGGTATGAAATCAGATACCTACGGTATGGATTTCGATCAGGTGAGAGAGGCTCTTGAAAAGCGCTTCGGCGGTGAATGGCTGATACTTTTCAGAAATCACAACTTTGTAAAGAGCAAGCAGAAATACGTGGGCGCTTTAGACGTTTCCGCATACCACGATATGCAGGAGCTTATGGTAGCGGCTGATGTGCTGATAAGCGATTATTCCTCCTGTCTGTATGATTTCTGTATGACAGACAAGCCTGCGTTTGTTTATGCCACCGACCTAGACAACTATATGAATAACGACAGATCCTTTGCATATGATTTTGCAAAGTGGCCCTTCCCTGTTGCTTCGTCAAACGAAGAGCTTCTTGAAAGGATCGAGGACTTTGACGATGATGATTATAAGGCGAAGGTAAAGGCTCACCTTACCGACGCTGAAGCCTACGATAACGGCACAGCCTCCGAACAGGCGGCTAAAATCATAGCCAAATACTGTCTGTAATACGAACACCCCGGAATCTTAAGACAGGTAACGATATAGAAGTATTACAAAGCCACTTTTGATATTAATGTCAAAAGTGGCTTTACGTTGCTTATGACATTGATTATTTATTATATACTTGCTATAATTAACTTAATGATATATTAAGAGTTTTCTTAACAGATATAAAATTGAGACATTAAGTGTCTCATTGAAAAAACAGTTAATTGCTCGCTTTGTGTCCTGTACTTTTTGATGGGTTGGAGATACAATGATTTTAAAGGAGGTCAGAAAATGGATCAGATTAAAATCGGAGAATTCCTGAAAGAACTTCGTAAAGAAAAAGGCTTTACACAAGAACAACTTGCAGAACAGTTTAATGTATCCCGACGTTCGGTATCTAGGTGGGAAACCGGGAGCAATATGCCTGATTTGAGTATTCTTGTAGATTTGGCAGAATTTTATGATGTTGATATCAAAGAAATTATTGATGGAGCGAGGAGAAGCGAGATGATGAATGAAGAAGTGAAAGAGGTTGCTGTTAAGATGGCAGATTATGCTGTCGAACAAAAGAGTAAGCTTTTAATCTGGGTTAGACGGATTAGTCTTGTAGGTGTGGTTCTGATGGCCATTGTTCTGGGTTTGCAAAGTTTTGATTACAAACCCGGAATCGGAACGTTTTTATGTTATGCATTTTCTTTTCTGGCATTTGTTATAATGGTAATATTGTCGCTTTATACCAATGGGTTACTTGAAGAAAATTCGAAACGAAAGAAATTTGTAAAAGGATGTAAGATATTCGTACTTATCGTCGGAGTATGCGTACTATCATTTATAATGAAGATTATGTTGGTTTTTGTGCCGGTTCTGTTTATGGAAACTGCACCATTTAATAATCAAGCCGGTATAGAAAAATATGATAAAGTTAAGATATTGGAACAATATCGCAGTGATCTTAGCGAATTATTCATATTTCCAGACGATACAGCCAATATGATTGAACCGACATTTGTATCCAGTTTGAAAACGGGATTCTTTGATACAGACGGATACATGATTTTACAAGGAAAATATAATGAAGAAGATTATGATGCGGAAATAAAGAGGATTTCTTCAATAGAATGTACGGTGGATGATATAACGATAGGAATCAAATATGATGAAAAAAGTTATGCGTTGCCTGCATATGTTGCAATAGATGGCTTTGATTATGAGTATGAATATGCACTGCTTGATGAGAAAAACCATACAATAACATATATTATTCTCAGTTATCCCCAATATGTTGACTTGCATGAATATAAGGAATATCTGAAGCTTGATGCAGATGAATACAAGATAAAAGATTCGTTTAATCGTTTTTCTATCTATGAGCGTCATTATAAAGATGGTGTTTATATAGAATATTCGGATGAAAAATAAACTTTCTAGCATTAAATAAATCGGGTATGCCTACAGAAGATAAAGACTACAATAACCCGTGAAGGATTAACTTCACGGGTTATACTTCTTTATAACTATCTACATTAATTTCGGGGTGTTATTTTTTCGCCAAAAGTAATATAAGACAAATTGTAATGAATAGAATTAACCATCACAAAAGGAAAGGTGATGGTTATGTTATTTTCACTACTTGGCTCTGCTCTGCAGAATCTTTTATTCTTTGCCCTGCATTTTGACAATTCAAATACCTTCCCACGCCAGCTCACCCGTAAGGAAGAGGAGGAATGCATAAAGGCGGTAGCAGCAGGCGACACCTCTGCCAGAAACAAGCTGATACAACACAATATGCGTCTTGTGGCTTTTATCGTAAGGCGGCATTATCCCGATTACAGAGATCAGGAAGATCTGATTTCCATCGGAATAATAGGTCTTATCCGTGCCGCAGAAACCTTTGATTATGAGCGAAGCATCAATTTTTCCACCTATGCAGGAAAGTGCATAAATAATCAGATAAGGATGTATTTCCGCAAGATAAAGCATCAGCTGGGCGAGGTATATATGAACGAGCCTATCGACTGCGACAAGGACGGAAACGAGGTCACGATGGCGGACATCTTCCCTGATGATACTTCTGTCGAGGAGGAAGCCTTTCTGAATATCAATATAAAGAAGCTGTATAAATTCATTGACGAGGAGCTTGACGAAAGAGAAAGGGAGATACTTACAAAACGCTACGGACTTTCGGGAACGGGATACAATATACAGAAAATATATACCCAGCAGGAAGTAGCGGATGAGCTGAATATCAGCAGAAGCTATGTTTCAAGGATTGAGAAAAAGGCACTGCAGAAGCTGAAAAAGAGATTTGATGAATAAAATTTCAAGGTCATTGATTAACCCTAAAAACCATATTGCAATTTTCAAAAAACTTATTGAAATGCTTGAAAAAAGATAAATCCGTAAGGTATTTAACTACCTTACGGATACTTTTTATTCCTTCTCTTTAAAGCTTACAAGCTCTGTAACCTTTTCACAGGGTATGCATTCCACGTCGAGATTTTCAGCATAAATGCATTTTGTATCTCTTATTCCGTACATAGTCTGTGCCAGCATTTTAACGTAGTTATATCCGAAATCGGCATATATTCTACCGCCTGCCGTGGTTATATAGACAAGTCTTTTTGCCTTGCAGAGTCCCTTTGGTATATTTCTTTCATAGGTAAAGGTAATACCTGATACCGATATAGCTTCGATATAGATTTTAAGGAGTGCGGGAAAGCCTAAATCCCAATATGGTGCGGCTATTACTATCTCGTCTGCCTGTGCAAACTGGCGGGCATAGCGGAGCATTTCGTCATCGGTCTTATTTTCGGCAATAAGCCTATCCCTCTTTTCAAGCCTTGCTTTGTCAAGAGGCAGAATATTTTCATTCTGAAGCACGATTTCGGTAATATCACCGTCTGCATTTTCGAGATATTTTCTTGCGTAGACAAGAGTTCTTGACTTTTCTCTGACACAAGCATTTATAAAAAGAATCTTCATTTTTACACCACCATATTACTGTTATTTATAGCACTTATAAGGGCGCTCACAGAGGAGCTTACGATATCGGTGTGAAGTCCCGCACCCCAGGAATGCTCTGACTTGCTATCGCAAATTTCCACATAGGCTACCGCCTTTGATTTTGAGCCGACTTCAAGGGCGTGCTCGTTGTAATTCACGATAGTATAATCAAGACCGAGTCCCTTTCTTATAGCGTCGCTGACTGCGTCAAGACGACCATTGCCCTTGCCTGTAAGGAGCATTTCCTCGTTCTTATAGATAAGAGAAACGTTTGCTATAATAGTTCCATCGGATTTTGACTGCATATAGTGTGCCTCACAAACACGGAGCTTTGTTTCTACGTTTACAAACTGCTCCATAAATACCGAGTAAACCTCGTCGGGAGATAATTCCTTATGTAAGTGATCAGATACGGATTTGACTGTATAGCCGACCTTTTCTCTGAATTTAGGCGGCAGATTGACGCCGTACTTCTGCTGAAGCAGATAGCCGATTCCACCCTTTCCGCTCTGACTGTTTATGCGGATAACGTCGCTGTCGTATTCTCTGCCGATATCCTTGGGATCGATAGGAAGATAGGGTACTGTCCAGTGTGCAGGGTTCTGCTCCTCACGCCACTTCATACCCTTTGCGATAGCGTCCTGATGCGAGCCTGAAAATGCGGCAAATACAAGTGCACCACTATAGGGCTGACGATCATAGACGTGCATACAGGTCATTTTTTCGTAGACCTCGGTCAGTCTTGGCAGATCCGAAAAATCAAGACAAGGATCGACGCCGTGAGAATACATATTAAGAGCAAGGGTGATTATATCTACGTTGCCTGTTCTTTCGCCGTTGCCGAAGAGTGTGCCTTCGATTCTGTCCGCACCTGCTAAAAGCCCCAGTTCGCTGTCCGCTACGGCACAGCCTCTGTCGTTATGAGGGTGGAGTGAAATTAATACGTTATCTCTGTAGGCTATATTCTTGCAGATATATTCCACCTGACTTGCATATATATGCGGAAGCGACATTTCCACGGTAACGGGAAGGTTTATGATTGCCTTCTTATCAGGAGTGGGTTTCCATATATCCAGCACCGCATTACATACTTCAAGTGCAAAGTCCGGCTCTGTACCTGTAAAGCTCTCAGGGGAATATTCAAAGCGGAAATCACCCTGTTCCTTATCGGCATATTCCTTGAGGAGCTTTGCGCCTTCTACGGCAATGCTGATAATCTCTTCCTTGGATTTTCTGAAAACCTGCTCTCTCTGGGCTACGGAGGTAGAGTTGTACAGATGCACTATGGCGTGCTTTACACCCTTTAAAGCCTCAAAGGTCTTTTTTATGATATGTTCTCTTGACTGGGTAAGTACCTGTACAGTCACGTCGTCGGGTATCAGGTTTCTTTCGATAAGGGTGCGACAGAATTCGTATTCGGTTTCTGACGCCGCAGGAAAGCCTATCTCTATTTCCTTGAAGCCTATCCGTACAAGCTCACCGAAAAAGGCGAGCTTTTCTTCAAGGCTCATAGGTACGATAAGCGCCTGATTGCCGTCACGAAGGTCTACGCTACACCAGACGGGTGCCTTATCTATATAGTCCTTTTTCATCCAGTCGTTACTGTCTGCAGGTGGTATAAAATACTCCCTGCCGTATTTTGAAACGTCCATTTTCCCCATTTGTATGGTTTCCTTTCAGATTTCTGAAATTATTCTTCAAGCATTGATTTTAAATCTGCTTCGGTTATGATATTAACGCCAAGCTCCTGCGCCTTTGTCAGCTTACTGCCCGCTTCCTCGCCTGCAAGCACATAGCTTGTCTTTTTGGAAACAGAGCCGCTACACTTACCGCCGTTGGCTTCGATGAGCTTTTTCGCTTCGTCCCTTGTCATAGTAGGAAGCGTACCTGTCAGCACAAAGGTGAGCCCTGCAAACTTGTCCGATTTTTTATCGGATACGTAAACCGTATTCACGCCGTATTCCTTCAGTCTTTCTATAAGACTTACTACGTCGGGATTGCGCAGGGCGTTATATATGTTCTCGGCAAGGATGTCACCGAAGTTCTCTATTGCCGCTATATCCGATTTCTCTGCCTGCATCACAGCCTCGATACTGCCGTAATGCTGTAGGAGAAGGGTTGCGTTTCTCTGTCCGATTCCCTTTATGCCAAGAGCGAATAAAAGTCTGTCGGGAGAGTTATTCTTTGAGTTTTCTATAGACTTTAAAAGGTTTGCCGCTGACTTTGTGCCAAAGCCTGAAAGCATAGAAAGCTCGTTCATATCAAGGGCGTATAAATCGGCAACCGTGGAGATATATCTTTCTTCGACAAGCTGTTTTACAATAGCCTCGCCCAGTCCGTCAATATTCATTGCGGGACGGGAAGCAAAATGCTCGATATTCTTTAAAAGCTGTGCAGGGCAACCGATATTAAGGCATCTTATAACCGCCTCGTCCTTTTCTCTTCCCGCCTTGCCACCGCATACGGGACAGATGAAGGGAATCTTGTAAGGCTCGCTGTTTTCGGCGTGGCTTACGGAGGAGATTACTTCGGGGATGATGTCCCCTGCCTTTCTTACCTTGATGATATCGCCTATGCGGATATCCTTCATATCGATGAAATCCTGATTGTGCAGTACCGCACGGGAAACGGTAGTACCTGCCAGCCATACCGGCTCAAATACCGCTACGGGAGTAAGAGCACCCGTTCTGCCTACGTTTATTTCGATATCAAGGAGCTTTGTTTCCTTTTCCTCGGGAGGATATTTATATGCCACCGCCCACTTGGGTACCTTTGCGGTAGCGCCCATTGTTTCTCTCTGGGCAAAATCATCCACCTTGATAACCGCACCGTCGATATCGTAGCTATAGCTTTGTCTGTCAGCACCGATTTCTTCAATGCGCTTTACGGCATCCGCCATATTGTCAAAGGTCCTGTAGCCGTCAACCACGTTAAAGCCGAGAGATTTAAGATAATCAAGGCTTTCCTTGTGGGAAGAAAGAGTCTTACCCTCTATCTGCTGGATATTGAAAATGAAAATATCAAGGCCACGGGAGGCGGTGATACGACTGTCCTTCTGTCTTAAAGAGCCAGCCGCCGCATTTCTCGGATTCTTCGCAGGCTGCTCGTCATTTTTAAGCTGCTCTGTAACCAGCTTTTCAAAGCTCTTTTTAGGCATATATACTTCGCCTCTTACCTCTAAAAAGGGTAATGGCTCGGAAAGAGTTTTAGGAATGGATTTTATAGTCTTTAAATTCTTTGTGATGTCCTCACCAACAAAGCCGTCACCTCTTGTAGAGCCACGGACAAATTCGCCGTTTACGTATTCAAGAGATACCGAAAGACCGTCTATTTTAGGCTCTACACAGTATAAAAAGCCGCTTACCGCATTCTTTACACGGTTATCAAATTCGTAAAGCTCTTCTACGGAAAATACGTCCTGAAGGCTTCCCATCTGTACTGTGTGAGTAACCTTTTCAAAGGTATTGAGAGCGTAGCCGCCTACCTTCTGGGTGGGAGAATCCTCCGTCACGAAGGAAGGAAAATCAGCCTCCAGCTTTTTTATCCTTCTCATAAGCTCGTCATATTCGCTGTCCTCGACTGTAGGATTATCAAGAACGTAATAATTGAAATTATGTTCCGCTACTATGCGACAGAGCTTTTCATATTCCTCTCTTGCTGTTGAAATATCCATCCTGACTTTTTCCTTTCAGGGCAAAATCCTTATTGTATATTTGCACCGTAATCATTTATTTTGTCTATTACATCATTGCTTGCACCTATTACGTGGGTGTAGCTTTCGGGGATGTCCCCTACTATTATAGTTTCCGCTATAAGAAAATCCGTGCTGATTTCAGTTTCTACGGTATACATAGGTATAAACGTCACCGCATTGACCGTTGTCCGCATGATTATTCTGTGTCTTGTCTGATTTATTCCCGCATCGGTAAATTCGCTTATAAAAACCGCACTTGCATAGCCTTCAGGCTCTGTTCTCATTTCCACTAAAGGTCCTGTCCCTTGTAAAAAGGGAAAGCCTGAAAGAGTACCCAACGATATCGATACAGAATCGGTACGGTTATCCGCAAGGCTACGGTTTATGCTTGTAACAAGGTCGGATTTCAGTCTGTTTATAAGCGGAGTATTGCTTTTCACGGAGGTTACTGTGCCGTACTGTGAATAGGTAACTTCGATAAGGCTGGAATATTCCGTCTGATTTTCCTTACCCTCAAGTCTTTCGTTTATCGTTTCTTCGATAAGTCCCGATATCGTTGCTCTTGCGGTATAGGTGCAGACGTTAACGATATTCGGTCTTATAAGGACAAAGGTGAGGATTGCAATTCCGATAAGTATAAGGGAGATCCCGACAAGCCTTTTACCGATAGCTTTTTTCAGTTTAGATCTTCTGTCATATATTTTCATAAAACACCTGCTTTGCTTAATTTAAAATGTATTCAAAGCAGGTGTTTTTTATGTTTTCTTATTCTGACTTATAGAAAGCGGAGAACGCCTTATAAGCCATATATACGTCATTCTTTGCAGTGATTTCAAAGGGTGCGTGCATAGAAAGTACGGGCACGCCCACGTC
>JAFQUH010000042.1 GCA_017408635.1 Ruminiclostridium sp. | reverse complement strand
GTCAAAATCAATGGCTGACGTGTGTTTTTCATCGTCTGACAGTGTGTAGACAAATGACTTTGTCTACACACTGACTCGGGAAGAATAAATCTTCCCGAGTCTTTTTTTATTATTCGATTGTGACTGACTTCATAACCTGCTTTTCTGTAGGTCTGTCCTGCCAGTCGGTCTTTACTGCGGCAATCTCGTCTACTACCTCGATACCTTCAACAACCTTACCGAATGCGGCGTAGTTGCCATCAAGGTGGGGAGCATCCTCGTGCATAATGAAGAACTGGGAACTTGCGGAGTCGGGCATCATCGAACGAGCCATAGAGATAACGCCTCTTGTGTGCTTTAAGTCATTCTTAACGCCGTTTGCTAAAAATTCTCCCTTGATATTTTCCTTTGCGCCGCCCATACCTGTGCCGTCGGGACAACCGCCCTGAATCATAAAGCCGCTGATGATACGATGGAAGGTAAGTCCGTTGTAAAAGCCTTCCTTTACTAGCTTTTCAAAATTTGCAACTGTGATGGGTGCGTGTTCGGGATAAAGCTCCAGCTTTATCTTCTTGCCATTTTCCATTTCAATAACTACCATTTTATTTATTTCCTTTCATAATCGGTTTAAAACCGTTTTTACCACTGTGAATCCTGAGGCACTTTAGAATAGATCTTCTTGTCTGTTCCGTCTGTTGTAATGCCCTTTGCCTCAAAAAGCTCGGATAAGGTCACAAGCTGATAGCCTTCGTCTAAAAGATAAGGGATAAGGGATTTTAACATTTCTACAGTATTGTCATTACCCTCTGCATCGTGAAGGAGGAATATTGCGCCGTCCTTCGCACGCATCTTCATTACTAAAAATCTCTTTTCTGCAGTAACCTTTGCATCCCAGTCATTACAACCTGTGCCGTTTATAAAGGTAAGGTCGATATTGTTGAACATAGGATCGCTTACCGCTATGTAGGGAGGGCGGAAATACTTTTCTCTCTGACCTGTTATTTCAAAAATCTTATCGGATACGTACTGTATTTCTTCCTTCATTTCGTCTTCGGTCATCTTGTCCATATAGGAATGAGTCTTTGAGTGGTTTCCTATCTCGCAACCCATATCAAAGGCACGCTTTACAGACTTTGCTGATTCGTCATTGATATTGGTACCGATAAGGAAGAAGGTTGCCTTTACCTTGTATTCCTCTAAAATATCGAGTATCTGGTTTGTTGTGGTGGTGTTAGGACCGTCATCAAAGGTAAGAGCGATATATTTAGCCTCTGCAGGAGCAGGCTTTTCTGCTTCTGTCGTTGTTTCGGGAGCAGGAGTAGCCTCTGTTTCAGGCTCTTTTGTTGTGGTTGTTTCAGGAGCAGATGTTTCTTCCTTTGAAGTATTTGTTGCATCCGTTTCAGGAGCTGAGGTTTCTTCCTTTGAAGTGGTTGTTGCATCTGTTTCGGGCACTGAGCTTTCCTCCCTGCTTTCCTCTATGGCTGACGTTTCTTCGCCGCTATCGGTTGTTGTTGAGGAGGTTACGCCTGAGGTTTCAGCGGGTGTGCTGACGTCAGAGGAAGTAGTGTTTCCTGAACATCCTGCCATAAGCATCGATACTGCAAGAGTCAGGGCTAAAATTTTCTTTTTCATTTTTTATTTTCCTTATCTTTGTTTTCTTTAAAAAATATCAGATATCCTATATCTGTGATAATTAAAATTACCGCTATTATGGCAAGAGCTATAATCCAGGGCCATAGATTCTTTTCTTCATCCGTCTGTGCTTCGCCGTTATCGGGATGGATGGCTGTAGCGGAGCTTTCGGGAGTTACGGAAGAGGTGTTGTTTTCTGTTTCTTCTGTCACAGAAGAAACCTCCTGAGGTTTACTTTCCGTAGCCTCTGTAATCGTCGTTTGTTCAGTCTTTACGGTAGTTTCAGGCGGAGCAGTTTCGATAGCAGTCGTCGTTGTCGTTTCCTGCTTTTCAAAAAACTCGGTCGCTCTGAAATAATATCTGCCTTCCGCAAGGTAGGCACAATGATCGAAGGACAGAGCAAGAGGTGAAATGTCAGTATATTTCTGATAGCACTTTCCTTTTCTGTATTCGCCCTTTTCGTACTTATTTCCGCTGTTCCATACGGTATCGATGATCACCCATCTGTCGTCCAGCCACACGGCGCTCCATTCATGATTTACCTGCCCGTCGGCAAGCTCCTCATAGGCGATATCGTCCGACGTGACCGTACCCTTTATATTTACAGCCTTTATTCCCTGCGCTTCAAGTAAAGCACAGAAAAGATTTGAATAGCCTGCACAGACTGTTCTTTTTCTCTGTAAAACGTTTTTTATACAGATAGTGTCCTGCGTTACCGAGCTATCTCTGGCGTCACGGTCATAATAGATATTTTCGGATACCCAGTTTGCAATTGCTATAGTCTTATTATAATCCCCTTTTATATCTTTTGCAATATAATCGGATAAATATTTTATCTCGTCCAGCGTTTTTCTGACACTTTCTTCGGTCAGCTCGTCGGTAAGATATCCCGCCCAGCTTTTTGCAGAGGTTGGCATTATCTTTTCAAGCACCTTGCCGTTCTGTTCTGACAGAAGATTATCAGGAAAATACCAGCCGCCGTTGGCAAAGCCTACTCTGTAGGTAAGGTGTACGCCTGATGTGAGAGTGATATCTATCACATCGTCAGCCTTTAAGGATTCTGATGGATTTATAGTAGCGGTAAAGCTACCGTCGTTTTCAGATTTAAGGGTAGTGGAGATAGTACCGGAATTGCGTAAGGTCACGTCCTTTACAGGATCGGACTTATAGCAACCTGATAAAACTATACTGCGGCTGAATATACTTATTTTACAGCTATATACGGGGTTGTTAGAGGTTACAAGCTCGTAAACCTTCTGTGGTTTCTTGTTTTCTGTATTGCTCTGCTCCGCTCCTGCCGATAAGCACAAGGAAAGACTTATAGCAAAGGCAATAAAGAAAGAGCATATACGAAGGATTTCAGAGGACTTCATAACCTGCATCAATTATAACCTGCTTCAAGGTTTCTACGCTTACGCTTTCGGGATGTTCTACTACCGCCTGTTTGTTTTCAAGGTCAGCGGTTGCACTTACTCCGTCGATTGCATTAAGCACCTTTTCTACCATTGCCTTACAATGTCCGCACATCATACCTTCGATTTTGATTACTGTTGTCATTTTTTCTTCTCCTTTTTCTGCTGTTTTTGTTTCGTTATTTATTTTCGTCTTATAAAAGCCCTTCGGCTTCCAAAGGCGTAATCTGAGTGAATTTGAAACGACACAGAATGAGCTTAAGCTCATTGCCGCCGCCGCTATCATAGGATTAAGTGCAATGCCGAATATGGGGAAAAGCACGCCTGCCGCAATCGGAATGCCGATAGCGTTATAGATAAACGCCCAGAAAAGATTCTGCTTTATATTCCGCATTACTCGTTTTGAAAGCGATACCGCATCGGAAACTGAGGTAAGCTCGCTACTCATAAGTACGATATCAGCACAGTCTATCGCTATATCAGTACCTGCGCCAACGGCAATACCTACCGTTGCGGTAGTAAGTGCGGGGGCGTCATTTATGCCGTCGCCTACCATTGCTACCCTTTCGCCCTTTGCCATAAGGTTACTTATTATACCCGATTTATCCTCCGGCATAAGCGAGCTTTCTATTTCGTCTATACCTGCCGCCGTTGCTATCGCAGCTGCGGTCTGTTCATTATCACCTGTCAGCATAAGAGTTCTGATACCCATACTGTGAAGGCGTGATATTGCCTCCTTACTGCTTTCCTTTATGGTGTCCGCCACAGCTATAAGTCCGAGTACGGTTTCTCTGTCAGAAAGGATCAGTACAGTCTTGCCCGTATCGGAAAGTGCTTTGATATCCTTTTCCGCTTTATCGGTAGGGATATTATTTTCCTGCATCAGCTTTTCATTGCCAAGGAAATATCTTGTATTTTTTATTTCTGCGGATATGCCCTTGCCAATAACAATCTCATAATTCTCTGCCGCTTCGGGCTTTATTCTTAACGCTTCCGCCTTTTCCATTACCGCACGGGAAAGAGGATGATCCGAGCCGTTTTCCAGTCCTGCGGATATTCCTATAAGCTCTGCCTGCGATTTTCCGTAAACAACGATATCAGTAACAGATGGTTCGCCCTTTGTGACGGTACCCGTTTTGTCAAAGGCTACTATATCGATTTTCCCTGCAACTTCAAGCGCACCCGCGGATTTTATCAGTATGCCGTTTTTTGCCGCTGTACCCGTGCCTACCATTACCGCAACGGGAGTTGCAAGTCCTAATGCACAAGGGCAGGATATAACGAGTACCGCTATGCCACGGGAAAGAGCAAATTCAAAATTCTGTCCGCAAAGCATCCATATTATAAAGGTTACTACAGCAATAGTCATTACCACGGGAACGAATATTCCGCTTATTTTATCTGCAAGTCTTGCTATAGGCGCTTTAGTGGCTGAAGCCTCCTCGACAAGTCTTATAATCTGTGAAAGGGTGGTATCCTCACCCGTTTTCTGCACCTGCATTTCAAAGTATCCGCCGGTATTTACAGTAGCGCAGATCACCTTATCTCCCACGGTCTTTTCGACGGGAATGCTTTCTCCTGTGATTGCCGATTCGTTAAGACTTCCGCTACCCTTTATTATTTCACCGTCGGCGGCTACCGATTCGCCTGCTTTTACTGCAAGAATATCACCGACCTTTATTTCCTCGGCGGGAATGGTTATTCTTTCATCACCACGGATTAAAGTTGCCGTTTTCGGTGCAAGATCGATAAGCTGGGCTATGGCGTCGGTGGTCTTTTTCTTTGATCTTGCCTCCAGAGTCTTACCCAGAGTGATAAGGGTGAGGATCATGGCAGAGCCTTCAAAGTAAAGATCCATCGCATATTTGTCTACAAGCGCCGTATCACCGTGTCCCAGTCCGTAGCCTATACGGTAGATGGCGAAAATTCCGTATATAAACGCCGCCGCAGAGCCTGTAGCAATAAGGGTGTCCATATTGGGAGCACCACGGAACAGGGCTTTAAAGCCGTTTATAAAATAGTTTCTGTTTATATATATTACGGGAAGGCACAATAAAAGCTGGGTAAACGCATACGCCACGGCATTTTCCGTACCCGTAAGAAATGCAGGCTGAGGTAAACCAAGCATACGCCCCATAGAGATATAAAATAGCGGCAGAAGGAAAATGAGCGATGCAATAAAACGCCTGATCATTCCTTTTACTACGTCGTTTTCCTTTGGCATATTAACCTTTTGAGGCTTGTTTTCGCCCTTCAGGGATGCTCCGTAGCCTGCCTTTTCTATTGCTCTTATCAGTTCTTCGGATTGCTCCTTTTCCTGCACCTCGCAGGTCATGGAATTTTTCAGAAGGTTTACCGATACCCCGGTAACTCCGTCTATGCTTTTTGCCGCTTTTTCTACTCTTGCCGAGCAGGCGGCACAGGTCATACCCGTTATATCAAAGGTCAGTTTTTCCAAATTGTATTGCCTTCTTTCATATAAAATCAAAACCGCACTTATTTTGTCCGCTTTTAATTATATACTATTTTCAGAAGAATTTCAAGTGGTTATTAATTTTTTCATAAAGTGGTCATCCATTACGTAACCGCCACCGATATCGGTGCATTCATCCTTGAAAATAACAAAACCCTTTTTCTTATAGGCGTTTATAGCGTTATGGTTATTCACATTTACGGTAAGCCATATATAAGACAGATTATCCTGTCTGCATCTTTCTTCAAGATAATTCATAACGAATGAATCAAGACCGCCTTTTCTTCTGTCCTTTTTTACGTAGAGCTTGCTTAAGAACAATGAATCTGTTTCAGGCTTGAAGGCGGTAAAGCCTGCTATAGCTCCCTCCTGCTGAAGAAAATAATATTCGTAGCCTTCCTTTTCTATCTGCTCTGTAACAGCGATGAGGGATAGGAATTTATCGGTCATATATTCAATCTGTCCTGCTGACAGAATTTCGCTGTAGCACTCTGTCCATATTTCCTTTGCCAGAAGGCTCAGAGCCTTTATTTCTTCCCTTTCGGTAACTCTTATAAGATTCACCTAAAAACACTTCTTTCTCTTGACTTATTCTGATAATTATATTATAATTATACAATGTGGCGTTGTTTATGTCAAGCAAGTACCACCGCTATAGCTCTGTATTTTCTTTACGTAAAAACAGATAATAGCAAAAGGAAAAATAAAACTGAAAGGTATAATATATGGAAAACAGTACAAACAAGATTGGCTTCGGAAGCAGGCTGGGCTTTATTCTTGCCGCGGCAGGCTCGGCGGTAGGTCTGGGTAATATATGGAGATTCCCTTATCTTGCCGCAAAATACGGCGGAGGAATATTCCTGCTTGTTTATCTCATTCTGACTGTCACCTTTGGCTTTACACTTATGATAACTGAAATATCGATAGGAAGGCGAACAGGTAAAAGCGTGCTTGACGCATACGGCGTCGTAAACAAGAAATTCAGATTCCTCGGCTTTGCGGCTACCCTCGTTCCGATTATAGTTCTTCCCTACTACTGTGTAATAGGCGGATGGGTAATTAAATATCTTACGGTATTCGTGAGTATGCAGGGCGAAGCGGCGGCTAATACCGAAGGTTATTTCGGAGCATTTATCTCAAACACTCCCCAGGCGGCGCTGTTTTTGGTGATATACGTTGTTCTTACGGCAGGCGTTGTACTTATGGGCGTGCAGAAGGGTATCGAAAAAGTAAGCAAGATAATGATGCCGATTCTGATATTTATGACTATCGGTATATCGATCTATTCGCTGACTGTTGAGGGTGCTTTAGAAGGTCTTAAGTTCTATCTGCTCCCTGATTTCTCAAAATTCTCAATTGAAACGATAATTGCCGCTATGGGACAGCTTTTCTATTCTCTTTCCATAGCAATGGGTATTATGATAACCTACGGCTCTTATATGCCTAAATCCGCATCAATTGAAACCTCTACAAGACAGATCGAGTTATTTGATACAGGCGTTGCATTCTTATCAGGTCTTATGGTAATTCCTGCGGTAGTAGCCTTTGCAGGTGGTCCCGAAGGCGTCAATGCAGGTCCCGGTCTTATGTTTGAAACGTTACCGAAGGTATTTATGTCAATGCCCGGCGGTAACATAGTAGGTATAGTATTCTTCCTGCTGGTATCTCTTGCGGCTCTTACATCTTCGATTTCACTTATGGAAACAATCGTTGCGGCTATCTGCGAAAAGACAAAGCTTAAAAGAAAAATGGCGTGTGTTGTAGTAATGATAGGCGCTATTGCAGTCGGAATGCTTTCAGTTCTCGGCTACAGTGTATGGAAGGACGTAAGAATTTTCGGCAAGGATATACTTGATTTCTTCGACTTCATCAGTAACAATGCTATAATGCCTCTTGTTGCGATGTTCACCTGCATCCTTATCGGTTATATCGTAAAGACGAAATACGTTGAAGAAGAGGTTGAATCCAGCGGCGTATTCAAGTCCAAGAAGTTATATCGCGTAATGGTAAAGTTCATTGCTCCCGTTTGTCTTCTTGTTATCTTTATATGGTCGGTATTTATGCCCGCACTTTAATAAAACATCATCCCGCTTTGTAAAATGCAAGGCGGGATTTTTAATGTTAAACTGAACAATTTAAAAGTCTTGTTTTTGTTTAAATTTACATATAGCACAAATTTTCATCATATTAACTATTTTTTCAAAAAATAAATTGACTTTTCTTTCAGATTATAATATAATAATATTGGATATGTATGTTTTCATATCCGAAGAAGAAAACAACCGGTAAAACAAAATCAGGAGAAAGATATGAATTTCGGATTTGAACATTGGTTATTCACCTTCTGTTTTTATTGCATGATAGGTTGGCTGCAGGAATCTGCAATAGAATCTATGTATCATAAAAGACCTATAAACAGAGGCTTTTTAAAAGGTCCCTATATTCCCATATACGGCGTCGGCGGTATTATACTGCTGCTGGTTACAACCCCCTTCAGAGATAACGGATTTGTCGTTTTCTTTGTGGCGATGGCGTTCTGCACAACGCTTGAATACTTCACAGGCTGGCTTATGGAAACTATGTTCAACAAGCAGTTCTGGGACTACAGTATGTTCAAGTTGGTGTACAAAAACCGTATATCCCTTGTAACCTCACTTTTCTGGGGTGTTATGGGATTATTTATGGCTTACGTGGTTTCCTACGCAACCTACTTCGTTATAGATCATCTGCCTCACCAGTTTATCTGCGTTACTGCAATTTTAGTTCCGCTCATTATGACTGTGGACTTCTTTATTGCGGCAAGAAAACAGATCGATATGAAGAGAATAACCAAGACCTTCAGTCTTACCAATATTGGCTCAAAGATAAACGTTATATCAAGAATCAGAGAAAGATACAACGATTTCAGAGATAGCCGTGAAAAAGATGAATACAGCGATAAGGACGATTTCGGTGATGAATAACTCTGCAGAGCTTTCGGCAAAGGACAAAGAATTTATTAAAATAGCAAGAGAGATACTCTCTCACGAAAGAGTAAAGCTGATGAAAAACTTTACCCAGCACGGAGACGTATCCTGCTATCAGCATTGTATGATGGTATGCTTATATGCATATATGTATGCAAAGAAGCTGAATATGAAGATCGACGTAAAGGCACTTGTAAGAGGTGCATTGCTTCACGATTTTTTCTTATACGACTGGCACGATCAGGCCTTTACTCCCGACGGACTGCACGGCTTTTCACATCCCGTAACCGCAGAGAGAAACGCCCGCAACACCTTCCCTCTTACAGAGAAGGAGAGAAAGATAATATACAATCATATGTGGCCGCTGACGCTTACAAAGATTCCTGACAGTAAGGAAGCATGGCTTGTATGTATGGCTGATAAGTACTGTTCCTTAAAGGAAACTCTGCTGAAAAATCCGTACTAAAAAAATTAACCACCGTAGATTTCTACGGTGGTTTTGTTATTGTTCAGATTCTGATTAAAGCGCTTCTGAACCTTCCTCGGGTTCTTCAAGTACTTCTTCTGCAAATTCATCTTCGGGAGCGAAAATCTCTTCCTCTTCCTCGTCATAGAAGTCAACCTCTGCACCCTTGCCGGATGATACTATTTTTTCCTTAAGTCCGTTCAGCTCGTCCTTGAATTCGGTTGTAGCGGACTTTGCCTTTTTTGCAAAATCACTACCCTTTTCCTTGCCTGTTTCTACAATCTTGGTTATGTTCTTTGAGAGCTTTTCGCTTCCTGTTTTAACGGCATCTGCACAATATTCTGAAGCTGTACGGAATTTTTCCGTGCAGTTTTCCTTTACGTCTGATACTAATTCAGGATTTTCCTCCATCAGCTTCTTGCCAAGGATATAGCCTGTGCCGATTGCCGCCGCAACACCGATAAATGCCCATAACTTGCTCATAATATTATACCTTGCCTTTCGTTGTTTTCTTTTTTACCCGTAATACAGGTGCTGATTATAGTATATACCAATTTTTTATAAAAGTAAAGTAATTTTTATGAATTTATTGCTTCTAATCTGTAAATCGGGAAGCCTGCATCTGAAAAACGCTTTTCGTATTCTGTAACTATATTTCCTTCAAAGTCGCTGTTATGAAGGTCAAGGCTTATATTACGAAGCCTGAAGCCGCAGGATGAAAAGCTCTCGATAGAAAACTCGAAGAGCTTCATATTATCGGTTTTCTGATGAATCTCGCCGCCGTCTATAAGGATTCTTTTATATATTTCAAGGAATCCGCTATGAGTAAGGCGGTGCTTTTTATAGGTTTCCTTAGGATAAGGACAACTGAAATTAAGATAGATTCTTTCAACGGATTTCTCGGGGAAGAATTTTTCCAGATACTCCGCCTTACCCATTAAAAATTTAAGATTCGGAAGCTCTGCTTCTCTTGCCTGCTCCATTGCGCTGACTATGACGTTTCGTGCCATTTCTACTGCGATATAGTTTATATCGGGATTTCTTTTTGCCGCTTCTACGACAAAGCCACCCTTGCCGCAACCAACCTCTAAATGAACGGGATTATTATTGCCGAATATCTTCATTGTATCAAGAGTGCACTGCTGTGTTTCTCCTCTTGCTTCTGCGGCGTAATCCACAAGCCAGCCTAAATTCACCGAAGAGCAATCGTCAAGACGCTCTTCAAGGTGTTTTTTTCTTCTCATTCTCATATTCTTTATATCTCCTGATATTATCTTGATGCAGAAAGCATTACGTAATAGGTCTTAAAGCGTACCTTATCTATTACCTTGTTATTCTTGGAATCAAGTACTACGATATTAATTCCCTGCTCGTTAAGTGAGAAATCCTTTGCTCCGATTACGATTGAGGACAGATTGCTTTCAGACTTCATCGTAACCTTGTAGCCGTTTACGGTATCCTTATAATAAAGAGGGCTTTTTGATGAGCTCATATAAACAATCTCTCCGCCGCTTATAATCGCTGAGAAATTTTCTCCACGTTTGATATTTGCAAGGTTGGTAAAGCCAAGATGCGAAAATGCGGATTTTGCACCGTCATTAAGTCCGCTGAAGGTATCGCCCTTACTTGAAATGAATATCGTGTAATCCTCGCATTTCATCATTTTATAGAAATAGGATATAATATTCTTTTCCTTGCGGAGCCAGTCAGCCTTATTATCAAGTTTTTCGCTTTCGCTGTTTGTGGTCATTTCCATATAGAAGGGCAGGTTGCTACGGTAAGGCACTGCTCCGTGGAAACCGCTGGACGTAACTGTAAGTCCGAAATAATTGTACCACAGGCAGGAAACCATCGCCACCATCATAAATACGCTATAGGCGACCGCAGGGTGCTTTATAATGCTTATGAGCTTATTATCAGATTTCTTCTGTCTGTACTTGTAGTTTTCAGGGAGATATCTTTCGTCGGATTTATATTTCTTATCCTTTTCGTCAGGGATAACTTCTCTGTCTGAGCTATCCTCGTTGATGGCTGATTTAAGCTTGTCAGCATCCTCTCCGATTATATCCTTTATAATATCAAGGCGCTGTTGCTCCTTTTCGTCTATCTCGACTTCTTCTGTAACGATGTCTTCCTCTGCAGTTGCTTCAACGTTACTCTTACGCTTGTTGCGGATATATTCGTCTACGGTAATATCAAAGCGAAGACGCTTTATTTTTTTACCTTCAGCATACGCCTTCTGTGCTTTTCTTTCGTGCAGATATATCTGAAGCCTTTTTCTGTAATAGGTTGCGATGGATGGCAGGAAGAAAATCATCATTATATAAACGTACATTGAGAAACGCTCTAAAACGAAATGCTTTGTAGATATAAGCCAGATGAAGAAGTTATACATTGCAAAGCTCGTGAATATAGATGATTCCTTCGGATATGCTTTTCCATAACCTGTGAAATGCGCCGCCAGAGCAAGCAGCATAACTATCGTGGGAAGGATAATATATACGGGATTGAAACCGTTCTGTATGAAATCCAGATTAATATAGTTTTTGTACTGCGGGAGAATTACTATAGCTATATCGAGTATCTGCCAGGAGAAGAAATAGATAATTGCAAAGAATAAGCCGTATATCGCTACAGATAGCTTTGTGACTCTTATAGCCACGGCAAGCAGATATATCGGTATCAGCACTATTACCGTGCTATGGAATAGTGACGCCAGGAAAATGAATAGCATAACTCTGAAATGATTACCTTCTTTGAAATGTCTGTAGGCAAGAAGGATAATCGCAAAGGCTATAGACTGACGGATAAAGTTAAGTGAACAATAGAAGAAGGTAAGGCTTATAAAAAGCATTGTAGACATCCAGAGATTCTCGCTGTATCTGAATATCGCATAAGCCGTCGGAAGAAGTATTACAAGACCATAGATCATAAAGAGAATATCGGTATTTGTTGTAAATATCGTAATGAGCTTTGTCAGAATAATAAAGCCCGTTTCGTATCCAAGACTGAAAATTTCGAGGAAGGAGGCGCTGTCCACCTGCCGCATAATGTAAATATAGGAGTAGTAGTCGTTACCAAGTCCATACCTGAAAAACGTGATGTAAAGCATAAACGCAAAAACAACTGTTATATAGATGCATTTTTTCATAAGGGTAGGCTTGTATTCTATCAGGGGGATACCCAGAAGAACGACAACCGCCATAAGTATTAAGTATATTTCCATATGAGATTTACCTCCTTTTATTCAAAAGAAAAACTATTTCAACCGTTTTCAGAAAAACCCGTTGAAATAGTTATAAAGCATTCGTCAGACAATTATGTATTTCCCGGTATTTACAACCGGAGCAATATTAAGAGTATAGTCGATCTCTGTTTGCATACCATTTGATAATAGTCGCTCTTTTACTGCTTTCATCGCATCTGACGGAGTGTTGTTTTCCTGACTTAAATGTCCCAGAATAATATTTCTGGCTCCGCTTTGTACAAGCTCTGCGCAAAAATCCGCAGAATCGTTATTAGAAAGATGTCCTGTTCCTGATGATATTCGTTCCTTAAGAAACGGCGGATACTTAAAATTGCTTTTCAACAGATACGGCTCATAATTCGCCTCAATATAAACCGAATCCGAGCCAAGAAGGTTTGTTCTTACCTCGTCTGTGACGTGTCCTAAATCGGTGCAACAAGCTATCTTATGCTCGCTCCATGAAAACGTATAGCCTACGCTTTCTGCACTATCATGAGGGGTGTGAAACCAGTTTATATCCATATCGATAGGAGCTGATGAAAGCTCCGAGCATTCGTGCAGATTTCCGTTATCCAGAACGTAGCCGCCTCTGACAAGCTCTTTCATCGTGCCTGCCGACGCATAGATGGGGATATCCGTATGCTTTGTAATCTGAAGCAACGCCTTGATATGATCGGAATGCTCGTGGGTTACTACTATCAGCTTGACCGCATCAAAGGGAATATCACCGAGGGCAAGTCCGCACTTCAGCGCCTTGAAGCTACAGCCTGCATCTACAAGTACGCCCCGTCGGGTATCACCTATAAAAACAGAATTTCCTTTACTGGAGCTACAGATGGGTAAAAGCCTTGCCATATTATAAAGCCTTTCTCATCTTATCCTCATCAAAAGTCCTTTTAACAATATCAGCGCCGAGGCTTCTGAGCTTTATTTCCAGATTTTCATATCCACGCTCGATATGATATATGTCTTCTATTTCAGTAACGCCGTTTGCGGCAAGACCGGCAATGATAAGTGCGGCACCCGCTCTTAAATCGCATGCCTTGACAGGTGCACCGCTCAGATTCTTCACGCCCTTTACTACGGCTACACGACTGTCAACCGCTATGCTTGCACCCATTCTGCAAAGCTCGTCTACGTATTTGAATCTGGTATCGAAGATGTTCTCTGTAACCATACTTGTTCCCTCTGCAATTGCAAGAAGGGTGGTCATCTGAGGCTGCATATCCGTAGGAAATCCTGGATGAGGTGCAGTCTTTATGTCAGTCGCAACGTAATGGTCGCTACCGATTACTCTTACGTTATCGTTATCCTTTGATATTTCAACAGTCACGCCCATTTTTCTGAGCTTTGCCGTGATAGGTTCGAGATGCTTGGGTATAACGTTTGTCAGCGTCACGTCACCGCCTGTAGCGGCAACGGCAACCATAAAGGTACCTGCTTCAATCTGATCGGGAATAACTGAATATTCTGCGCCGTGGAGTCTCTGCACACCCTTTATCTTGATAACGTCAGTACCTGCGCCCATAATGTCAGCGCCCATTGAATTAAGGAAATTCGCAAGATCGACAATATGCGGCTCCTTTGCGGCGTTTTCAATTATAGTCAGTCCCTCTGCCATTGAAGAAGCGAGAAGAGCGTTGATAGTACCGCCTACGGTAACCTTATCGAAATATATCTGTGTGCCGATAAGCTTATCAGCCTTTATATCAACAACGCCGTGCTGGATATCAACCTTTGCACCGAGTGCCTCAAAGCATCTGATATGCTGGTCAATAGGTCTTGTACCTAAATCACATCCGCCGGGAAGGGGTACCTGTGCCTTCTTGAAGCGTCCTAAAAGTGCGCCTAAAAAATAACTGCTACCTCTTGTTGAACGGGCAAGGTCGTGAGCTACGCTACCGTCACGGATGAAGGAGGTATCGATCTCTATCTTTGACTTGTTGAGTCTTCTGATAGAAGCGCCCATATCCGCTAAAATTTCAAGAGCAACGTTTACGTCGCTGATTGAAGGTACGTTATCTAAAATACACTTGTCCGCCGCCAGAATGGTAGCAGGAATTATTGCTACAGCAGCGTTTTTGGCACCGCTGATCTGTACTTCGCCTTTTAATTTTTTTCCGCCATTTATGATAAATTTATCCAAAATTAACACTTCCTCAATATCTTATTTTAATGTATCTCTAGATGCTTCTGTAAAAGCAGAAGCGGTATTTTCTCTGTGAAACGGATTTCATTTTTGGGCATAATGACAGACACCCACAATCCATTTATAAATATTATAGCATAAAAGCACAAAAAATAAAAGCCTTTTTTTAGGTAATATTACTTTTCGTCGAAATGCACTATATTGACAGATATTTTTGGTTATTTTTTATAGATATAGTGGAGCAAACCAGAAAAATATAGCTTATATTGTGGCTGATAGTTATTGAATCATATCACTTTTGTGCTTAAAATCAGCTGTGTACCACCGTAAACGTATACGATGGCAATTCCTGTATTAAATGGGAATCTGTAATTTATAGTAACGGGTGAGGCATCTGTATTTATGACGGTGTATTTTTTCACGATAACACCTGACGATATTTTTATACCGCTCTCCCCTTTTTCATATTTCACCGAGCGGAAATATAATATCAGCCACAAGGAAAATATAAGATACAGAGGTAAAAGAATCGTCAGGAGGATAAGAAAGGGCTTTTCATTCAAAAGAAAATACAAGGCTGATATAACGCAGATAAAGGATATCACAGACAGGGAGAGAATCAACAGAAGAAGCTTTTTATCGGCGGTATAGCTTGTCATATAATCACTCCTTCTTAAGTATAAATGTAAAAAATATAACTTGAGAGGTATTTATGGATATTATTAAATGGCTTAACGAGAACGTCATCTGGGGTGTTCCGATGCTTTTACTTTTTACCTTTACGGGAATTATATTCACCGTAAGACAAGGCGGATTTAAAATACTGTCGGGAATCAGCGAAATTTTCAGAAAAAGCAATAAGGATGACAAGAGTATATCCGCCTTTGCCACCCTTACCGCAACGCTCGGTACGACTCTCGGCACGGGAAATATCATAGCGATAGGTACTGCCATAACCTTCGGCGGTGCGGGTGCGGTGTTCTGGATGTGGATTGCGGCATTGCTGGGTATGATGACCTGCTATGCGGAAAACTATCTTGGTCACAGATATCGGGTAAAAACGGAAAAAGGGTACAGCGGCGTTCCCTTCCGTTATATCCGAAAAGCCTTCGGCAACGGAAAGGCCGGCGGTATTATTGCAGGAATATTTGCCGCACTCTGTGTAGGAGCCAGTTTCGGTATGGGAAATATGGCGCAGATAAATTCGGCTGGTACTGTACTTAAAAGAAGTATAGGCGTTCCACTATGGGTGACGGGAATAGTATGCGCCGTTCTGGTTATTTACTTTGCAGGCAGGAATATAAAGCATCTGACGGAGCTTACCGTCTGGCTTATTCCGATTGCTTCGGTGCTTTACGTGGCGGGTTGTCTATGGGTAATAATAGCCTATGGTGATAAAATGGGAGATGTGCTGGCAAGAATCGTAACGGAAGCCTTTTCCTTTGAGGCTGTAGCAGGCGGAACAGCGGGAGGAGTTATGCTGAATGCTATGACGTGGGGAGTAAAGCGAGGCGTATTTTCAAACGAGGCGGGGCTTGGAACGTCGGTTATGATAAACGCCGATTCCGACTGTGATACACCGCATAAGCAAGGATTATGGGCAATGCTTCAGGTGTTTATCGATACAATAATTATGTGCAGTCTTACCGCCTTTGCTATACTTGTAAGCGGTGCTGACAGAATCTCTGCTGACGGGATAGATATAGCCGCTATTGCCTTCGGGAGCGTTATGGGAGAGAGCGGAAATATATTCTTATCGGTGCTGGTGCTCATATTTGCGGTGGCTACCGTTTCAGGCTGGTGTATTTACGGAAAGAAATGCATAGAATATCTTTTAGGCGAAAAATGGACAAAGGGATATTTTTATATATTCGTCCTGCTTTGCTTTGTGGGTGCGGTGGCGAAAACGGATCTTGTATGGGAGGTATCGGATACCTTTAACGGACTTATGGCAATACCGAATCTTATTGCATTACTGATTCTTCGTAAAGAAATAAAAGGATATGAAAAAAGAAATAATTT
>JAFQUH010000041.1 GCA_017408635.1 Ruminiclostridium sp. | reverse complement strand
TTGTTTTTACGTAAGCGTAGGTTGATATATAACCTAACCTCACCCACTCCCAACTTTCAGGGATATCAAAAGGAATTTCGTCGGAAATATCCCGTATTTCATCGCCGATTTTCTCCAGAAAGGTATAAGGGCTATTATCGGATGTTAAAAACACAGTTGCTTAAAAAAGCACAAAAGAAAACAGGCGTATATTTTTCTACGCCTGTTCGTTTTTACATAATCCGCTGTATTAAGTTTTATATGATATTTATAAATACTTCTATATCACTATATATCTTACCGGGGGAATAAAAAAGCTTTAGCAAGCGATTGAAATAAACAACCTCCCAATGGTATAATAGAAAAGGTTTGGCGACCGCATTACTATTAAAACCAAAAGGAGGTTATTTTAATGAAAAATGAAATAAAACATTTATCGCATTCAACATACAGATGTGAGTATCACATAGTGTTCGCACCAAAGTATAGAAGAAAAGCGATATACGGACAATTACGAGCAGATATAGGAGCAATACTTAGAAAATTGTGTGATGAGAAAAAGGTAGAAATAATAGAAGCAAATGCATGTCCAGATCACATACATATGCTTGTGAGTATCCCACCCCACATAAGTATATCACAATTCATGGGATTTCTCAAGGGAAAAAGCACATTAATGATATTTGATAGACACGCAAACCTAAAATACAAGTATGGAAGTCGCCATTTCTGGTGCAGAGGGTATTTTGTAGATACAGTTGGAAGAAACGAGCAGGCGATAAAAGAATATATAAAAAAGCAGCTTGAAGAAGATTACACACTTGATCAGATAACCCTCAAAGAGTACATAGACCCGTTTACGGGTAGCAAGAACTAAAAGGCAAAAAAGAACAGCCGCTTAAAGCGGCTGCCTGTGATAGTAATGCGTTGTCAAGCCTTCAATGCCCCTTTAGGGGTTGAGCCTGTAATATGCCCTTCTAGGGCAAGTGCAAACCACCACTTCAGTGGTGGTTTTGATTTATCATATGATTTTTTATTTCTGCTCCGTATCACCGTATAAGCCGTCTGTGGTTTTTTCCATCTTAAGAGAGGTAATAGTCTTTTTATCACCCGACATAACGATAGTATACACCATAGTCTTTATACTTTCAGGCTCTTTTTCAAGTCCGGGGATATCGATAGCAGGCGGGAAATAATCAACGGTAACGGTATAGGTTTCGCCTACGTTCTGAAGTCCCGATACCTTTAAGGAATAGTTGGGTATAAACTGCATATTCTCTACCGCATATGCCTTTTTATCAGGGATATAGGTAGCCAGATCGTCGATATGACCTACCGTGCGATGCTCAAACTGAACCGCACCACCGAAGATACTCTTGGCGTTGGTTTCAACGTCAAATTCAGGGATATAGACAAGTCCGTCCTCTCTCTGATACTTTGACATATCACCCGTCAATCTTATTCTTGATATAGCCGCCTTTATAATAGTAGGGCTGGTGAGGTTTTCCACCTTATCAAAGCTGGGCGGATCTGTAGCTACTATAGGATAAAGGTAGAGTGTAAGCTCATTCTTGAAGGCAGTTCTGTTGGTTATATCGGATATTGCTCCCGATACGGTTATTATCGTACTTATAATACCGAGAATAGCAAAAACGATTATTGTAACCCCCGCAACGAAGAATAAAATACGCTTGCTCTTTCCCTTATTGCTTCTTTCAGGTACGTCAACTATTATGACGTCATCCTGCTGTATTTCGCTGGTATCCTCTGAAAAAGCCTCTTCAAGAGAGCCTGCAAGTCCGTGCAGTATTCCGTCATCGTGCTTTTTTCTGATTCTGTCCTTTTTAGCCATCTTTTTTCCTTTCCGAAAAATCAGCCTCTTATCTGACCGTTTCCGTTTATAAGATATTTGAAGGTAGTCAGAGCCTCAAGTCCCATAGGACCTCTTACGTGGAGCTTCTGGGTAGAAATACCTATCTCTGCACCAAGTCCGAACTCAAAGCCGTCTGTAAAACGGGTGCTGGCATTTACGTAAACTGCCGCCGCATCTATTTCTCTCTGGAACTTTTCTGCATTCTTCAGATGCTCTGTAACTATGCATTCGCTGTGCTTTGTACCAAAGCGGTTGATGTGAGCTATAGCCTCGTCGATATCGTCTACTATCTTTACTGCGATAGTATAATCAAGGAATTCTCTGCGGTAATCCTCGTCGGTAGCTTCTCTTTCAAGAGTGATATATTCGGCACTGTAGCTATCCCCGACAAACTGCACCTTGCCGTTCCACTTTGCGCTGAGCTTCTTTAAAAAGCCTTCGGCAATATTCTTGTGAACAAGCACGTTTTCAATGGCATTACATACCGAGGGACGCTGTGTCTTTGCGTTGTCCACGATCTCTACCGCGGCGTCAATATCGGCAAAGCGGTCAACGTACACGTGGCAGTTACCCTCGCCCGTCTGGATAACGGGAACAGTCGCATTCTTTATAACCGCATTTATAAGTCCGCCGCCGCCTCTGGGGATAAGTACGTCAAGATAATCATTCGCCTTCATAAGCTCTGTTGCCGTTTCTCTTGAGGTATCTTCGACAAGCTGAACTATATCGGGATTTACTCCGTGCTTTTCAGCCGCCTTTCTCATAATTCCCACAAGGCACTTGTTTGAATTTATAGCGTCGCTACCGCCTCTTAAAATAACGGTATTACCTGCCTTGAGGCAAAGCACACCAGCGTCAACGGTAACGTTGGGGCGGGATTCAAAGATAATTCCGATAACACCTAAAGGAACACTCTTCTTGACAATAGAAAGTCCGTTCTTTAAGGTACCGCCGCCAAGCACCTTGCCTACAGGATCTGCAAGCGCCATAACCTGCATTACGCCCTCTGCCATTCCGTCAATTCTCGCTTCGGTAAGGGTAAGTCTGTCGATAAGCGCCTGAGTCATATTGTTCTTGTGGGCGTTTTCGATATCCTTTTTGTTTTCTGCGATTATCTCTTCCTTGCTCGCTAAAAGCAGGTCGGAGATTTCTTTTAAAATTTCATTCTTCTTTATTTCGGTAAGGGTGGCACATTCGCCTGAAGCCGCCTTTGCCTTCTTACCAAGCTCGTCAATATAGCTCATTTCAAATATCCTTTCTTCAGTCAGCCGAAAAGGCTGTGCATTTAGCCTTGTTTTCAAATAAATCGTAAAGTATCTCGGGATCCTCGCCATTTATGATAACCGTAGGGATTCCGTTTTCCTTGGCAATTCCTGCCGCCTCCAGCTTTGTCAGCATGCCGCCGCTGGAAAATTCGCTTCCCGTACCCTTTGCAGAGGCTATCATTTCAGCGGTTATCTTTTCAACGTAGGGTATATGCTTTGCTCCTTCAAGGGAAGGATTTCTGTCATAGAGTCCGTCAACGTCGGTGAGCAGTACCAGTAAGTCTGCATCACAGAGTGTTGCAACGATTGCCGAAAGAGTATCGTTCTCGTCAAAGTCCAGTTCCTTTATAGAAACCGTATCGTTGGCATTTATAATGGGTACTATCCCCATTTCAAGAAGTGTGCAGAAGGTGTTTATAACGTTCTGCTTTCTTGTTTTGTTTGAAATTACATCTCTTGTCAAAAGCACCTGGGCAACCGTGTGATTATGCTTTGAAAATTCTCTGTCATAGATGTGCATAAGCTCGCATTGACCGATTGCGGCACAGGCCTGCTTCTGTGGAATTTCGGTAGGCTTTTTACGAAGTCCCGCTCTTGCCGCACCGATACCCTGAGCGCCCGACGTAACGAAAATTATCTCCTTACCCGAATTCTTAAGATCGGAAAACACCTCGATGAGCTTTGCAACTCTGCGGATGTTTAAATTCCCCGTAGCATGAGCCAGAGTATTTGTACCCACCTTTATAACTATTCTTTTCTTTTCTGAAAAATCTATCATATCTGTCGTCCTTCTTTCAGTCGTTCTTTCTATTATATCAAATTATACAGGAAAATGCAATAGCAAGGAGCATATCAACTGCTCCAGTATTTTCTGTCAAGACTGCGGAAGCCGATGGCGGAGGCTATATCCGTTTTTCTTATTACCTCGCTGCCTGATAAATCGGCACAGGTGCGGGCTACCTTCAGTATTCTGTCGTAGGCTCTGGCTGAAAGTCCCAGCTTGTCAAAGCTACTTGAAAGAAGTCTTGAGGCGGCTTCGTCCATCGGGCACATCTCGTGGAGATAGGCAGGGGTTATCTTGGAGTTTGAACGGATTCCCGTACCCTTAAAGCGCTTTGCCTGAATCTCTCTTGCTCTCATTACCCTTTCGGAAATGGCGGCACTTGATTCGCCTGCCTTGGCGTCGCTTAACTCGTTATAGGAGAGCTGTGGCATCTCCACCTGAATATCTATTCTGTCAAGAACGGGGCGACTTATTTTGCCCAGATAGTTCTGTATCATTTTGTGGGAGCAGGTGCAGTTGCCCTTTGGATTGCCAAAATTACCGCAGGGGCAGGGATTCATTGCCGCTACCAGCATTATATCACAAGGGTAGGTTATAGAGCCCTGCGCTCTTGATATGGTGATAACGCCGTCCTCCAGCGGCTGACGGAGGGTTTCGAGAGTTCTTCTGTCAAACTCGGGCAGCTCGTCAAGAAAAAGCACGCCGTTATGGGCAAGGGATATCTCGCCGGGCTTCGGCAGACTGCCGCCGCCGATAAGTCCCACGGCTGAAGCAGTATGGCTTACACTTCTGAAGGGGCGGTGAGTTATTATCGGATTGTTTTTATCCAGCTGTCCCGCTATAGAATGTATACCCGTAGTTTCCATACTTTCTTCAAAGGTCATAGGAGGAAGAATAGAAGGGATTCTTTTGGATATCATACTTTTACCGGTACCGGGAGGTCCTACCAGCAATACGTTATGGAAGCCTGCCGCCGCTACCTCAAGGGCGTGCTTTGCCAGAAGCTGACCTCTGACCTCCGCCATATCGCTTATCTCCATCAGCACCTTATCGGGAGTAAAGGGGATTTCGGGAATTATTTTTGTTCTGCCGGTAAAGTGATTTATCAGATCTCCTATATTCTTTACGCCGTAGACCTGAAGTCCTTCTACTACAGAAGCCTCTCTTGCATTTTCGTATGGTACGAAAAGTCGCTTTATTCCGTTTTTCATAGCCTCGATAGCCATACTGAGAACGCCCGTAGTAAAGGTGAGTGCGCCGCTTAAGGACACCTCCCCTATAAAAGCACAGTCGGAAAGCTCCTCGTCAATAATCCCGTTTACGCTGAGTATTGCGGCAATTATCGTAAAATCGTACACGGAGCCTATCTTTCTTACGTCGGCGGGAGCAAGATTTACGGTTATCCTCTGTCCGCCTATGCTGATACCGATACCTGCAAGAGCGCCCTTTATTCTCGTCTTGCTCTCCTGTACCGCCATATCCCCAAGTCCTACTATATCGAAGGAGGGCTGTCCCTTATGTGTAATTATCTCGGCAGTAACCTTAAAGGCGTTCATACCGAAAAGTCCCATACCGTTTACCTGTGCATACATTTTTCCACTTCCCATACTGTATTTTATATATACAATTTATATTATACATCCCTTTAGTGTGATTTTCAACAAATATAGCACAAAAATTTTCTGAAATTTTTCCGAAAAATTCACAGAAATCATTTGCATTTTTTATCGAAAAATGCTATACTGTATAGTGACGGATTATGCGGCAGAAAAACCGCTTACTTATAGAAAGGAACTTTGACCAATGGATACAATCAATTCACTCTACACTCTGTGGCTGGAAAAGGCTGTTGCCGATCCTGATTTAAAGACAGAGCTTGAAAGCGTTTCGGGAAAGGAAGAGGAAATCTCCGACAGATTCTACCGTGACCTTGAGTTCGGTACAGGCGGTCTGCGTGGTGTTATCGGCGCAGGTACAAACCGTATGAACGTTTATACGGTAGGCAAGGCATCACAGGGACTTGCAAACTACGTAAAGAAATCAGGCAAGAAGGATTTAAAGATTGCCGTTGCATACGACAGCAGAATCAAATCTGACGTTTTTGCAAAGCGTGCGGCTTCTATCTTTGTGGCTAACGGCATAAAGGCTTACATCTACCCCGAGCTTATGCCCACTCCTATGCTCTCCTTCGCAGTAAGAGCGTTAAAGTGTGACGCAGGCGTTATCGTTACCGCCAGCCACAACCCTGCAAAGTACAACGGCTACAAGGTATACGGCGATGACGGTTGTCAGGTTACTCTTGAAGCGGCAGAGGCTATTCTTTCCGAAATCGACAGTCTTGACATCTTCAGCGACGTTGTAACCGGCGATTTTGAAGAATGCATCGCAAACGGCTCTATCGAATACATAGGCCAGGATGTAATAGACGATTATATCGCAAACGTAAAGAAGCAGTCCTTACACCCCGACTTATGTGCAACAAGCGGACTTAAGGTAGTATACACACCTCTTAACGGCGCAGGTAACAAGCCCGTAAGAAGAATCCTTTCCGAAATCGGCATAAACGACGTTGTAGTAGTTAAGGAGCAGGAGAATCCCGACGGAAACTTCACAACCTGTCCCTACCCCAACCCCGAAATCAGAGAAGCGCTGACACTCGGTTTAGAGCTTTGTAAGACAGAAAAGCCTGACCTCTTACTTGCAACAGACCCCGACAGCGACCGTGTAGGTATCGCAGTACCCGACGGCGACCAATACGTTCTGTTCACAGGTAACGAAGTAGGCGCAATGCTGCTTGAATATATCTGCAAGGAAAGAATCGCAAACGGCACAATGCCCGAAAGACCTGTTGCAGTAAAGACTATAGTTACAACCGATTTAGTAAATGCAATCGCTGAAAAGTACGGCGTAGAGCTTTATGAAACTCTTACAGGCTTCAAGTTCATCGGCGAGCAGATCGGCTTCCTCGAGGACAAGGGCGAGGCTGACAGATATATCTTCGGCTTTGAAGAAAGCTACGGCTATCTTGCAGGTAGCTACGTAAGAGATAAGGACGCCGTTGTAGCGTCGATGCTCATCTGCGAAATGGCAGCATTCTACCGCACAAAGGGTATTTCACTCGTTCAGGCAAGAGCGGAAATGTACAAGGAATACGGCTTCTACTGCAACCAGCTTGAAACCTTCACCTTCGAGGGCGAAAGCGGTATGAAGAAGATGAGTGAGATCATGGACAAGATGCGTCACAGCTATCCTACGGAAATCGCAGGCAGCAAGGTTATCGGTCTTGCAGACTATGAAGAAAGCTACAAGGTTGATTTTGCTACAGGCAATAAGACAGAGCTTACGTTACCCAAGTCAAACGTAGTTACACTTTATCTTGAAAATCACGAAAGCATTATCATAAGACCTTCCGGCACAGAGCCCAAGATCAAGCTCTACTACACAACGGTAGGTACAAGCGTAGAGGATGCCAAGGCAAAGCAGAGTGCTTATTCGGCAGAATTCACAAAATTGATAAAGTAAAACAGAATATTTTAAAAAGGTTATAAAAAATTACAAAAAACACTTGCAATAGAGTTTCATTTGTGATATAATGATAGCCTGAGCGCAGAATCTGCGCAGATTAATTCTGAAATCATGGCGAAAGCTGTAATTTAGACGCATTAAAAAAGTCAGGAGGTGACAGCATGAGAGAAGGTATCCACCCTAACTACCAGCCCACAACAATTAAGTGTGCATGCGGCGAGGTTATCGAAACACGTTCTACAAAGCAGGATATCAAGGTAGAAATCTGTTCTAAGTGCCACCCTTTCTTCACAGGAAAGCAGAAGTTAGTTGACACAGGCGGACGTGTTGATAAGTTCAAGAAGAAGTACAATCTTGATAAGTAATTTTTTAAAAAACTCCACCATCATAATGGCGGAGTTTTTTTAAAATCAGATTAGTCAAATAATAAGAACCGCACGCCGTTCCCGAAATCGAAGATTTCGACGGCTGAGCGAACCTTGTTATATATGTTTGTGCTTCGCACCTGCAACCTATCGGTTGCTTTATGGGAACAAGTTCCCATAACATATATTATTAACATGTAATTTAAACTCTTGTGGTAAATTTATGAAAACCGATTTTTATCTTTTTTGACGAGGTGAATGATATGTTTCATATAATGGTTGCCGAAGATGACAAGAATACAAGAAAGCTCATGTGTACGGTACTGGCACAGAACGGCTACGAGCCTGTTCCTGCGGTAGACGGTATTGACGCTCTGGAGATACTCGACAGACAGCACGTTGACCTCATACTGCTTGACGTGATGATGCCCCGTATGGACGGCTACGAATTTGTAAGAACTCTGCGTGAAGGAAATTGCAATATACCAGTACTTATGGTAACCGCAAAGGAGACCAGTGCAGACAAGATAGCAGGCTTCAAGGCAGGTACCGACGATTATATGGTAAAGCCGGTAAACGAAGAAGAAATGCTTCTTCGTATTTCCGCTCTGCTCCGCCGCTCCAATATAGCAAACGAGCATAAGCTCGTAGCAGGAGATACCGTGCTTGACTACGACGCTCTTACAGTCAGCTGTAAGGGTGAAGTTCAGGAGCTTCCAAACAAGGAATTCATGCTTTTGTTCAAACTCCTCTCCTACCCCGGAAAGATATTCACCCGTCGTCAGATAATGGATGAGCTGTGGGATATGGAATCCGACACCGACGAGAGAACCATAGACGTACATATAAACAGACTCCGTGAAAAATTCCGTGATAACGGAGATTTTGAAATAGCAACGGTAAGAGGACTCGGCTATAAAGCGGTAATAAAACGGGAGTGATATAAATGTCCTACAGGCAGGAAGAAGAAATCAAGAAATATCATTCGCTGAATGCCTACGTGGTAATGTTTGTGTTTATAGTAATGGCAAGCGCAGGCGGTATCAGTATAGTGATATTCAATATACTTGACGCCTTCGGGCTTGTAAAGCACATCCGTGTCGTACCGATGCTGCTCCCGCTGGTTATGCTCTGCTCCTGTATTATAATAGGCAGTATCATTTCGGTTTTTCTTGCAGACTATTTTTTAAAGCCGCTCAAAGAACTTAAAAGCGGTCTTAAAAAGGTCACCGAGGGTGATTTCACCATAAGGCTTGACCACATCAGCGGCAACTCCGAAATTGCAAGAATACAGCAGGACTTCAATCTGATGGCAAAGGAGCTTCAGAGTACCGAGCTTTTCAGAAACGATTTTATAAACAACTTCTCCCACGAATTCAAAACTCCTATGGTATCCGTCTACGGCTTTGCAAAGCAGCTGAAAAAGGGCGGACTTACAAAGGAGCAGGAGCAGGAATATATAGATATAATCCTTTCCGAGTCCCAGCGACTTATAAATATGTCAACCAACATACTTTTACTCGGAAAGCTCGAAAATCAGGAGGTTATTTCGGATAAGGTGAATTTCAGCCTTGACGAGGAGATAAGACAGAGCATCCTGATGCTGTGTGAGGAATGGAGCGCAAAGGATATCGAGATAATTCCCGAGCTTGAAGAGATAGAATATTACGGCAATCCCGACGTATTAAAACACGTGTGGCTTAATATAATCGGAAATGCGATAAAATACACAGGCGAAAACGGTCGTATAGAGGTAACGCTTAAGAATATTCAAAAGGACGAGGAAATAGAGCTTAAGATATCCGATAACGGAATAGGTATGGATAGTGCCACCACCGAGAGAATATTTGAAAAATTCTATCAGGGGGACAGCTCCCGTTCAAACAGCGGTAACGGTCTTGGTCTTGCAATGGTAAAGAGAATCACCGAGCTTTGCGGCGGCAGGATAAAGGTAAGAAGTGAAAAGGGCAAGGGAACAGATTTTTACGTATACCTTCCCTACATCAATGAAAAAACGGAAGAAAAGAAAAAGAAACCCATTGTTGCCGTAGATACGGCGGCACTTAAATAAATGTAATAAACAAATAAGAAAGGAAACGCTATGCTTCAGTTAAAGAACATAACAAAGGATTACGTACTGGGCGACACAAAGGTAAAGGCACTTCGTGGAGTCAGCATTGACTTCCGTGAAAGCGAATTCGTAGCTATTCTCGGTCAGTCCGGCTGTGGTAAGACCACGCTTTTAAACATCATCGGCGGTCTTGACAGATACACCGAAGGCGATCTTATTATCGGTGGAAAATCCACAAAGGAATTCAAGGCGTCGGACTGGGATACCTACCGCAATCACTCCATAGGCTTTGTATTCCAGAGCTACAACCTTATCCCCCATCAGACAGTATTATCAAACGTAGAGCTTGCCCTTACTCTTTCAGGCGTATCAAAGCAGGAAAGAAGGAAGCGTGCAATTGACGCACTTACAAAGGTAGGTCTTGCAGATCAGATAAACAAAAAGCCCAATCAGATGTCGGGCGGTCAGATGCAGAGAGTTGCCATTGCAAGAGCGCTTGTAAATAATCCCGATATACTCCTTGCTGACGAACCTACAGGTGCATTGGACAGCGAAACAAGTGTTCAGATCATGGAGATTTTAAAGGAAATCTCCAAGGATAAGCTCATTATTATGGTAACCCATAACCCCGAGCTTGCAGAACAGTATTCCAACAGAATCATAAAGCTGCTCGACGGTAAGGTAGTAAGCGATACAAATCCTTACGAGAGAGCGGTAGTAGAGCCTATAAAGAAGGAAAAGAAGTCAAAGGAAAAGAAGGTAAAGAAGCCTTCAATGTCCTTCCTGACAGCTCTTTCACTCAGTCTTAACAACTTAATGACCAAAAAGACGAGAACCTTTATGACCTCCTTTGCAGGAAGTATCGGTATTATCGGTATTGCTCTGATCCTTGCAATTTCCACAGGTGCGAGAGAATATATCGCAATGGTGGAGGAAAATACCCTTGCAAGTTATCCGCTTATAATCGAGGGCGAATCGGTGGATATGACCGCTATGATGACCGCCGTGCTGAAATCCCAGGCAGAAGCCGAAAAGGGCAAGGATGGAGAAATCACCTCCCAGAACATTATGAGCGATATGATAAACTCTATGTTCACACAGATTCAGTCCAACGACCTTGAAGCCTTCAAGAAATATATCGAGGGTGACGGCAAGGAGATAAAGGATTACGTCAGCGACATAAGATACAGCTATACAACCCAGCTTAACGTCTACAGAACAGACAAGGACGGTAATAACTACAAGGTAAACCCCGCCCAGCTTTTTGAAAAGATGGGTATGACCAGCGCCCTTTCAAGCTCTTCAGCTATGATGAGCACAATGGCAGGCTCAAGCATGAACGTATGGGATGAG
>JAFQUH010000040.1 GCA_017408635.1 Ruminiclostridium sp. | reverse complement strand
TTACGGAAAATAACCTCTCCGTCAACGCTTGTATAGATTTCAAGAGGAGTGCCTTCTCTGATTCTCATTGTACGTCTTATCTCTTTAGGAATAACGACTCTGCCAAGATCGTCGATTCTTCTTACAATACCAGTTGCTTTCATATTATATAAATCTCCTTTTCTTTAGCTTTTAACAGAATAATTTGCTCATTCCGACAAATTTTTTAAATTGCCTTGTTATTATCTGTTAATGAAAAGGAAATTATACTAAAAATTTATTTCTCATCAAGAGTAATTATAAACATAACGCCGCTCATCGGCATTACCCATTCCTTTTCAAAAGAGATTTCACGCAGTCCTTCAAAGATTTTTGTGTCCGCCGAGCTGGTTGCTCTGCTTAAAAATGGTATCATTTCAGCGTCGATCTCGTCCTCGGGATAGACAAATCTTATGTACGGACTGTAAGTAGGATCACTTATTGATACAAAGAAATAGCTTGCTTGCTTTCTGTGAGGAATGGAGAACACTAGCTTCAGCTGGAGGATATTACTATCGATTTTATCGGAATCGTCTACGGTATAATTTGCAAATATACCCGCTTCGTTTATTATAAGTCTTGCGGGTGTCAGCGAAGAGCCGTTGATGTTAAGCTTTACTCTCATATTTTTAGTGTAGAAGCTGTACTTTTCGTCTTCGCTCAATTCGGATAATTTTTTCAGATCATCTTTTTCCATAAGCAGATTTTCGCTGAATAAGAAGTTTTCGCTTCTTAAAGCGTCATCAAGCTCATCAAGATTTCTTACAAAGGATAACCAGAAGTTGTTTTTCTCCATCGGAGTTATAAGCTGTTTTCTGTATGCAAGATTTTCGGTAAGTAAGAAATATTTTTCCTCGTCTATATCGATATTGTTAAAGAAGAATTGCTCACGTATCTCTATTTCGTAACGGAATACTGTTCTGATATTCTGAAGATTTTTAGCAGTAGTTGCGATATAGGAGCTTAACACGTTACCGATTGAATCACCATATTCACAGGTTAAAAGGCTTTTTATGAGCTTCTTTCTGGTTTCTGTGGGTAACTGCTCGGCGCCGCCGTCTGAAAGAAATGCAATAGCTGGCTCCAACGCCGATTCATCCAGGGCGGCAGGGGAGGAGCCGAGTTCATTGCAGAGCTTTTTCATAATACTATCAAAATGCTCTATGCTGGCTTTGTATCCCTGATACCCGAGAAGCTTCTGAATTTCTTCAGGTAAGTCGATCAGGTCTACAGTAGATGGCATTCTGAAATCTTCTGTAAAAATGAGGATTATATGCTTCTGTGACTTTATAGCTGTGGTTATTTCCTTACGTAGCCAGTCGTCCTCGTTTTTGCATCTTTCAAGACAGTTTTTGCTTAAGACTACAATAACGTCTTTTGCCGCTTCAATGGTTTTTATGAGCTTAATACCGAATTCGCCTGACGTCAGAGTGTCGTGATCAAAAAATACTGAATATCTCTTCTGTGTAAGGGATTCGTATATCAGCTTTGCCAGAGTTGAGCCGCCTTCTCTTCGGTAGCTTATAAATACGTCAAATTTTTTGATATCATCCATTATACTTAATTTACCTCCGAAAGTTCAAAAGCCGATGAGTATATTGCATCCTGTCCTGTATAGTAGCTCCAGAATATATCGCCGTAATCGTAGTGCCACCATTCTGACGGGTAGTTAGTGAAACCGCAGGAGCAAAGCACGTTATAAAGCAATCTACGATTATTACGGATTGTATCGTTTACGTCATTTTTTTCGTACCAGTCTGTATAAGACCTGTCAGTAAATTCGTCGAATTCGCTACCCATATCGAATCGCTTGCCGTTATTATCTATTATAGTGATATCTACAGCACCGCCGCTGGAATGTACAAAGGAGAATTTTTTTGATTTATCGGGATAGGAAACGAATTCAAGGGTTTTCTTGTGCAATTCCTCTTTTGAAAGAAT
>JAFQUH010000039.1 GCA_017408635.1 Ruminiclostridium sp. | reverse complement strand
GCATCAGGTCAGCATACTGCCAAGGAGGTAGTTGACTCCTGGATGAATTCATCAAGCCACCGCAAGAATATCTTAAATCCCGATTTTAAAAATATCGCAATAGCCTTCTACGAGGCAGACGACCAGTATCACTATTACTGGGTACAGGAATTTACAACCTACAAATAAAAAATCAACCGCTGAAGCCTTTCAGGAGCTTCAGCGGTTTTAATTATACCTTTATAAGATCGTCTGCGTGCATTGCGGCGGTAACGTCGCCGTCAAGTCCGATTACGATATAATCAGGATAGCCGTTTATACCTGCCTGGATAACGTCAAACACCGCAGTATATACAAAGCCTGCAAGCCTTGTACCCGAAAAGGAAAGTGCGCCCTGCTTTACTCTTACCCTGTCACCCACGTTAAAGCTGACACCCGTTTCCTCCTGCTTTTTTATACTGTACACGTTAACCCAGCCGGTAACGTCGGGATTACCCTTAGGCGTTGTTATCCTGATGCGGTTATTTATTATACCGTCACTATGGATATAATAATAGCCTGAAATGGTAGTGGATTTATTTCTCGCAGAGGCTGAAATATAAAGAGGGGTATTTATAAGCAGTACCCTGTCCCCCTTACGAAGCATTTCCGCTACCGGCTTTTCGGGTAATTTATCGTAAAAAGCCTTTGTTATTACGGGATAATCCACAAAGCAGATATCTCCGTCTATATTATAGCCGCCTATCTTGTCAAGTCCCCATTGCCACATAGTCTGACCGTAATCATAGTGGCTTATTCTGTCAGGGCTACCCGTCCAATGAGCAAGCCAGATATCGTATTTTCCGATTATTCTGTCTTTATCGTAGTAGCTTTCCATCCAGGAAGGGTTTGCATAGATTCCGCAGGGGTATCCGCCCTTTATTATTCTGTCACAGAAGGCAATAGCCATATCGGTACGGACAACTCTGTCAAGTCCGTCTATCTGTCTTTTTTCCTCCATATCGAAAAATACGGGATAGGACGGTCTTTCATACTTTTTAAGTGCAGTAAGGCAGGCGTCTGCCTCTTTTACAGCATCCGCAACGCTCATAGCGTAGCTGTACCAGTAGAAGCCGTAATCTATGCCATTCTCACGGCAGGCTTTGATATGCCCTGCCGCCGTTACGTCCTCCATTTCAGAGAGTCCGAGTCTGATCATTACGAATTTTACTCCGCTATCGGAAAGAGCCTTGACGCTTATTCCCTCCTGCACATAGGATACGTCTACGCCCTTTATATTCATATCACTCATCTTCATCTTCCCCCTTTCTTTTTATCTGCAGTAATACCTCCTTCAGCCTTTCGGGTACGGGGAGTCCCAGGATCGATGCGTTTTCGAGAAGGGATATCCCCTCGTTTGCCGTATAGAAAAGTATTACCGCCGTCATAAATACCGAGGAACTACCTATTATATAAGCGTCAATAATATGCCCCATAGCCACAAAGCAGAGTATAAAAAGCTTTTTTGCAAGGCCTGTAAAGCCGACCTCGCTGGAAAGCTCACGGCGTATGATCGCTATAACCACTCCGCTTATGTAATCCATCGCCATAAAGGCTATAAGTGCCCAGAAAAGTCCCGTTATCTCACCGAATAAGAAGCCTATTACCGCTCCCACAATTCCTGCGATACTGTCTATGATAATCTGAATTTTTGTCATTTTTCCTCCCCTCTTTAAACATCCTTAAGCTCGGGATGAATCTCATAAAGCACCTTAAGATAAGTTCTGCCGCTTACACTTCCGGGGACCTTAAGGGTCTTTATCCAGTCGTAAAAGCCTTTTTTATCTCCGTAAAGCAGATAAAGAGTTTCGGCGAATTCCTCGTCGCTGTATATCTTGTTGTTATACTTGCCGAGGAATTTATAAGCCTCCTCGGGATTGAATTTATCGTCAGCCGTTCCCTGCTCCTTATCCACCGCATCCTGAAGGGTTGCATTCAGCTTTATCCTGTCAAGCTCGTATCTTCTGTCGTTTTCGTAATTTTCTCTGTTTCTGTCATACAGAATATTTTCCTGCTTTATTCTGTCCTGCTCCATTTTGTAGAGATAATCTCTGTCGTCGGCGTAATAGCCCATAAGGGCGTCAAGTCTTCTGTATGCGCTTTCTTCTTCGTCACGGTATCTGTCATAAGCTCTTTGTTCAAGCTCCGCAGACTTATCGGAAAGCTCCTTCATATAGCTATTATATGCCTGCTGACCTGCATAGGTGCCGTAGGAATTTCCATAGCCGCCGGTAAGAAGTGCCGCATTACCCATAGTGTCCTGCATAGCTCTTCTGCCCTGCTCGGTATAAAGCTCCTTGTACTTGCTGAAAATAGCGTCGTTTTCGGCAATATATCTATAATCCCTGCGATTAAGCACATCTGCAAGGCTCTGCTTTACCGCATCGGAAAAATTAACGCCAAGACCTTCTTTTTTCTTTTCCTTCATATCTATACCTCCATTCCCGATATTTCTTCTATTTCTTCAGATAAAGCCTTTTCAGCTTCAAGCTGACGTTCATAAGCAGCCATTTCATCATCAAAGGCTATCAGGTCAGCCTCCGTTATTTTTCCACGGGTATAATAGTCGGCAAGTTGTAACGCCGCCCATTCTCGCCCGAAAGAGCCTGCCTTTACGCCTTTTACCGCCATCTTTACTACCCATTCGCCAAAATTTAATGCCATTATATCTCACCTCCCAACGAAAGAAGTGCCGCCTCCAGCACAGCCACCCTATCCACAAGCTCGGTATAATCCGTCACAGAGGGAGTATATGCCGTAGGGACAGAGCCTTTTTCCAGCTTCAGATTTTTAAAATAAAGCTCGCCTGTGAAATCTCTTGCATAGACAAAGGCATAGATACTGTTCGGTACTCTCGCAAATCTTACTGTCCAATACACCTTCTGCCATCCCTGATCGTTATACCGTGTCAGATCGGGACTGCCTGCCACCGTTGTGGCGTTGAAGGCAGAGCTTGTACCGTTGTTGTCATAGGTTGCGCTGAAATAAAGCTGTGCAAAGGGATTGGTAGTACCTGCTACGTAATCATCAATCCTGATATCTGCGCTGAAGGTATAGAGCTGGTCGAGATTTTCCTTGTCAATCTCCTCAAGCACCGACTGTCTTACAGACGTTGATTTACCGATACCGCCTGAAAAGTGAGCGCAGGGGAATCCATCCTTTACTGTGATTTCGGAAAAGTTATTGTTTGTGAAAGTCCAACCGCTGAAATTACTGTGGAAGGTAGCATTCTCAAGCATATTCTCACCGATGAAATTCAGGGCAGACAGTACCTCTGACGGAGATTTATTCTCCACCATATCAAGACCAAGCTGTTCCTTTGTGACCTTGTGAGGATTGTTCCCGTTCTTTTCGTGTGATTCAATCTGCATAAGACTGGTATCAACCTTCATAGCGTTAGCGTTTATTCTGGTGTTGAAACTTTCCTTCGTGGAATTGTATTCCTCTGTGAGAGTTTCCACCGCTTCCTTATCAGCCTTCAGGGAAAGTGCCTTCGCTACCGTGGAATTTGCTATCACGTTGTCGCTGTCCTCGGATAGCTCCTTATCAACAATTATCTGACTTTCGGGTACAAGGTACTGAAAATCCTGAATTTCGATAAGCTCTATAGGGGTATTTGTAAGACCTGCCGCCGCATTGAATTCGGCTTCGGAGGAGAATGGAACACGGTATCTGAAGTGACTACGGAACACTGTTCCATTGTTGATATAAGCCGCTTGAAAATCCACATCAGCCGCACCAAAGGTAAATTCGCTGTCAGGCGGCATTATAACCTGCTCAAAAACAGGAGTTATCCCGAATCCGGAATAAGAAGCATACGGCCCGTAGCTTTCAACCTCTTCACCATCTATACTCGCCGCAATCACGAAATCCACTCTGTCATTCACTATCTGCGTCACTCTGCAATAGATTGAAAGATTATAAACCGTTTCCTGCACATCAGAAAATATCAGTCTTTTTGCTATTGGAAAATTAATTGATGAATACCAGGACGACGGCTCTTCCTTCGCTTCACCACCAATAAGGTACCCATCACACACTATGCTGTTGCCGACACCGCCGTAGCCGATGTTATTGCCATCCACGTAATGTGTCTTTGTGAAATTATGTATCACCTGCTGGCTTTCCTTTTCCTGAAGGATAACGGCATTTTCCACCACCAAGTCTACCGAGGATGGTGTGGAGATCGTAAAGTCATCAAGACTATCAAGCCTTTTGCCTATATCGGAAAGCTCATCGTAGATACTCGAAAAGCAGAATTTCGCTCTGTCGGTAAAGAGCTTCAGATAATCCTCCACCGCTCCGACTCTCTGTGTATCTGCCGTTTTTCGATTTGGCATAAAGTCAATGTTTATATTTTCAGCCAAGCTCCGTACCACCTTCCGAAGTGTAATAGATGCCGTAGAGAGTAAAGGCAGGCGAGCTTATATACTCTGTGCCTGTAGCCGTTCCTGATATTTTTAACTTCATCCTCTGACACCGCATAGGGATAATGGGTACTGTGAATATCTCCGTAGAAGGCCTTGTGCCGTTACTGTCATAGCTGTAGATAGTCCTGAATTCACCACCGTTATAGGATATCTTAATATCAAAGGCTATGCTATCGTATAAGCCGTCTGTACCTATCACGAAGCGGAGCTTTGATATATGCCTCATAATAGCACCTATGCGGTTAAGCTCCCCTGTCTGAAGCTCAAAGGCTACGGTATCATCATTGTCGGTCATCGTATCGTCAATGCCTCGCATAAGGTACAGTCTGAATTCTCCGTCTACCTCTGCCACAAGATACAAAGCACCACCGTAGTTATGTCCTGAAAGCATCCTGATGCTATCACCCTTCAAAGACTCGGTATGCCAGTTATCGTGCAGATAGTCATACACGTAGACTGTATCGTCTGTAGCCATATACACCGCATCGTCATCCGCTACGCCTACCGCAGTTTCCTTGATATCCTCTCCCAGCCTTCCGTCTGCTCTTACCGAGGTGCTACCGTTGAAGACGAATATACCTTCAGGTGCCTTGTAGTACAGAAGTCCGTTTGACTTGCAGATGGAACTGAAGCTATCCTTCTGCACACCACGAAGCTCGATAGTGCTTAAGGTGAAATTGGATGCCTTTGTGCCGTAGACTACGTGTACGCAGTTTTCCTTGAAAAAGAGAATACTGTCGTTATAGACCGTACTGCCTGTAAAATCTCCGTCAGAGCCTACTGTTACCGCATAGGAATCGGTTGAAAGTCCGCTGTATTCAGTCCATATGAACGGATTACCCAGCTTTGAGCAATATATTTCGTGATTTTCGGAGGAGCATCCCCATAATCTGTTGTTATGCTCCACGATAAGCTCATAATCCATATCGGGTATTTCGGACCTTGATACCTCTCCTGACCTTTCAAGAGTAACGTTTTCGTGCCTTGCTATGAATCTGCTACCCGTCATAGCCTGTTTTTCCGAGAAAAAATATCTTGTATCCTTGTATACGCCTGCAGTAGTATCGAAGATTACCGCCGCTCTGCCTTCTTCAAGATAGCTTTCCTCTGTGCTTATACTGTCAACAGAAACTACGAAAGACGTAGCCTTGCCCTTGTATGCATAGGAGAGCTTTACTCTGTCACCCTTCTTGAGATTTGCGAGAGCAGAATTTGAGGCATCCGTTTCGTAGTACATCAGCTTACGGATATCCACCGTAGGCGAAGTCTGATTGAAATTGATTTCATAAAGCGTACCGCCTGTCAGAGTAACGGAGTCTATATTGCTTTCTACCGTCATATCCTCGGTATTTATCACTACCCAGTCAGGTAATATGACGATATATGCACCCATAGAAACGAGCTTCTTATTTCCCTCGGAAAGAGGTAGTACAATCATCGTTCCGTCAATGCTTATACCATTGGTCACGGTATACACAAGACTATCATTCTTGAAGCAAAAGCCTGTCATATCCGAAGGTAATGTTCTGTATCTGCGAAGCTCCGCAGAGCATACCGCAGGGTAGCTCTCTGAAGTCATATTGTGAAGCTCCTCCCATTCTCCAAGGGGAGTACCGTTCTGAAGGTTGATGCCGCCGAAAAGATTCTGATGGCTTTCCTTTTTAGATAGGTTTTTAAGTCTTCTGTACCGCATATTCCCTCCTATCCCGTTATTACTGTAGAAAGGGAGCTTTCGTGAGTGCCGTGCCAGAAGCGTTCAAAATCTCCGTAAAGGCTGTCCAGCATCAGCATATCGTTATTATAGCGGTCATACTCTGCATTTGAATAATCCACCATAGAGCATAGGAAAAGCGTATACAGTTCATCGTAGGGCGAGGGTACGAAAAGCTCTGTAGCTTCCGTCATTTCTGCGGTATCGGTAAAAGGTACGTCGCATTTATGAAGAGAATATATCTCGTTATAGATGCGGTTTTCAAAGTCGGTCAGCCAGTCGGTCTTTTCCACCCTTGAAAAACTGTTGGGACGCAGTCTGTCGGTTTTTTCTATAACTTCCTTTATAGTCATATGCGCTCCTTTCTGTCAGTTCTGCTTGCCCTCCTGAATTATGAGGGACTGCTTCCATCCTTCGTCACGGTAATACTCTGCCTTCTTTCTCTGCTCCTCCGCCTTATCAAGCTGGAGCTTTATAAACATAGGCACTTTTACTGTTTCGCCTCTTTTTATCTGATAGTTACAGCCGTTTACCGATACGAAAACATCGTCGTTATATTTTTCGCCATCCTTGAAGAGCTTTACAGTAACAAGCTCCTTAAGATCAGTTGTTTTCTTTGTCATAATAAATTCCTTTCTATATTTTATCCCCCGGGCTGACGCCCGAGGGAATTTTTAAATTAGTTGGCGTTGGTCTTTGCGGAGTAGGTAGGAGAACAGCTTTCGATTCTTACCATATATTCATCGGAAAGAATTTCCGCTACTCTTGTAGCCTTCCAGCCTACAGACGCTCTCTGATTAAGAGGATCGTCGCCGTAGCCAAGCTGCTTTACGATATGCTGGAGTCCGCCGCCTGTAACGTCGGTTACCGCATAGGCGTGAGCGCCAAGCACAAGGGTTGAAAATACTGCAAGTCCCTCGGGGCAGGTTTCATCCTTCCATATCTTTGCTTCGGTTGACTTTACAAAGCGCACGTTACCGATAGCGCCGATCTCACCCTTGAAGATGCTTTCAGGCTCTGCGTACTTATGTACGTCGATCCATTCGGGACATCTCATAAGATCGTAGGCGGCGTAGGGATGAATGATAGCCACGTAGTTCTCACCGTCGATACCATCGGCGTTCATAGATTCCAGCTGGGCTGAAGCCTTAAAAATGGTATCTACCGTAAGAGCGCAGGTGTTGTCAAGATTTTCTCTTGAAAGCACCTCTGTGCCATCTCCCTTTGCGGCATAGATTACGTTTGTGCCTGCATTGAGAATTTCTCTTGTGATAGTATCAAGAGTTCTGCCGGACTGGCTGCCAAGCAGCTTTGTGGACTGTACCACATTGTTATCGATAGCGGTAAGCTCCAGCATATCCGATAACTTGATATAGTCACCGTACTGATTTACAGTAGCGGTCACGTTGGTTACAGAAAGAGAGTTGCCTGCAGGAGTAACGCCTTCCACAAGGGGAGTAGTTGCCTTCTGTAAAGGGCTGTACTTTCTGAATTCGATAGTCTTACCGCCATTCTTAGGGATGGGGTACTTATCACCGAAGCGGTCGTGTACCAGCTTCGGCTCGGCGTTATCTATGAGAGTATTCTCATAGAAGGTCTTCATCTCTGCGGATAAGGAATCCTGAGATGTGGTCTGTGTTTCAAAAAGATCGATTCTGAAGTTGAAATGCTTTTTCATTTTGTTATCCTTTCTCTGATGACTTAAAGTCTTACTGTTTCGCCTCTTTCGGCTCTTCGTATCAGCTCATTTCTTTCTTTTTTCGTGAGCTTTGGTTTTTCCTGTCTTGTTTTCGCAGTACCGCTGTCAAGAGCGGCTTCTCTTACTCTGCCCGATGCAGAACCGTTCAGCATCCCTGCCCTTTTAAGCTCCGATACCGCATAGCTCATAGCCGACGTTATGATGTCGTCAAGATGAAGTACCTGATAGGCAGTCATGATGTCCACTCCGTTATAGCACAGATTGAAGAAATCACGATTCTTAAGCTCGGTTGCAAGGACAAATCCGGGGTAGAGCTTCTGCACCTCGCCCTCTCTTTCCTGCCAGGACTTCAGCTTTTCGGAAAAGTCGTCGGGGGTATCCTCCTTTTCTTCCTCCTCGGTAAGCCTTGCCCTTATGCCGTCGTAATCCCTTTCGGATATACCGAGCTTTTTTGCCATCAGGGCTACAAGCTCCTTTTCCGTGGCATGCTGATGATTTTTCATCTCCCTCACCGCATTATAGAATCTGTCGGCTTCGGATATCCCTTCGCCAGCGGCGTCCGATTTATCTGCTGTGGGAATAGCCTCCTCCGTCTTTTCCTCATTTGGGATTTCTTCCGTCATTGTCTGCTCCATTTTATCACCTCCTTTCAAAGCAATTTTTAGATATAGTCAAAGGTAACTCTTTCGGGGAAGCAGTCGGCAACAAGCATAAAGCCCTTGCATATACTGTCCACCACCAGATTTACGTTTTCACTATCCGTGATATAGGAAAAATAGGATTCTCCGCTTTTTATCGAAACTCCTATTATATCCACCTCGCCCTCGTCCTCATAATCATAAAGATTCTGGGCTAAAGTCTGTGAAAGAGTGCTGATTGCCGCACATACAACGCTACCCTCCTTCTGCACTCCGTCACCTGAATGACCCTTTATGTAGATCTCTCTGCCGAGGCTCGTCTTTTTTACGGTGATATCCGTCAAACCATCTCACCTCCCGTCATCATAGCCGTCTGTGACGCTCTGAACTGCTGTGCTATCTTTCCTATGGCTTCTCTGATATTTTCCTTACCCTCAAAGTCCATTATCTCGATTGCCGCCAAAGACTGCTCCGATAATTCAGGTCTGAAAAAGCCTATACGGAAAAGCTCCTTGGCAAGCTCGTTTTGTGCCGCCTTTGAGAAGGGGGATTTCTTTGCCGCTTTACAGATAACGTCAAACACAGGTCTGTGCGGCTCTATGGCTTCTCCGAAAAGGAAGCGTTCCTTATCCTTTAACAGACTGTTGTCAAAGCTCTTATAATCCCCTGATAAAAGATAAACTCTCGGGGTATCGTAGAACTGTCTGATAAGCTCGATTATCAGATAGCAGACGTTTGTAAAGGCAAAATAACTTCCCTTTATCATATCACGGGAGAGCTTGTTACCTGCCTCCTGAAGAGCCGCTATAGCGCTTGCCGCCGTAACTCCTCCCGCCGTGCCGCCCTGGGAAAAATCTCTGTTGCCGCTGGTTTCCTTAAGCTCCTCTATCTTGTTGTTCATAGCGGTCATTACTGCGCTGTCAAGAGGATCGATACGAATCTCTCTTATATCGTCAGCAGAAAGGTTTCCCGCCACGTGAACGAAGGGCCTGCGGAAATCCGCAAATTCTTCCTCTCTTATCGCACCGTTATTCTTTATAAAAAATCTCTTTCTGCTCATCTGTACCGTATGCTCTAAGATTACCTGTCCCAGCTTATCTATATACATCTGGGCGTCACGCATAATATCTACGTAACCAAAGCCGCAGGGACTACCTTCCTGCATAAAGAGGGGATCCAGCACAAAGGGATATCTGCCGTGCTCGTAAAAGCCCTTTTCGCAAAGCTCGTCGTCCTCGCTCGAATACAGTACCGTATCCCCTACGAAACGGCAATAATGAAGGATATCACCGGTAGCAGTCCTCTTCTTGTAATACCAGTCGATAAGTGACGACTTGTCCGAGCCGTCGATATTATCATCGGTCTTATAGCCTGCAACACCTACGGTATCACCGCCCAGCTTTCCTTTAAGCTCCGGATACATTTCGCAAAGTAATTCGTTATCGTAAAGAGTTACGTAAAAGATGTTTCTGCTTTCCTCTATATCCTTGATACCCGGTTGCCAGAAGAGATTTAACAGATCGATATTCTTTATAGCAATATCGCCTCTGCCGTTATCAAGGGAGCTATCCCAGAGTACCGCCTGACAAGCGGTGCCGTTCTTCAGCTTGTACCACCACATATCACTGTAGAGCTTTTCGTAGCCTGCTCTTTCCAGCACTACGGGAAGCATTTCAGATAGCCCCTTTGCAGCTATCTCATCGTCCTGCTCTCTTGGTAAAACGGTAGGCTCGGGGATGTTATCCATAGCGTCGGCGTGCTTATTTGCAATCGAGTTAAAAAGCCATGCCGAAGAAGGCTTCGGGCGGTTTATATCATATTCATTCCCGCCTATTTCTCCCCAGTGGCGCATTTTCCACCATTGCTCGTTTGATATGATTCGGTTTTCAAGATTTGCTTTTCCCGCCTTATACTTTTTCAGTATCTGCTCGGCACGGATAAGCTCGTTTCTGCCGATTTTCTTTAACTTGCTCAAAATTTCCTCCTTTTTCAGATATTATAAAATGAATAGTTGTTCTTCTTTCTCTGTTCCAATGGATCATCCGTATAGGGTACTTCCGCTCTTTCTCTCGGAGCAGTCATCGGATTCGCCATCAGCACGTATCTGCATTCGTCATAGATGTGGTCTTCCTGCTCCGTGTTGATATCCTCCACCTTCTTGTCATCGTAGACAAGAGCAGGGATGGTGCGGATAAAGTGCTTGCAGGTGTTGAAGCAGTAGAACATAGGCAGTCCGTCTTTATTAAACATAAAGCGGTAATGGTACTGCATTTTGCCTGCTATTCTTGTGTTATCACCACCGCTCCACAGAATAAAGTTAGGTGGCATAGCCATAAGGTCAGCAACGCTTTCTCCACGGCTTCTGTCGAAGATTGACGGGTCCGCTATGCCAGTTATCGTTCTGCCCTTAAGATTCTCGTTTTCGCTCTCGATACGCTTTATCTCTGCGGCTATCTCTACGGGATTTATCATTATACCCGTGTTAGCGGTTTCAGTACAGCCGTAATATTCTGCGATGCGGTAAATACATCCTCTGCGGTCAACCGCATACCAGCCTACCGAGAAAGGCTTCGCGTAGCCGAAGTCAAAGCCTCTGACTACAGTCCAGTCCTTCGGTATCCTGAAGGGAGCTATTACGTGAGTCCATTGTCTGTCCTCATAGTGTGCTTTATCATCCACCCACTCGGAGAAGACCTGTCCCGAAAAGCTGTCCCAATCTCCGTAGAGCAGAGCGTTCTTTTCCGCTTCAGGAAGCATTGCAAGAGAAGCTAAATATTCAGGATCGTTGGAAAGTAACTTCTGATTATCGAAAACCGATGCCGGAATAAATATACGGCTTTTATTTATCTTTATCTGCTTGCCCGAAGGGTCGTAGACGGTATAGGTATCTATAATGGGAGTCATAGGCTTTGCGGCGGTTATGAATCTCTGCTTTACCCAGCCGTGACCTATTCCACCCGGGTTTGCGGTAGCTCTTATGTATACCCTTGTACCTTCGCCACCGGGTCTGTTACGGGAGAACATATAGCTGTATTCCTCAAAGGTAAAGTGCGTAAGCTCGTCAAAGCCGATAAAATCATATCGCTTACCCTGATACTGTGTCTTATCCTTCGCATACTGCATACTGCCGAAGTAAATTTTCGCTCCCGAAGGGAAAGTCCAGCAATGATGAGTCGAACTGTATACTGCCTTCGGAAATGCCATAGAGTAAAGCTCTTTAGATCGGTCTATAAGCTCCGATAACTGCGGATATGTCTTACGGAATATGATAGCTCTGTAATGGGGTATATGTACCTGACGAAGAGCCTCCGCAAGTAAGGCATCCGACTTACCGCCGCCTGCCGCACCGCCGTACAAGGCTTCGTATTCGGGGCGACACAAGAACTGTATCTGCTTTGGTTGAGGCTTCCATACGATATTATCCGCCATTTTTATTCACCTCCGGTAATACCACAACTCCGCCCTCCTCATCTTCGTCCTCGGTCTTGCCGTCCCATTCGTAGCCGCATCTGTTCTTAAGCCAGAATATCTGCGCCGTAGTGCTGGGCATAACCTCCTTTTCCACCACCTTTACAAGCTCCATTTCTCCTTCCTTGCTGAGCTGACTTACCCGCTCGGTCTGGGTATATCCCACCGCCCTTTTGAAAAGTGCTTTCTCCACCAGTCTGTCTGCCATATCTCCGCTATGGATGGCGGCGTTTATTTCAGGGTACTTACTACACCATAGCAGAAGAGTCTTTTCCGATACGCCTATCTTTTTTGCTATAGCAGCCACATCATATCCCATAGAGCTGTAGGACGCCAGCTTTTCCCGTCCCTTCTCCGTCAGATATTCCTGATATTTACTGTTTATACTATCACCCCCTTTCCGCTTCATTATAGCCTTCTACCTCACCCTCGCAAAAGGGACAGCATCTTCGCCTTCGGTATGCGGGATATCCCCAGCATTCGCCCACGTTTTCGGAAACGTAGCTTAAATCCTCCTCGGGAAAAATATTTTCACATTCGCAACAGATATACATATTTCCTCCTTTCTGTCCTTTCTATCGTACTTCGTCTTTGCTATTATCATAAGCAAAGAGGAAGGTAGCAACAAGTCAACATTTCGTTGTCCTTTGACAAGATGATAACACAAGTTCTGCAATTTGTCAACAGTTTGTTTACTAGTTTTTTACGATTTGTGAATTGCTACAACAAAAAGACAACAAATCGTTGTTTTTATTGTAACAAACGTAGAATTTTACAACAGATTGTTGACTATGCAACATATTGTTGATATAATTACAAGTGCAGATAACTGCAAATAAAAATTTAAGGATGGTCTAAGCTATGAGTATTTTTTCAGAAAATATCAAAGCTCTCCGCAAAAAGAAGGGATATTCCCAGGCTGAAGTGGCGGAGCATTTAGGCATGACAAAACAAGGCTACAGTCTTTACGAACTTGGAAAACGTGAGCCCGATTTCGACACACTCCGAATGCTTGCAGAATTTTTCGGCACCGATACCGATTTTCTGCTGAGCGAAACGGACAGTATTTCTATTTCAGACAGCAAGCTGAAATTTGCACTTTTCGGTGATACCGAAATTGACGACGACGTTTTAGACGACGTAAAAAGACTTGCAATGGAGCATCTGAAGTACAGACAAAAGCAGAAAAAGGAAGAAGGTTAAAATATACGGCTTAAAAAAGGAGGCGTGAAATTTGGACAAGCTCATGAAGATAGCAATGCAGAAGGATATTCCTATAATAGATATGGAGCTTTTCGGTAAGGAAGAGGCGCTCAGTCACAGTATGAACGGACTTTGTATTATTGCTATTGATAAAAGAAAGGTAAAAAGTCACGCCGACTACAAGGTAAAATCCGCTCACGAGCTGGGGCATTGCATTACGGCTTCCTTCTATGATGAAAGCTGTCCCGTAACCACCAGAGGCAGAATGGAGCAAAGAGCGGATATATGGGCAATAAGAAATACTATTTCAAGAAAAGCGCTTATAAGGGCGCTGAAAAACGGCATCACAGAGCTATGGGAGTTATCGGAGCATTTCGGAGTGACAGAGGACTTTATGAAAAAAGCGCTCAGATACTACAATCTGTGGAACGGCAACTAATGAACAATATAAAGAGAGATGAACTGGTTTGAAAATTAAAAATTCGTTTATAAGGGGACTGAAATCGGGTATACCGATAGGACTCGGCTATCTGTCGGTTTCCTTCTCCTTCGGAATTATGGCGGTATCAATGGGCTTTCATTGGTGGCAGGCTGTAATTATATCAATGGTAACGGTGACCTCCGCAGGTCAGCTTGCGGGTATAGGCATAATGGTAAACCCGGGACAGTATATAGAAATGCTGATATCCCAGCTTACCGTAAACGTGAGATATTCCTTTATGGCGATATCCCTTTCGCAAAAGACGGACAGTAAATTCAGAGGAATCTACCGCTGGCTACTGGGCTTTTTTATAACCGACGAGATATTTGCGGTAGCGTCAAACGAGGAGTCGGTTTCCCGCTCCTTCTTTACGGGGCTTTCCCTTATCCCCTGGCTTGGCTGGACTATGGGAACTCTTACGGGAGCGCTTCTCGGCAACATTCTCCCTGACGAGCTTATGTCGGCCTTATGTATTGCGATATACGGAATGTTCGTAGCTATAATAGCACCCAAGGCAAAGAAATCCCTTTCCCTGCTGATAGTAGTAGTGATTGCTCTTGCTATGAGCTGTATCTTCTACTATGCGCCCGTGCTGAAGGAAATATCATCAGGTATTTCAATAAGCGTCTGCGCTATCCTCGCCGCTCTTATCGGTGCCTTCATCTTTCCCGTAAAGGAGGAAGCTGAAAATGGATAACGGACAGTTTTTGATATATCTTCTGATTATGTCGGGCTCGACCTATCTTATAAGAGCAATACCCTTTGCGGCAATGAGAAAGAAGATACAGAACACCTTTATAAAATCCTTCCTTTACTACATACCCTACACCGTGCTTGCCGCTATGACCTTTCCTGCGGCGTTATACGCTACGGGCAGTATGGCTTCGGCAACGGTGGGACTTCTGGTGGCGGTGGTATTCGCTATCCTCGAAAAGGATCTTACGATTGTTGCAATAGCCGCCTGCGTATCGGTATATCTTTCGGAGCTTTTATTTTCTTTTACAGGAATCATTTGACAAGATACGCCATATTGTAGTATAATTAAGATACGGCTATAACCGCTACGGCGGTAAAATAAAAACCCGAAAGGAAAAAATCACCATGGAATCAATCAAAAAGTACATTGCTGAATTTATCGGTACCTTCGTGCTGGTATTATTCGCCTGCGGTACAGCCGCAGTAGTAGGTTGCTCCGCCGCAAACGGAACAGGCTATCTCTTAACCGCTCTTGCCTTCGGTCTTGTTATCGTTGCTATGGCATACTCCATCGGCAATATTTCAGGCTGTCACATCAACCCTGCGGTATCTATCGCAATGCTGATAAGCGGCAAGATCACAGTAAAGGACTTTATCGGCTATGTTTTAGCACAGTTTATCGGTGCTACTGCTGGTGCGGCAGTTCTTATGGCATTAGTAGGTAAGGAAAGCGGACTTGGTGCAAACGCACTCTTCAAGGGCGATATCCTTCTTTCTATCCTCGTTGAGATCATTCTCACCTTCGTATTTGTAATCGCTATTTTAGGCGTTACGTCAAAGACGGAAAACAGTGCGGTTTCAGGCATCGTTATCGGTCTTTCCTTAACACTCGTACACATTTTAGGTATCTCCTTTACAGGTACGTCAGTAAACCCCGCACGTAGCTTCGGTCCTGCGTTATTCGTAGGCGGCGACGCTCTTGCAAACGTATGGGTATTCATCGTAGCTCCCCTCGTTGGCGGTGCTTTAGCGGCGGTAGTTTACAAGTTCCTCGCTTCTAAGAAATAATCGTAAATAACGGTAAAAATTCCGTCGCTGTGGTAACCGCCATAGCGACGGTTATTTTTTTTAGGTTTTATAAATTCTGCTTGCAATAAGTACTGTAATGTAGTATAATTAAATATGTATGGAAGCGGAAGGCAGACAAAGGACAAATACCGCTTCAAATCCATCCGAATGAAAGGAAAACGAAATGGCACAGGAATTTACCGTATCCCTAAAATCAATAATCGACGAGCAATCGCTTGAGATCATTCACACCCCCGAGGATCCCACAAATATCTATATCAGCGATATAGACGTAAACAGACCGGGACTTCAGCTTGCGGGATTTTACGAATATTTTGACAACAACAGAATACAGATAATAGGCAACTCCGAAACTGCATACTTAAACCAGTGCGGAGCAGAGATAAGACTTCAGCGTCTGAAGAAGTTCTTCTCTATGAAGCCTGCGGCAGTTATCGTTTCAAGAGGTCTTGATGTTGCCGATCAGATGAAGGAATATGCCGAAACCTACGGCGTACCCCTGCTTCGTAGCGAGGAAAGTACCTCCACCTTCACTTCAAAGCTGGTTGCATATTTAAGCCTTCAGCTTGCTCCCCGTATCACCCGTCACGGCGTACTCATCGAGGTATACGGCGAAGGTATGCTTATATTAGGCGAAAGCGGAGTCGGTAAAAGTGAAACCGCCATTGAGCTTGTAAAGCGTGGTCACCGTCTTATCGCCGACGACGCCGTAGAAATCAGAAAGGCGTCAAACATCACTCTTGTAGGTAGCTCACCTGATAATATCAGACACTTCTTAGAGCTTCGTGGTATCGGTATCATCAATGCCCGTCAGCTCTTCGGTATGGGTGCCGTAAAGGTAAACGAAAAGATAGATATGGTTGTAGAGCTTGAACTGTGGAATCCTGAAAAGATATACGACAGAATGGGCGTTGATAATCACTACATATCAATTTTAGGCGTAAAGGTGCCCTCCCTCACAATCCCCGTAAAGCCCGGTAGAAACTTGGCGGTTATTTTAGAGGTTGCCGCTATGAACAACAGACAGAAAAAGATGGGCTACAATGCGGCACAGGAGCTTCTTGACAATTTAGGTCTTGATATGGAAGGCTCCGATACGGTACACAGTCTGTAATTTATATAGAGAAAGAACAACAGGAAGGTAAGAACAATGAAATTTGTAGCGGATATGCATACGCATACTATTGCCTGCACTCACGCCTATTCCACCGTTACGGAAAATGCAAAGGCGGCGTCAGAAAGAGGACTTTCCTATATGGCTATGACCGATCATTCGGTTATGATGCCCGACGCTCCTCACGAATGGCATTTCTGCAATATGAGAGTCATCCCCGACTTTCTTTACGGCGTAAGAGTTGTAAAGGGGATAGAGGCTGATATAATCAGCTTTGACGGTAAGCTCGATATAAACGAATATATCTACGGAAACGTTGACTGGATGGTAGCCTCAATGCACGGCGGCTGTATGCCAAGCGGCACGGAGGAGCAGATTACAAGCGCATATTTAGGAGTGCTTGATAATCCCAAGGTCTTTGTTTTGGGACATACCGACTCCCCGGATTATCCCTTTGACGTAGAAGCGGTAACCAAGGCGTGCAAGGAAAAGAACGTAGCGATAGAATTCAACGTAAGCCGCTTCCGTAGTAACAGATCAATTGAGAGGCTCAAACATCTGATACTCCCCACCTGCGCAAAAAACGGATGTAATATAATGATTAACTCCGACGCACATTTTCATGATAAGGTGGGAGCCTTCAAGCAGGCGGAAGACTTACTGAAGGAAATTGATTTTCCCGAGGAGCTTGTACTGAATGCCGATTTAGAACGCTTTGAGAATTTTTTGCGTTCAAGAGGCTTTAAGACAAACTCCGAATTAACGGCAGAATAAAATCACAAAAACAAGAATAAAATAAATGGTATCTGAAAGGAAAAATTAAAATGTACAATATAGGAATTGATTTAGGTGGAACAAACATTAAGGTAGGCGTGGTAAACGATAGCTTTGAAATAATCGGTAAGTCAAATATAAAGACAAACCTTCCCCGCCCTGCTGAAGAAATTGCAGACAGCATTGCCGAAGGCGTAAAGCTCGCCTGCGAGGATGCTGGTATTTCTGTAGATGAAATCGAGAGCATCGGCATCGGTACTCCCGGTGTTGCTGACAGAAACACGGGCGTAGTTCTCTACTCCTGCAATTTAGGCTTTAACAACACGAACATCGGCGGACTTTTAAAGGAAAGACTCGGCAAGGACGTATACGTAGAAAACGACGCCAACGTTGCCGCTTACGGCGAGGTTATCAACGGCGCAGGCAAGGGCTATCAGAACGTAGTGGTTATCACTCTTGGCACAGGCGTCGGTGGTGGTATCATCATTGACGGTCAGATCTACACAGGCTTTAACTTCTGCGGCGGTGAGCTTGGTCACTCTGTTATCGAGTATAACGGCAGACAGTGTGGCTGTGGCAGAAAGGGTTGCTTTGAAGCATACAGCTCCGCTACTGCTCTTATCAACGCTACAAAGAAGGCAATGGAAGAAAACAAGGACAGCGCTATGTGGGAAATTGCAGGCTCTATCGAAAACGTAGACGGTAAGACCGCCTTTGACGCTATGAGAAAGAACGACGCTACAGGTAAGGCAGTAGTAGAGGAATATTTAAACTACCTCGGTTGCGGTCTTGTAAACGTGGTTAATACCTTCCAGCCTGAAATGTTACTCATCGGCGGTGGTATCTGCAAGGAAGGTGAATACCTGACAAAGCCTCTTGAAGAATACATTGCAAGAGAAAGCTACTGCATCAACCCCGAAAAGTCTACAAAGCTCGGTATTGCAAAGCTCGGCAACGACGCAGGTATCGTCGGTGCGGCTAACCTCTATCGTTTAAAGCAGGCATAATCCGTAATTTATCAAGGAGAAAATGGATTTGAACTGTAACGATTATTCTATTATAGAACAGATTGCCGCTAAATATAATGCGACAATAAAGCATAACGAAGAAATGAAGCAGCACACCACCTTCAGAATAGGCGGTCCCTGTGACGTTATGATAGATATAAACTGCGAGGCTCTTCTTTGTGAGCTGATTTCAGAATGCAGAAAAACAGGCATCAGATATTTCGTTATCGGCAAGGGCAGTAATCTATTAGTCAGCGACAAGGGACTGCGTGGAGTAGTGCTTCATCTCGGAAGTGATTTTTCATCTATCCGTGTGGATGATGATATTATCGAATGTGACGCGGGTGCCTCCCTTTCAGGCGTCTGTCAGGCGGCACTCGAAAACAGTCTTCAGGGACTGGAATTTGCCTACGGTATCCCCGGCTCTGTCGGTGGTGCGGTGTATATGAATGCAGGTGCCTACGGCGGAGAGATGAAGGATGTGGTATTGTCCTGCAGATATATCGACGGTGACGAGATAAAGGAAATGCCGGTCTGCAGAATGGGACTTGGCTACCGTGAGAGTATTTTTGCCGACAAGAATTACTGCATTACGTCAGTAAGAATAAAGCTGAAAAAGGGCGACAAGGCAGAAATTAAAAATCAGATGGATACCCTTATGCAAAAGCGTAAGGATAAACAGCCTCTTGAATATCCCAGTGCGGGCAGTACCTTCAAAAGACCTGAAGGCGACTATGCAGGCAGACTTATAGAGGTCTGCGGACTGAAAGGCACAGCCTGCGGAGGCGCAGAGGTCAGCACAAAGCACGCAGGCTTCGTAATAAACAAGAATAACGCCACCTGCAGCGACGTACTGGGCGTTATTGAAAAGGTAAAACAAACGGTCAAAAAGGAAACCGGCGTAGAGCTTCATTGTGAAGTTCTCCTTATGGAGTAAGGAAAAATAAAAGGAAGGGTGAAGAAACTTGAAAAAGGAATTTGTCATTGTAACAGGTCTTTCAGGCGGAGGAAAATCCTGCGCTGTAAACGTACTTGAGGATATCGGCTACTACTGTATTGATAATATGCCGCCCCAGCTTATTCCCCAGTTTGCCGAGATATGTCAGGAAAACGACGCTATTTCAAAAATTGCTATCGTTACCGATATCAGAGGCGGCACTATGTTCCTGCACCTTAACGAAAATCTCGAAAAGCTGAAACAGTTAAGCCTTGACGTAAAGCTGCTTTTCGTCGATGCAAAGCAAAGCGTCATCAAGCAGAGATACAAGGAAACCCGCCGTCGTCATCCGCTTTTCGAGATTTCAAACGGCGATATTGATTTAGCTATAGAATCAGAATGCAATATGCTGGAGCCTATAAAGGAAAAGGCGGACTATTACATAGATACTACTCTTATGTCCACCTCCACTTTAAAGGAAAACGTACTGAATCTGTTCCTTGAGAATCCCTCGGACAGTATGACTATAAGCTGTATTTCCTTTGGTTTCAAGTATGGAGTTCCCAATGAGGCGGATCTGGTTTTCGACGTCCGTTGTCTGCCTAACCCCTTCTACATCCCCGAGCTTAAACAAAAAACGGGACTTGATGAAGAGGTAAGAAACTACGTAATGCAGTTTGAAAGTTCAAAAACGCTGGAAGCAAAGCTCTTCGATCTTATCGATTTTCTGCTCCCCCAGTATCTGCACGAGGGTAAGAGTCAGCTGGTTATTGCCTTCGGTTGTACCGGCGGCAAACACAGAAGTGTAACCTTCGCAGAAAATCTCCGCACCTATATAAGCGGAAAAAAGCTGAAGGCGAGAATACTTCACAGAGATATAAATAAGGATAAGTAATTTTTAACGGAGTGTGATTCAGATGTCCTTTGCAACGGAAATAAAAAACGAGCTTTGCAAAAACGAGAGCGACAAGAATCAGCTCCGTTTACTTTGTATGGGCGCCGTCTTCGCAATGAACGAGGATAGCGGCATTCTGTCCTTCAGGACAGAATGCAAAAGAGCCGCCGATCATATCGAGCAGGCTATGACTGCAATAAATATCCCCTGCAAAAAATCCTCGGTAGATATAAGAGGAAAAAAGCTGTATTCGGTATCATTACAAAAGGACTCAGTAGATTGCGAGCTTCCCGACTGCTCCGATGACGACGCCTTCGGAATATTCTTAAGAGGCGTATTTTTAGTCTGCGGCGGCGCGGGAGATCCCGAAAAGGGCTATCAGCTTGAAATCTTTCTGCACGATGAAAATAAATGCAAGCGGCTTTTATCTCTGATAGAGGAGCACGGTATGAGCGCAAAGCTCTCTACAAGGCGTGGCAGCAGCTTCTTATACATAAAGGAAAGCGAAAAGATCTCCGATATCCTGACCTTTATGGGCGCTATGATGCAGGCTATGGAAATAATGAACATAAAGATATACAAGGAAGTCAGAAACAACGTAAACCGCTCGGTAAACTGCGAGGCGGCGAATCTCAACAAGACGGTTGCCGCCGCAAATATCCAGGCGGATGATATAGAATATATCTTCAGTACCCGTGGTAAAGGCTATCTCTCGGAGGAGCTTCTCGAGGTGGCTGAAATAAGACTGGACAACCGTGAGCTGTCACTCAGCGATATCGGGGAAATGTTAGAGCCTCCTATAAGCCGTAGCGGTGTGAATCACAGACTGAAAAGAATAAGCGAGATTGCCGCTATGCTTCGCATAGAGGATGGCATAAAGGAATGAAAGGTACTGTAATATGAGCGGATTTGTCCATTTACACGTGCATAGTGAATACAGCCTTCTTGACGGTGCCTGCCGTATAAGAGGGCTGATTTCCGCTGTAAAAAAGCTCGGTCAGAAGGCGGTAGCCATAACCGATCACGGCGTTATGTACGGGTGCGTGGACTTTTATAACGAATGTATTGCAAACGATATAAAGCCGATTATAGGATGTGAAGTGTACGTTGCTCCCAAGAGCCGCTTTGACAAGGCGGGTAAGGAGGATATGAAGCCCTATCATCTTATACTTTTATGCAAGGATAACGAAGGCTATCATAATCTTGCAAGGCTTGTATCCATAGGCTTTACCGAAGGCTTTTACAATAAACCCAGAATAGACAAGGAAACGCTCAGAAAATACTCAAAGGGACTTATCTGTCTTTCCGCCTGTCTTTCGGGAGAATTGCCGAGGCTTATCCTTTCAGGAAAGTACACCGACGCAGTAAATACGGTAAACGAATATAAAGCCATATTCGGCGAGGATTATTATATAGAGCTTCAGGATCACGGCATAGAAGAGGAAAAAAGGGTACTCCCCTATCTTTTAAGGCTGGCAAAGGATACGGGTACTCCCGTTGTTGCCACCAACGACGCCCACTATATCGAAAAATCCGATAGCTTTGTACAGAAGGTGCTTACCTGCATTCAGACGGGTACTACCCTGTCTGACGAAAATACCCTTCACTTTCCGACGGAGGAATTCTATCTGAAATCAGAATCGGAAATGGCGCAGTTATTCCCTCCCGTTGCAATAGCTAACACTGTAAAAATTGCAGAAAAATGCAACGTGACCTTCACCTACGGACAGACGGTACTGCCCTACTTCAAGGCGGAGGGTTATGATAACAACGACGATTTCTTTAAGAATGAAATAAAGAAGGGACTTTTCGAGCGTTACGGAAACAATCCCGATAAAGAAATAATCGACCGTGTAAAATACGAAATGTCGGTTATAAAGAAGATGGGCTACGTGGACTATTTTCTGATAGTGGCGGACTTTATCGCCTATGCAAGAAGAAATAACATTCCCGTAGGTCCGGGACGAGGCTCGGGTGCAGGTAGCGTCTGCGCCTACTGTCTTAAAATAACCGATATCGATCCTATAAAATATAACCTGCTCTTTGAAAGATTTTTAAATCCCGAAAGAGTAAGTATGCCCGACTTTGATATCGACTTCTGCTATATAAGACGTCAGGAGGTCATTGATTACGTAATAAGAAAGTACGGTCGTGACAGAGTTGCACAGATTATCACCTTCGGTACTCTTGCCGCAAAGGCGGCAGTAAGGGACGCAGGCAGAGTTATGGGTATGCCCTACGGTAAGGTTGACGGAATTGCAAAGCTGATATCCTCCTCCGCTTCTCTGGAATACGCCCTTACCGCCGATAAGGAACTGAAAAAGCTATGCGATACCGACGACGAGGTGGCAAGGCTTATCGATACCGCTATGAAGATTGAGGGTATGCCACGAAACACCTCCGTTCATGCGGCTGGTATAGTAATTACAAGAGAGCCTGTCAGCGAGTACGTTCCGCTATATAAAAACGGGGACGAAACAGTAACCCAGTACACTATGGGTACTCTTGAAAGACTCGGACTGCTGAAGATGGACTTTCTCGCCCTGCGAAACCTTACGGTAATCGACGACTGCTGTAAGCTGATAAAAAAGCGGGATATAAATTTTGATATAAATAATATTCCTTTAGACGATAAACAGGTATACGAGATGATGTCGAAGGGTGGCACTCTCGGTATATTCCAGTTTGAAAGTGCGGGTATGACCAGCCTTTTATCAAGGCTGAAGCCTCGTAGCATTGAGGATCTGACCGCCGCTCTTTCCCTTTACCGCCCAGGTCCTATGGATTCTATCCCGAAATATATCTATAACCGCCAGCACCCCGACAAAATATACTACAAGCATCCCGTATTAAAGGAAATACTCGACGTTACCTACGGCTGTATCGTATATCAGGAGCAGGTTATGACCATCTGCAGAAGGCTTGCAGGCTACTCCTACGGAAGAGCGGATATAGTAAGACGAGCAATGGCAAAGAAAAAGCAGGCGGAAATGATAAAGGAGAGGGAAATTTTCGTAGCGGGAGCAATATCCAACGGAGCAGACGAAAAGACCGCCAACGAGATATTTGACGATATGTCCGGCTTTGCCTCCTACGCCTTCAACAAATCCCACGCCGCCGCATACTCGGTGGTAGCCTATCAGACCGCTTATTTAAGATGCCATTATTACAAGGAATATATGGTAGCACTTTTATCAAGCGTTATCGGAAACGGCAGTAAGACCGCCGAATATATAGAGGATCTTACAAGCCAGGGACTTTCCCTTCTGCCGCCTGATATAAACAAGAGTCAGGCAGGCTTTTCCGCAGAGGAAAAGGGTATCCGCTTCGGTCTGCTTGGTATAAAATCAATGGGTATGAATATGATAGATACCATAATAGAGCAACGCAGAGAGAAGCCCTTTATCAGCTTTTACGATTTCTGCAAGAGAACAAGCGGCAGAATCGTAAATCGCAAGGCAATTGAAGCGCTTATAAAAAGCGGCGCTCTTGACAATCTTGACGCCAACCGCAAGGAAATGCTTTTATCCTACGATAGTCTTCTGGATACTCTTTCATTAAACCGTGATATCGACGGTCAGATGGATCTGTTCGGTGCCTTCGGGGATGGAGAATCGGATTTCAATAAGCCCTACGAGATACCCCATTGCGATGAATACCCCGCCCAACAGCTTCTGATGATGGAAAAGGAGATACTCGGTATATTCATTTCAGGGCATCCCACCGATAGCTACAGAAGATCCGCAAAGGAACAAGGAGCAGTTAATATTGCCTCGGTGCTGAACGAAAGAGCAGACGGACAGAAGATAAAGCTCGTAGCTATGACTACCTCAAAAAGAGAGCATATAACAAAGCAGGGAAAAACCATGTGCTTTGCCGTAGCGGAAGACTTCAGCGGCGAAATAGAAGCTCTTATCTTCCCCAAAAACTACGACTCCTTCGGCGCTGATCTAAAGGAGGGCGAGGTAATGCTTTTTGACGGGGTGGTTTCCTGCGAAGAGGAAAAAGAACCTGTCATATTCGTAAACAATATAAGAGCAATAAAAAAGGATACCGAGCTTCCCCCTGAAAAGGCGGAAGAAAAGCCGAAAACTCTTTATATAAAGGTAAAAAGCAGAAGTGACGAAAGACTGCCCGCAATAAAGAAGCTGTTAAGCGAAAATCTTGGTAACAGTCCCGTCAAGGTATGCTTTGAGGACACCAGAGAAACAGTCAGCGTTCCTCTGTCAAAAAATGTTTTTCTTTCTGATAATTTTATACAAAAAATTATCGAAATTTGTGGAAATAGTAACATAATAATCAAATAAAGTGCTTTTAACCAAAGATTTACCGTTTTCCCCTTGACTTAAAGGCAATTTTGGAGTAAACTAGATTGTGTGTAAATAATCATTTAGAGGGTTTTACCCTCACGAAAGGATGTTATATTATGAAGAAAATAGCTATATTGACAAGCGGTGGCGACGCTCCCGGTATGAACGCCGTTATCCGTTCTGTTGTAAGAACTGCCATTGCAAGAGGCATGGAGGTCGTAGGTGTTGTAAGAGGCTACAACGGTCTTATCAACGGCGATCTTATCCCCATGGATGCAAGAAGCGTTTCTGATATCATTCAGAGAGGCGGTACAATGCTCTGCACAGCAAGATGCGCTGAATTCAGATATGACGAGGGCGTTGAAAAGGCAAAGAGGACCTGTATCGAAAACGGCATCGAAGGTCTTGTAGTAGTTGGTGGCGACGGCTCCTTCAGAGGTGCGGCTGACTTATCCGCAAAGGGTATTTTAGCAGTAGGCGTTCCCGGTACTATCGATAACGATATCTCCATGACAGAATACACAATCGGCTACGATACAGCTATGAACACAGTAGTTGAAATGGTTGACAAGCTCCGTGATACTGCACAGTCCCACGACAGATGCTCTGTTGTTGAAGTAATGGGCAGAAACGCAGGCTACATTGCTCTTAATGCAGGTATTGCAGTAGGCGCTACCTACATCATCACAAAGGAAGAGCCCTTCACAATGAACGACGTTATCCAGAAGATACTTGCAGGCAAGAAGAACGGCAAGCACCACTTCATCGTTGTTGTAGCTGAAGGTATCGGTAACTCTGAACAGATTGCAAAGGAAATCGAGCAGGAAACAGGCATCGAATCCCGTGCTACTATTTTAGGTCACGTTCAGAGAGGCGGTAGCCCCACTTTAAGAGATAGAGTTGCGGCAAGCCAGCTTGGTCACTACGCTGTAGAGCTTCTCGAAAAGGGCATCGGCAACCGTGTTGTAGGCTTCAAGGATAATCAGGTAGTTGACTACGATATTCAGGAAGCACTCAAGATGAAGAAGCAGTTTGAACACAAGCTGTACGAAATTGCTAACGAAATCAGCTTCTGATTTTGAAATAAATTTTAGAGTTTAAAACTCTGCTATTAATCGACAGAGTAGGAAAATGCGCGTTAAGTGCCAAAGGGACGGGGAGTTGCCCTTCGGACGAACATCGTAGAATCGGTGGCGGTGCATTATTCCGCATCTCGCTGTTGCATATATGAGATAATTGCCATATTTATCTTCGGATTATGCGATTGCGTTTATCAGCATCAGCTTTATTTTAAGGAGGTAAATATGGCTTATATTTTTAACAGCTTCAAAAAATCAGCAATGGAGCTTAAAAGCATCCGTTGTATTGCCGTGGTCGGAGTATTCCTGGCGGTTGCAGTAGTTCTCGACGGCTTCGGCTCAATCAGAATAGGTGATTTTATAAAAATCAATTTCGCCTGCCTTCCCCTTGCCCTTATCGGCATACTCTTCGGTCCGACAGTAGGCTTTTTCGCAGGTGTGCTTGTGGATATCATCGGTTATCTTATAAACCCCATTGGCGCATTTCTTCCCTGGCTTATGCTTATAACGGGACTTGAAGGACTTGTTTACGGTCTTGTGCTTTATAATTTAAAGCCTGAAAAGACACGTCACCAGCTTATCAGAATTATTATCGCAAGAGCTATAGTCTGTGTTGTATGCAATCTTATTCTTAACACCTGGGCGTTATACAGCTACGGCTTTATCGTAGGTGATAGTATTATTGCCCTTATCGGTGCGAGAGTGCTGACAAACGTAATCAGCTTTGCGGCAAGCGTACCGCTGATGATGGCAGTGCTTATACCCGTAAAAATTGCTTATAACAAAATGACTTCAAAAACAAATCGTGCATAAAGGAAAAAGTTATGATTAAATTAGGATTTTTAGGCGCCGGTAATATGGGCGGCGCAATTATAAGAGGACTTTCCGAAAAGAAAACGGATATAAGCATTTACGCTTATGAAAAGGACTCTGAAAAATTATCGGCATTATCACAGTACGGCGTTACCGCCTGCAAGGATGAAAAGGAGCTTGTAAAAGAATGCGACTTTATTCTGCTTGCAGTAAAGCCCCAGATACTCCCCTCCGTGCTTGAAACGATAAAGGATGAAATAACACCTGAAAAGGTTATTATCTCTATCTGTGCGGGTATCTCCGAAACCTTTATCAGAAACCGCACTATTAAAGATGCAAAGGTCGTTCTCGTTATGCCCAACACTCCTATGATGTTAGGACTTGGAGCAAGCGCAATTTCAAGAGCGGAAAACGTATCCGACAGCGAATTTGAAGTAGCGAAATCCGTTATCGCAAGCTGCGGTATTGCAGTAGAGGTTCCCATCGACAAGATGAAGGAGATAATAGCAATAAACGGCAGTTCCCCTGCCTTTATATATCTTTTTGCCAAGGGCTTTGTTGATTATGCAAAATCAGTAGGTATATCAGATGAGGCGGCATTATCCCTCTTTGCCCAGTCCCTTACAGGCTCTGCAAAGATGCTTACCGACTCGGGTATGACGGTAGACGAGCTTATAAAACAGGTATCCTCCCCCGGCGGTACGACTATAGCAGGTCTTGAAAAGCTCTACGAAGGCGAGCTTACACAGACTGTAGATAACTGCTGTAAGGCTTGCACAAAGAGAGCCTATGAGCTAGCGGGTGAGTAATAACAAAAAAATTAAGGAGCTACAAGGGTAGCTCCTTAAATTGTATTTTATCGCTCCGCTGGGGTTATTGTAGCCCCAATCCCCCTAACCCCCTTTCCCCTGAGGAAAGGGGGAAAAATCGGGGGCTACCGCCCCTGTGCCCTGCTTGGGGCTACGCCCCAAACCCCGTTTAATATGGAGATTGCGAGCCTTTTATTATTTCAATTGCCTCAAGATTTTATAGGTGAAATGTAGGGGGCGACGAGCAGAATTGCGGCGCCCTTCAGGGCATGTCCTCGACGCCCCGCCGCCGAAGGCGGAATTTAAAATCCATCAATTGCCTACGGCAATTGATACCACAACATTTGCCGAAGGCAAATATTTCATCCGCCAAAGGCGGATTTCATCAAAACCGGAGGTTTTGATTTCACCGTGCCATAGGCACGATTTCATT
>JAFQUH010000038.1 GCA_017408635.1 Ruminiclostridium sp. | reverse complement strand
GGATGGACGCACCTCTGGTGCACCAGTTGTCACGCCAGTGGCACAGCTGGGCAGCTAAGTGCGGATCGGATAAACGCTGAAAGCATCTAAGCGTGAAGCCGTCCTTAAGATAAGATATCCCACTCTTAAGAGTTAAGACCCCTTGTAGACTACGAGGTTGATAGGCTCAAAGTGTAAGTGCAGTGATGTACTTAGCTAGCGAGTACTAATCGGTCGAGGGCTTAAACCTAACAGAATATGTTTTGTTTATGCTAAAGAAGAAGGCTTTGTTAATCGTTATTCAATTTTGAGGGAATATCCCTTAAAAGTCGGTGTTGATTGTGATGAGGTCCCACCTGTTCCCATTCCGAACACAGTAGTTAAGCTCATTTACGTCGAAAATACTTGGCGGGCAGCTGCCTGGGAAGATAGATAGATGCCGACATACAAATGAAGAAACTGTAGAAATACAGTTTCTTCGATATATTCCTCCTTAGCTCAGTCGGTAGAGCGCGTGACTGTTAATCACGATGCCGTTGGTTCAAGTCCAACAGGGGGAGCCAGGAAAAAAGCCTAACGCAATGCGTTAGGCTTTTTTCAATGATGTTTGCCTGCGGCAAATGATGTCGTTTCACTAATGATGACGCTGACGCTGATGATGTCGCTTCGCTAATGTTTTGAGGCAAACATCGCACCATTGCGACCAAAGGAAGCAACATCGTTATGCGAAGCATAACATCACTTGGGCGAAGCCCAGACATCACTATACTGTTACAAACGATTTACTTGAAGTCGTCGTTCTTACGGACTGGATAAAACATACGTAGCACGATTTCATCATACCTTCCCGATGGATCCTTGATAGAGGATCCTGATTGTAAAGGATATATTCATATAGAAAAGGCAATAGACGTGGAATAAATTCAACCGCCCACATAAGTGAGCGGTTTTTCTGTACTTAAATTAAATTCACACCGTAATTTCAATAACTATTCCGTCTGCCTCGACAGCGCTTTCGTAATATCCGTCGCCGGTTGTTCTCGGACCTCTTAACACTGTATATCCATCTCTTTCAAGACGGTCTGTAAGTTCCCGTACCGTGTCCTCGCTTCCCACACTAAAAGCAACGTGGTGATGTCCTATGCGGCATTCGTCACCGAAGCCGTCTTTCAAATCAGGTACGTTCATAATTTCAAGCCTCACACCGTCTGAAAAGGTGAGAAAATAAGAACGGAAATCCGTTTTCTTATTGTGATAACCCTCGTTTGATACCGCACCGAAATATTTTATAAAGAATTCCCTTGTCTTTTCTAAATCTCTGGTAAAAAGAGCAACGTGGTTTATTGTCATTATCGTTTTTCTCCTGTGAAAAGGGGTAAATTGAAATTTGACGGCGGGTTGCACCCGCGGGCAATTCCGCCTGCGGCGGGTAAATTGAAATTTATCGCTCCGCCGGGGTTATTGTAGCCCCAATCCCCCTAACCCCCTTTCCCCTGAGGAAAGGGGGAATACATGGGGGCTCGCCGCCCCTGTGCCCTGCTTGGGGCTTCGCCCCAAACCCCGTTTATATCGGCGTTTGCGGGTGATTTAACAAATTGAAATAACTACAATTGTTTATCCCCGCCGTTCGCAAGGTTATGCGTCCCACAATCTGATAAAAGGCGGGAACTGGGAGCGGCGGCTCGCCGCAAAACTACAATTTGAACACCTTTTAAAATCCCATCAATTTCCCTTCGGGAAATTGATACAATAACCGCTCCGAAGGAGCGATATCACCGAAACCGAAGGTTTCGATATCACCTGAGCCGCAGGCTCAGATATCACCCGTCGCAGACGGATATCACCAAAGCCGCAGGCTTCTCAATGCCCGATTATTCTTCCGTAAAGCTCTGGTCTGCGATCTCTGAACACGCCCCAGCTCTGACGGAATTCTCTGTTTGCCTCGGTGTCGATGACGGAGGTTATTATCATTTCATTTTCTCTGTCTGCCTCTGCCATTATTTCGCCCGTGGCGTCGGTTATGAAGGACGAGCCGTAGAAGGTGAGAGAGGATTCCTGATACTGATTATCTTCGGAAGGAATAACCTCCTCTGTGCCGATTCGGTTTGCCGCTATCACGGGGATAAGATTTGATGCGGAATGTCCCTGCATTGCTCTTCTCCAGTGGGGCATAGAATCACATTCCAGTATAGGCTCGCTGCCTATGGCTGTGGGATATAAAAGCATATCCGCACCCATAAGTGCCATACATCTTGCCGCTTCGGGAAACCATTGATCCCAGCAGATGCCCACACCGATATTGCCGTATCTTGTTTTCCACACCTTAAAGCCGGTATCACCGGGTGTGAAATAGAATTTCTCCTGATAGAAATGATCGTCGGGGATATGGCTCTTGCGATATACTCCCATAAGACTGCCGTCAGAATCTATCATAGCTATAGAATTAAAGAAGGTATTGCCGTACTTTTCATAGAAGCTGACGGGGATAACGGTAGACGTTTCCCTTGCCACCTGCATAAATTTCTTTACCGCAGGGTTATCCTCTGTAGCCTCGGCGTAATAGTAAAACTCGTAATTTCTCTGCTGGCAGAAATAAGGCGTTTCAAAAAGCTCGGGGAGGAGAATTACCTTTGCTCCCTCTGCCGCCGCCTGACGTACCATATATTCCGCCTTTGAAATATTTTCGTCACGCTCTTCTGCGCAACTCATCTGTATTGCCGCTACCTTGACCTTACTCATTTTACCCCTCTTTTCTTATTTTAAAATTCAGGAATCTGATGTGTGATACAATGTATATTGCCGCCGCCGATAAGAATATCCCTTGCATAAACGGATATGACTTCTTTTTCGGGGAATACTGATTTTACGATTTCTGCCGCTCTCTTGTCGGCTTCTTCATTCTCGCCGCCAAAGGCTGGCATAACCACAGTCTTATTGCCTATATAAAGATTTACGTAGCTTGCGGAAAGTCTTTCTTCTACGTTTCTTGTAGGCTCGCCGAAGCAATAATCAAGTCCCTCTACCTCGTCCTCTGTCATATAGACGGGCTTTGGCATAGGAAGTTTAATGACCTCTATTTTTTCGCCCGTGGCGTCGGTACTGTTTTCAAGTACCTGAAGGCATTTTCTGCACATCTCATATTGCTCGTCAGCTTCATCCTCGCACCAGGATAAAAGCACCTTATGGGGTGCGGCAAATACGCAGATATTATCCACGTGCTCGTTGGTTTCGTCACCTGAAATGCCACCGGGTAGCCATATGACTTTTTCTGCACCAAGTCCCTCGCAGAGCCTATGCTCTATCTCTTCTCTTGACAAATCGGGATTTCTGCCCTTACTTAAAAGGCAAGTTTCAGTCGTAAGCACAGTACCAAGTCCGTCAACGCTGATGCTTCCGCCCTCTAAAACAAAGTCGGAAAAATCATATATATCGATATCATAAAGGTCGCAGAGCTTTTTCGCTATGGCGTTATCCTTGTCCCAGGGAAAATAGAGTCCGTCATAAAGTCCGCCCCAGGCGTTGAAGTAAAAATCAACACCACGGATATTGCCCTTATCATCTGTAACGAATTCGGGGCTTACGTCCCTTGCCCAGGCGTCGTCGGAGGACATTTCCACCACCCTTATATAATCGGGAAGAAGCCGTCTTGCATTGTCATATTGAGAATGACTTGCAAGCATAGTAACCTTTTCGCCTTTTGCAATAGCCTTTGCCACTTCGGCAAAGGCTTTTCTTGCTTTAACAGCGCCGTACTGCCAGGAATCAGCTCTCTCGGGGAATATCATAACGCATCCAATGTGACCACTGAATTCCGCAGGCATACGGTATCCGTCTTTTTTAGGCGTACTGTCTTTTATTATTTTCATCTTATACTAACTTTGTACCAAGCTCGAAGGCCTTTTCGTTGATTTCGATAACCTTTTTAGGTACGCATTCTTCAACTGCCTTTTTCCATGCCGCTTCGTCAAAGCCCTTTAATACCTTTGATAAAACGCCCATAAGAACTACGTTTACAGCCTTTGCACTACCTGCCTCGTTAGCGGCGGAAAGTGCGTCTACTGCGATAAGATTAATACCCTTGTCGGCAATCTTTTCAAGTAATCCCTCGGGATACTGTGCCGCACCCGTGATAACGGGCATAGGGCTTATCTTCTGTGAGTTTGTGATAACTGTACCGCCCTTTTTCAGAGAGGAGAGCCATCTTGCCGCTTCAAGCTGTTCAAAGGATACGATGATATCAGCCTGTCCCTTTTCGATAACGGGGCTGTATACCTTTTCGCCATACTTTATGTAGGTTACTACAGAGCCGCCACGCTGACTCATTCCGTGTACCTCGCTTACCTTTACGTCATAACCTGCAGAGCCTAAAACGTTACCTAATATACGGCTGGCAAGCAGAGTACCCTGACCGCCAACGCCTACTATCATAATTGAATTTGTCATTGTGTTATCCCCCTTATTCCTCAATAGCACCGAACTTGCACATCTGGTTGCAAAGTCCGCAGCCTACGCAGAGTGTAGCGTCGATAGTTACACCGTTTTCGCCCCAGCATAATGCAGGACAGCCTATCTTCATACAAGCCTTGCAGTTCTTGCACTTGTCGGGATTGATCCTGAAGGGAGCCTTATGCTTGACAGTCTTGAGAAGTGCGCAGGGACGACGGGCAATAATTACCGAAGGCTCATCCTTTGCAAGCTCTTCCTTGATTACGCTTTCAGTTTCAGCAAGGTTGTTGGGATCAATTACTCTTACGCTGTTTATACCTACTGCCTTTGCAAGTGCTTCGAGATTTACTGCCGCCGCAGGATCACCGTAGATGTTCATTCCGTTTGCGGGGTTGTTCTGATGTCCAGTCATACCTGTGATACTGTTATCAAGGATAAGGACTGTAGAATTACTTCTGTTATATGCTATATTGATAAGACCTGTAACACCGCTGTGGATAAAGGTACTGTCACCGATAACCGCTACAGACTTGCCCTCAAATTCGCCCTTTCTGCCCTTGTTGAAGCCGTGCAGACCGCTTACAGACGCACCCATACATACGGTAGTATCAATTGCTGAAAGAGGAGCGGCAGAGCCTAAAGTATAGCAACCGATATCGCCGCTTACCATAACGCCCAGCTTCTTTAATATGTAGAATACTCCTCTGTGGGGACATCCTGCACAGAGTACGGGAGGACGAACGGGAATAGCCTCGTCAAGAACTGTAAATTCGTCAGCCTCGTTTAAGATCACCTGCTTAATCTTGCTCTGGAAATATTCGCCCTGAAGTGTGAATAATTCCTTACCCTTTACCTCAATACCGTTCTTGCGGCAATGGGTTTCGATAACGTCGTCAAGCTCCTCGATAACGTATAAGGTCTTTACCTTAGCGGCAAATTCCTTGATGAGCTTTACGGGAAGGGGATTTACCATACCAAGCTTTAAATAGCTTGCCTTGTCGCCGAGAGCTTCCTTTGCAAACTGATAGCAGATACCTGATGTGATAACGCCTATCTCGTCGCTGTTCATCTCAACTGTGTTGATGCCTGAATTTTCTGCATATTCTGTGAGCTTCAGAGTTCTTTCTTCTACTACAACGTGCTTTTTGATAGCGTTTGCAGGTACCATTACGTACTTTGCAATATCCTTTTTATATTCGGGCAGAGCCTTTTCTACTCTGTCGCATTCTTCAACTGTAGACTGGGAGTGGCTTACTCTTGTTGTAAGTCTTAAAATTACGGGAGTATCAAACTGCTCGGAGATCTCGTAGGCGAGCTTTGTATATTCCTTACATTCAGCGGAGTCGGAGGGCTCTAACATAGGCACCTTTGCACCGATAGCGTAATGGCGGGAATCCTGCTCGTTCTGGGAGCTGTGC
>JAFQUH010000037.1 GCA_017408635.1 Ruminiclostridium sp. | reverse complement strand
TGTAGGGGGCGACCTCCCGGACGCCCCGCCGCCGAAGGCGGAATTGCCCGCGGCAGCAGTATGAAATACTGCGGCGCCCTTTAGGGCAATGGCTCGCCGTCAAACTACATCAACCACAAATGTTTATCCCCGCCGTTAACGAGGTTACGCCGACCGCAAACATATTTAAAGGCGGGAACTGAGAGCGGCGGCACGCCGACAAACACAAAAGGCGTTCAGATTTTCTGAACGCTTTTTATAATCTATCAATTGCCTTCGGCAATTGATACCACAACATCGTGCAAGGCACGATATATCACTCCGACGAAGTCGGAATATCACCAAAGCCAAAGGCTTTGATATCACCGAAGCTAAAAGCTTCGATATCACTGCACCGAAGGTGCTATGCTCTTTCCTTGATGATCTCCACCATTTCGCCTACGTTCTTCATGGATGAAACCTCGCCCATCTTGAAGCGCACGCCGAATTCGTCCTCTACTGCGGCGATAAGATTGATATGTGCAAGGCTGTCCCAGTCCTCGATATCATCTGCCGTGGTATCTGCAAATACCTCAATATCATCCTCATCGAATACATCTCTGAATACCTCGTTAAGTCTGTCGTAGATTTCCTGTTCAGTCATTTTCCTTATTCCTTTCAACCTTTATATAGTTATTTTTATTTTTATATCCTGCCGTTTCAAGACTCCATACCGTATTGCCCTCTTCGTCCTCGCTTATTTTAGTAAAGCCGAAATCCGCATACAGCTCCTTTACCATCTTGTTTTTAGCCGTGGGATAATAATAGCCCTTTATTTCTCTGATACCCTTCTGTGCCGCTCTTTCTACAAGATTATCAAGCATAGCATATTCCATATCACGCTTTAATACTCTGCAGCTCATAAGCCACAGAATAACGTCAAGGGTATCTCCGTTTATTTTACCGATAACCACCGATACGATACCGTTATCACCGAATTTGTCGGTCAGCTTGCCATAGAGTCTTATATAGCCATCATCCGCAAAAACCGCTTCCATTTCCGAGGTGGTAAAGCGTCTTGTGGTAAGATTGAACTGGTTGCTCTTATTTGTAAGCTGGGTTATTCTCGGCAGATAAATAGGCAGAAAATCGTCGATAACGCCCACCATATCCAGGCTTGTCAGATATTCGCCGTAATCCGCAAACTGCGACTGCATAGCGGCACGCTCGGCGTTTTTCTTATACATCTCGTTTCTCTTTAAGTCATCCCCTGAAAAAGAGGTTATCTCAAAGAAGTGAGAGCGGTCTACCGTTCTTATATAATCCTCGGGCGCAGTCATTTCGGGTACTGCCACCATAGGAAGCTGGGAGGAAACTATAGCACGCTCGGCAGGGTTATCGTCTAAAAATACCAGAGCGTCAAGACCGATATTAAGCTCGTTTGCGATAGCCTCAATATTTCTGTCCTTGTTGTCCCAGTTAGCCTTTATAACGATAAAATCCTCAGGCTTTAAGCTACCCTCGGGGTGCTTGAGTCCCGCAATGGCGTTCTCTTCCTCATTCTTACTGCAGACGGTGAGCATAACGCCGGTGTTCTTTACCAGTGCCAGATATTTCTGGAATTCGCTGTACACCTGTCCCATATGGGTTTCCTGACCGATTTCTATTCCGTCAACCCCATCGTCACCTACAACGCCGCCCCAGAGGGTATTGTCAAGGTCCAGTACCAGGGATTTTCTGTTCTTGCCGAATACCGACTTTATAATGCCCGCAAGATTGAAGGCAAAATCGGGTATCGCAGGAATACACATAGCGTACTTGTACATATGCCATGCGGCAGGCTCGCTCCATCTGTCTATGCCGTAGCAGGCGCTTAAGTAATTTATATCGTTTATATAAAAGCCTTCATGTGACTCGGCATAATCGGCAAACGCCATATTGAGCCTGTTTATAAAATTCACTCTGCCTCTGTAGTCGAAGCAATCACGGTTACCCATCAGTCTGAAGTAGGGCTGTTCAAAGTTGTTCTGAATAACGGGGCAATGATATCTGTCCGCTATCGCCTTCCACATTGTTTCAAAATGGGAGAGCTGGTCCTTGAAAATAGCGTCCGCCTCTTCCTTTGTGCAGGTAACGTCGGGATATTTTATAATATTTCTGTTTGTGGTGTGGATAAAGATAATATCGGGAGCAAACTCCTGAAGCTCGGGATTTTCAAATACCGCATCCTGCCAGTAGCGGTTATATTCCGACATATAAAACTGTGGCTTTATGCCGTAGTCAAGCAGGAATAATTCCGTTATATCCCTTATATCGTTGGTGGTAGAGCCGCCTAAAATGGCTATCTTCTTTTCCACCCTCGGCATATTGTCAGCAAGTAACTGCTTCTTTATTGATTTCTTCTTTTTCAAGATATATCCCGCATCAAAGGGATACTGGAGTTCCTTCATTTTTTGCTCCTTTACTGTTTTGTTCTTATATAGGAGAAGTATTCACAGTTTCCGCCTGCGACGGTATAAGCGCAGTTTGCGAAAAGCAGGTCGGTGGCGTCTACCTCCTTGCAGAATTTCACTACGTTCTTTTCACAGTAGCGAAGGTCTATCACGTAGATATTTTCAAAGGCTTCCGTCAGGAAGGGGATAAGGGCGTTGCCGTAGCTTTCCTTTACCACAACGAGATTTCTGCCGTTCTTTACGTCCGTCTTTACGTGGGCGATAAGATCGTCGCTGCCTAAAAAGGACAGATAATAGTAGCTGGCGTCGTTACACACAAAGAGGTTACTTTCATAGCCGTTATCGTAATATCTGTTATAATAGGTGGTGGTGAGCTTATCCTCGTTGGGAGAATAATACACATCATATTCCTCGGGATCGTTGTACAGGTTGTAGTCCTGCGAATAGTAGTACATCGAGCCCACGTAACCGCCGTAGGTAGCCTTGCGGTACTTTGATAAGTCGGATATCTTCAGTCTCTGACTGTCGCAGAACTCCTTTGCCGCATAGTATGCGCCAAGGGGCATCCAATGGTGGTCGGTACGGGCATATATCTGCTCGTTCTTGTGTTTTTCCAGTACGTTATAAACGCTGATATTAGTAATACCCGCCTTTGTAAGCTCCTTTTCGATATATTCTATCTTGTCCTTCTGTAATGCGGTATGACCTGCATATTCGGGAGGATTGTAGAAATCCACCGAGGTGGGAATTACCATAGAATAAACGCTTACCTGGGGCAGAGCCGCCTGGAATTCCTTAACGTCGTATATATACTGGTCGCAGTAGCCGTAGGTACCGCCGTAAAACATAATTCCCCAGTAGTGATCGTTGATACCCGCTACAAGAATACCGTTCTGACCTATCTGACGGTAGCTGTTGATATCAGGCTTTACAGGTGGCGGAGCTTCGGTACTTTCCGAACTGCTTTCGGGAGCGTCTGTAACTGTTTCGGTGGTGGTAGCTTCGGTAGTAGTTTCGGTAGTGGTTTCAGTTGTGGTGGTTTCGGGAGCAGAGGTTTCTTCTTCGCTGCTTTCCTCCTCACTACTTTCCTCTTCGGAAATTCCCTCCGATTCCTCATCAGAGCTTTCGGGCGCTTCAGAAACGTTGCTGTCATAATTCACAGAGGGCATAGTGGCTACACCGCCGCCTTCAGTTCCAGAGCATCCGCATAAAAGCATAGACAGAATAATACCGATAGCTATAATTTTTGTCTTTTTCATTTATTTTCCTTTCGGATAAAGTCCTTACTGTGTCAGGAGATTGTTCTTGATTCCTTCCGCATTTTCACCTACTGCGGAGAAGGTGCACATTGTAAAGAGAACGTCTGTAATGCCGTTGTCCTTTACAAAGTCGGGAGCGTATACGTCAAAATATCTTACGTCGCATACGTAGATTTCCTGGAAGGAGTCGATATAGAAGGGAATCTCTGCATTGCCGTAGCTGTCCTTGAATACGCAGAGCTTTCTGCCGTTCTTGTTTTCGGTTTCGATCTTTACTATCTTCTGGTCGCCGCCCATAAAGGTGGAATATGCACCGCTGGCAGGCTGCTCAACGAAAATACTGGTATAAAACTTTACATCCTCGTCAATAGTAAAGTCTGTCTTGTAGTAGGTGACAGTATAATCGGTTGAAGGGATATAGTATCTGAAGGTTTCGGGATCGTTCTTTATCTGCTCGTCATATTCTGTAAAGGCATACATAGTACCTACAAAGCCCTCTACGTCTACAGGCTCATAGGTGGATAATTCCTTTACAGGTACCATAGCCACGTCGCAGAATGCCTTTGCCGCATAGTATGCGCCCAGGGGCATCCAGTGGTGGTCTGTTCTTGTATAGATATATTCGTCTGTCTTTGCTTCGAGCGCCGCATAGCCGTCGATATTGATTACGTTCACAAGATTGTTTGCAATGCTGTTTATAGAATCTCTGTGGCTGGCATTGTATTCCTCATAGCCTGCGGGCAGATAGAAGGCAGAGGCGGTAGGTACTACCATATTGAATACGTTGACGTTGGAGCCTACCTTTTCCTTGAATTCGTTAAGGTACTTGGCGTAGTTTTCACCTGTGCCGCCGCCGTAGAGGGAGATACCCCATCTGTGACCATCGATTGTAACTGCAACCTGACCGTTTGTAACAACACCGTCAACGCCTACCGGCTTATCGTTGCCGCCCTTGTTTTCGGTGGTGGTTTCAGCGGAGCTTGTATCCGTGCTTTCGGTATTACTGCTTGCAGTATCGCTGTTTTCCTTTCCGCTTTCGGTTACGCTACTGTTTTCGGTAACGGAAGAGGTGCCGCCCTGGGAGGTGCCGGAGCTGGTTGTAGCCTCCTGACAGCCTGCTATAGAAAAGGTAACGGCTAAAGCCAGAGCCGCTGATAAAAGTCTGTTCTTTTTCATTTATTAAAATCCTTTCTCTTGTAATTTATTGTTTTCAGAATATAAAACGCCTATTCTAATATAGTATATCACATTAACGTGATTATTTCAACCGGAATTTGTGACAGAATTGTAAATTTTATTTTGCAAATTTTAACTCCCCTCTCTGTTTAAACAAAACAACAGGCGGACCTTTTCAGATCCGCCTCAGACTGAAGACAAACTCACGCACCGCAAAAATGCTGGTAACTTGTAACGAATTTGTGGATATACACGAAATAGTGATATAAAAGTTTTAGAGAGCCTTAAACGGCTCTCTAAAAGCATTTTTGCTTACTTCGTCA